>JAJBVG010000026.1 GCA_020859945.1 Clostridiales bacterium | reverse complement strand
AGGAGGAACGTTCATGTCCGAAGAAAAGCAACAGAAGAGCGGCAGCACCTTTTTTGGCGGCGCGGCGATTCTGGCCGTAGGCATTTTAATTGTCAAGGTTATCAGCGCGGTGTACAAAATGCCCCTGGTCAACATCCTGGGGGCGGGGTACACCGACTTCACCGCGGCGTTTAACATCTTCAACATCCTGCTGATGATCTCCACGGCGGGCATCCCGGTGGCGGTCTCCAAGATGATCTCCGAGGCCAACACACAGGGCCGTCCCAACCAAATCAGGAAGATTTTCCGGGTGGCGTTCCTGTTCTTCTTCGCCTTCGGCGCTGTGTGCTCGGCGGTGATGTTCCTGGGGGCGGACGGCTTCGCCGCCCTGATGGGCGACAGCAAGGCCGCCGACTGTATGCGGGCGCTGGCCCCCTCGGTCATGCTGGTGGCGGGCCTGGCGGTGTACCGGGGCTACTGCCAGGGACACCAGCACATGACCCCCTCTTCTATTTCGCAAATCATCGAGGCGCTGTTCAAGCTCATCGTGGGCCTGAGCCTGGCCTGGTATCTGCTGAAAGTGCTGGGCCAGCCCGACCACGTGGGCGCGGCAGGAGCCATCGTCGGCGTGACGGTCTCCGAGCTGGTGGCGTTGCTCTACATGACCGGCGAGCACTTCCACACCCGCAAAAAGTCCCCCCTGGTGGGGAACGACCGGCCCGACAGCACCAAACAGATTCTCAGAACCTGCCTGAGCCTGGCGGTGCCCATCACCCTGACCTCCTCCTCCACCTCCATCATCACGGCGGTGGACAACGCCTTGGTCATGCGGCGGTTGCAAAACGCGGGCCTTTTCCTGACGGAGAACGACGCCCGCGCCCTAATGAGCAACTACACCGGCGTTCAGACGGTGTACCAAATCCCTGCCTCCCTGATGGTGGCCATCACCGCCTCGGTCATCCCGGCGGTGACCATCTGCTTCACCAAGAAGGACCGGAAGGGCGCGGCCCGCATCGTGGGGTCCTCCCTGAAAACCGCCGCCCTCATCGCCTTCCCCTCCGGCGTGGGCATGGTGGTGCTGGGGACGCCCATCGTCAAGCTGCTGTTCCCCGCGCTGGATTCCTCTGTGGCGGGCGTGATTTTGTCCATCCTGGGGGTGGCGAACATCTTCGTCTGCCTGATGCTGGTGTGTAACTCCGTTTTGCAGAGCCACGGCGTCCTGCACCTGCCCATCGTCACCATGCTCATCGGCGGCACCATCATGGTGCTGGCGGACTACTTCATGGTGGGTACTGCCTCCATCAACATCTATGGCTCTCCCGTGGGCACCTGCATTTGCTACGGCACCACCTGCTGCCTCGACCTGTTCATCGTCTACCGCATCGTCCCCGGCTGTCCCAGCTTTGTCAAGGTCTTTGGCAAGACGCTGCTGGCTTCGGTCATCATGGGCGGCGGCGCGTGGGCCATTTACGGCCTGATTTACCGGGCCACCGGCAGTAACACCCTGGGGGTGGCGGTGTCCATCCTGGCGGCGGTGGTCATCTACGCGGTACTCATCATCGCCCTGCGGGTGCTGAACAAGGACGATTTGTCCCTGATGCCCAAGGGGGACAAAATCGGGAAGCTGCTGCATATTCAGTGATTGAGCTTTTAGCTTTTAGCTGTTAGCTGTTAGCCAGGTGCTGAAAACCAAGAACGAATGGCTAATAACCAGAATAGTACCGGTTTTCCACGGAGAACTATCTTTTTGGCAACCAACCGCCCCCTTGCCTCCGCCGTCAAGCGGCACTTCCGCTTCGCTCCCTGCCCTGAAAGGGGAGGAGGGCCGCCGCCTTTAGGCGGTGACGGAGGGGTTTCACCCCCAGCATTAGCAAAAAAACAGCCAAATCCGACAACAAATAGGAGAAAACAACAGAGAAAATACGGAGAGGAAAGTTCCATGAACATCTATCTTGACCTGTTTCTCACCTTCGCCCAGGCCGGGGTCTGCACCTTCGGCGGAGGCTACGCCATGCTGCCCATCCTCCAGCGGGAGGTGGTGAACAAGCACCACTGGGCCACTAACGAGGAACTGGCGGACTACTACGCCATCGGCCAGTGTACCCCCGGCATCATCGCCGTCAACACGGCCACCTTCATCGGCTCCAAGCAGAAGGGCGCTCTGGGCGGCATCGTCGCCACCCTGGGGCTGGTGTTCCCCAGCATCGTCATTATCACCGTCATCGCCGCCTTTTTGCAGAACTTCGCGGACCTGCCGGTGGTGGCCCACGCCTTCGCGGGCATCCGGGCCTGCGTGTGTGTGCTCATCCTCAATGCGGTGCTGAAGCTGCGCAAGTCCAGCGTCATTGACGGGCCAACGGCGGTGATTTTCGCGGTGACGTTCGTGCTGTCCGCCCTGTGGGGCATCTCCCCGGCCATCATCGTGGTGCTGTGCGGCGTGGTGGGCCTGGCCCTGAAAATGACCAAGAAGGGAGAGCGGGCGAAATGATGTTTTTACAGCTGTTTTTGGAATTTTTCCGAACGGGTCTCTTCGCCGTGGGCGGGGGCCTCGCCACCATCCCGTTTTTGACCGACATCGGCCAGCGGACGGGCTGGTTCACCAACACGGAGTTGGCGAATATGATCGCCATTTCCGAGTCCACCCCCGGCCCCATGGGGGTCAATATGGCCACCTACGTGGGCTTCGAGACAGCGGGGGTCCCCGGCGCGATCATCGCCACCCTGGGCCTCATCACCCCGTCCATCATCGTCATTCTAATCATCGCCGCCTTTTTGAAGCGGTTCCGGGACAACAAATATGTGGAGGCCGTGTTTTACGGTCTGCGCCCCGCCTCCACCGGCCTCATCGCTGCGGCGGGCTGGAGCGTGGTCTGTATCTCGCTGCTGACCGTGGCCTGGAGCGTCAGCGGAGACGCCATCCTGGTGGATATGAGCGTTAACTGGAAGTGCGTGCTGGTGGCCGTGGCAGTGTTCATCGCCACCCGGATCCCCAAGGTGAAAGACCTGCACCCCATTGTGTGGATCGCCCTCTCCGCTGCGGCGGGGGTGGTGTTTGCGCTGTGAGGAACGGCTAGTGGCTAGTGGTTAGTGATTAGTGGTTAGTAGGACAGCGCCTGTCGGTTGCCCAGCATAGTACAGGTTTTCCCCGGAGAACTGCGGCGTGGTCACTGACCACCCCCTTGCCTCCGCCGTCAAGCGGCACTTCCGCTTCGCTCCCTGCCCTGAAAGGGGAGGAGGGCCGCCGCCTTTAGGCGGTGGCGGAGGGGTTTCCCACCGAAATCACAGACAAGGTCGATTCAGAGGCATACCCAAAACGAAACCGGAAACAAAATTGTAACAAAAAATACAAATGATTACAGATTGCCCAGCGCCCTTGACAGGGTGTCGGGCATGTGTTATGCTATGTACATACTAGATGTCGTAATACGGACCTGACGGAAGGAGGTATAATGTTGGATAAAAGACGCGATTCATCAAAAAAGTTCACAAAAACCCTTGACTATAGGCCCGTTCCGGTGTATGATAAAGGCGTATTATTCCGCTCCATACACCCACTATGGCGCGACAGAGGTGATCGTGTGTTTTTAACATTGAACTACAAGAGCAGGAAGCCCCTTTGTGACCAGCTGTGCGACGGCGTCATCCGCCTGGCGGCCTGCGGCGGGCTGGAGCCCGGCGAGCAGCTTCCCTCCGTGCGGAGCCTGGCCCAGGAGCTGGGCATCAACCCCAACACGGTGCAAAAGGCTTACCGCATTCTGGAGAGCCAGGGCGTGCTGGAGACCGTCCCCGGCAAGGGCTCCTTCCTGTCCAGCGAAAACAACGCCCAGGAGCAGCTCCGGCTCAGAACCAAAAAGACCCTGGGCGTCGCCTTGCAGGAGGCCCTGGACCGGGGCCTGACCGTGGAGGAGGTGGCGGACTTCTGCGCCGAGTACCTGCAAAAGAAGAAAGAGGAGGACGCCTTATGATCGAAATTTTGGATTACACCAAGCGATTCGACAACGTGGTAGCGCTGAATCAAATTTCCTTCCAAATCCAGGAGGGGTGTATCTTCGGTCTGGTGGGCAGCAACGGGGCGGGTAAATCCACCCTGCTGCGCAGCCTGTGCGGGGTCTACGCCGCCGACGGCGGCGAGATCCGCATCGACGGGGAGACCCCCTACGAAAACCCCAGGGTCAAGGACCAGGTGGTGTTCGTACCGGACTTCCCCTATTACCTGCCCCAGGCCAGCCTGCGCACCATGGCCGACCTGTACCGCCGGGTCTACTCCGGCTGGAGCAAGGACGAGTTCCAGCGGCTGTGCAGCCTGTTCGGGCTGAACCAGAAGATGAAGCTCCACAACATGTCGAAAGGAATGCAGCGCCAGGCCGCTCTCATCTGCGCCCTGGCCGCCCAGCCCAAATATCTGCTGCTGGACGAAGTCTTTGACGGGCTGGACCCGGTCATGCGCCAGCTGCTCAAGCGCATCGTCTCCGACCAGGTGGCCGAGCGGAACATGACCGTGGTCATCGCCTCCCACAACCTGCGGGAGCTGGAGGACTTCTGCGACCACGTGGGCCTCATCCACCAGGGCGGCGTGGTCTTTGAGCAGGAGCTGGACACCCTCAAGCTGGGCATCCACAAGGCCCAGGCGGTGTTCCAGCCCCCGCTGGAGCAGCAGCAGCTCCAGTGGCTGCGGGAGCAGCTGAACATTGTCAAGCTGGACACCAGCGGCTCCATGATCAGCCTGGTGGCCCGGAAGGACGAGGAGACGGTGGAGCAGGTTCTCTCCGAGCTGCACCCGGTCTTTTCCGAGACCCTCCCCCTCTCCCTGGAGGAGGTATTTATCAGTGAAATGGAGGCGGTAGGTTATGACCTCGACAAGATCCTCTCGTGACGAACGCAAAAACGGCGCGTTCCGCCGGGTGTTCTGGTGGCAGCTGCGCAACAACCGGGTATTTTCCGTGTTTTTCGGCCTGTGGACCATCCTCTCCATGCCCATCGTCACCCTGAGCACCATTTTGGGCAACCAGGCGTATTACACCGACATGACCAACTGGGAGGGCTATACCGCCGAGTCGGTGGCCCAGCTCTACGGGCAGACGGTCTATTATAACCTGCTGGCCTTCCTGCGCACCGGCGTGTTCCTGGTGCTGATGCTCTACCTGGTGGTCTACTGCTGCAACAGCTTCGGCTATATGCACACCCGCCGCAGCGTGGATTTGTTCCACGCCCTTCCCGTCCGGCGGCGGCCCCTGCTGCTGGGAGGCTACGTGGTAGGGCTGTTGACCTCCATCGTCCCGCTGGCCATTGGCTTTGGCCTGTGCCAGGTGGTCTGCCGGGCCTACAACGTGCCTCTGCCCAATGCGGCCCTCTCCCTGTGGGCGCTCTTCGGCTGCTGCGCGCTGATGACCTTCGCCTGCCTGACCTTTATGCTGTTCTTCCTGGTGACTGCCGGGACCCTGCTGGACGCGGCGGTCTCCCTGACCGCCACCGCCGTGGGCTGGCCCCTGCTGTGGGACGTACTCAACGCCACCATGAATCAGTTCCTGCCGGGCTATGTGTCGGTGATTCCAGACGCATTTTATACCGCCCTGTGTCCGTTTGGCGCGTTTTATCAACTGTTCAGTACCAATTATACTATTTTGACCGGAATGTATTACGCCGATGGGTCATCCATCACCGCCGACCTGCCGGGGCTGGGCATTTGGAGCATCCTGTGGTGGGTCCTCTTCACCGTGGCGCTGCTGCTGGTGACGGTGTGGTACTATGGCCGCCGCAAGAGCGAACACGCCGAGAACAGCTTCTGTGCGCCGGTGCTGCGGGGCGCGGTGCGGTTCCTGCTGTCCGTGGCCGTGGGGCTGGGCCTGGCCGACATCCTGGGCGACATGACCAACAGCAACCAGGTCTACTTCATCAGCGTGCTGGTGGGGTCCCTGGGGACGTACACCATCATTCAGCTGATTTGGGCCAGAGGCTTCCGCAAGTTCTGGCGGGCGGTCCCGGCCTACCTGCTGACGCTGGTGGCCTGCGTGGGCTTCCTCTATTGCCTGTACACCGGCGGCCTGGGCTATGTGACCCGCATCCCCGACCTGGACAACGTGGTCAGCGTCAGCTTCTCACTGCCCGACATGGCGGGGGACACCTCCAAGGAGTGTTACCTGGCCGCTCATGGCGTGGGCGCGCTGGATGTCACCTATGGCGACTACAACTGGGGCTATTTCAACGTGGAGTTCACAGACGCCGCCGAGCAGAGCACGGTCTTGGCCCTGCACCAGGCGGTTTTGGAGAAGTACCCCGGCCCCTACCTGCCTTATGGGGACGGCGTCAGCCAGTATAGCACAGTCCCCATCGAGGTCACTTACACCCTGGCCAACGGCAGCACTTTGAAGCGCGCCTACTATGTGCCGCTGTACGAGGACGACGAGAACATCTTCTCCTGCATCGCCGCTGTGCAGAAGTGCGACACCTATCAGCTCTACGACACCTTCTATTCCATGAAAGCGGACGACCTCAACGGCGTTTACGTCTCCCAGTACACCAGCGAGTACGACTACGACGCCAGCAACTACGAGCTGACCGACGAGCAGAAGGAGCAGGTCTGGAGCACCTTCCTGGAGGAGCTGAACAGCGCCGACTTCTCCTATGACGAGGGCCGGGACGAATACATCATCGAGACCGACTCCGAATATGACGAGGACTACGAGGAGTTGGAGTCCCTGGCCGGGGAGCGGAGCTACTACATCTCCATGAACGACCTGAAGTACGCCGACCTGAACGCAGAGCAGCAGGCCCTGCTGGTGCGGTTGCTAGGCGAAGCGGACGCCGCCACCGCCGAGGTGTACAGCTACGGCTTCAGCGTGCCGGAGTGCTGCGTAAAGACCCGCGCTCTGATGGAAGAGCTGACCGAGGCCAACGGCGAGTACTACTGGTACGATGAGGATGGGGAGTACGCCGCCGCCGCAGGCGTCGAATCCGACCTTCCCGCCGAGGGCGAGACCGACCCGGCGGACAGCGTCGCCGCCGACGCCAGCACCGACGAAGGCGACGTGGTAGTCACCGCCTTTGACACGGCGGATGGCAGCGCCGTGGGATAAGCACGGAAATCACACATCGTTCACTTCTTACTTCGATTTTCCCCCCGCCGCCTGAAAGGGCGGCGGGGGTTTGGTGTTTGGGGGCCGCCCCTGCACATACGCCGGGAAAAAGAGCGGCCTTACAACGGAGGGGGTTCTCCCTCCGCCTTCTGGTGGTTTTGACGGAAAAGAGGGCAAAACTTTGTGGAAAACTGACCGTTAGAAGCGGCAGGAACGGTTGACATTTGGTGCAAAGAGCCGTATAATAACATTGTTAAAAAAAACACAATCATTTCACTGTCCGCTCTTTCACAGTACCCCCAATTCATCATTATATTTTTCAGGAGGCCAATTTCAATGAAAGATGTCTATGTAGTCAACTGCTGCCGTACCGCTCTGGGCAAATTCGGCGGCTCCCTGAAGGACAAGACCCCCGCTGAGCTGGGCGCCATCGTGGTCAAGGAAGCCCTGAACCGCGCCGGTGTCGCCGTGGAGAACGTGGACGAGCTGATGTTCGGCTGCATCCTCACCGCCGCCCAGGGCCAGAACGTGGCCCGCCAGGTCAGCGTCAAGGCTGGTCTGCCCCTGTCCATCCCCTCCTACACCGTGGGTATGGTCTGCGGCTCCGGCATGAAGTCCGTCATCGAGGGCGCCCGCGCCATCAAAGCCGGCGACGCCGACATCGTCGTAGCTGGCGGCACCGAGGTCATGTCCGGCGCTCCCTACGCCCTGCCCTCTGCCCGTTGGGGCGCCCGTATGTTCGACAACAAGATGGTCGATACCATGGTCAACGACGGCCTGTGGGACGCTTTCAACAACTATCACATGGGTTCCACTGCTGAGAATATCTGCGACATCTGGGGCATCACCCGTCAGGACCTGGACGAGTTCGCCGCCTCCTCCCAGCAGAAGTGCGAGGCCGCGCAGAAGGCCGGTAAGTTCGACGACGAGATCGTTCCCGTCCCCGTCAAGGTCAAGCGCCAGGTCGTGGACTTCAAGGTGGACGAGTTCCCCCGCGCCGGTACCACCGTTGAGTCCCTGAGCAAGCTGCGCCCCTGCTTCCCCACCACCGCTGACGGCTCCCTGGACAAGGTCGAGATGACCTTCGAGTCCACCGAGATGAAGGATATGCCTGAGAACGTCGGCCAGGGCCGCGTCACCGCGGGCAACGCCTCCGGCATCAACGACGGCGCTGCCGCCCTCGTGCTGGCCTCTGGCGAAGCCGTTGAGAAGTACGGCCTCAAGCCCATGGCTAAGCTGGTCTCCTACGGTCAGGGCGGCGTCGATCCCAAGATTATGGGCACCGGCCCCATCCCCGCCTCCCGCAACGCCATGGCCAAGGCTGGCCTGACCATCGACGATATCGACCTGGTGGAGGCCAACGAAGCCTTCGCCGCTCAGTCCATCGCCGTGGCCCGCGAGCTGCACTTCGACATGAGCAAGGTCAACGTCAACGGCGGCGCTCTGGCGCTGGGTCATCCCGTGGGCGCGTCCGGCGCTCGTATCATCGTCACCCTGCTCCACGAGATGGAGAAGCGTCCCGAGGCCAAGAAGGGCTTGGCGACCCTCTGCATCGGCGGCGGCCAGGGCGTGGCTACCATCTTCGAGAAGTGCTGAGATTAAACCGGTAAAACGTATCATTAACGCATGATTTTGGGCGGTCCGCTTCGGCGGGCCGCCCTTTTTTGCGCTTTTGGCAGCGAAACTCATTCCCAAATCGGAGAGGGGAGCGCTGCATAACAATTTCTCAATCAGCCCTCCGACAGAGCGGCCAGATCCATGTGGTCGGCGACCTCCTTCATCTCCTCCAGGGTCAGGTTCGACCCGAATAGATAGAGGGTCATTCCCTCCAGGGACAGTTCGCCCAAAATCCGTTCGTCCCGCCCTAGGAAGGTCAGGGTCACGCCGTCGGCGGTCGTGTAGGTTTCGTGGAAGTCCAGCTCCTCCGTGTTCACATGATCCGCCCACACGTCCCCGCCGCTGTCGTAAGCGTACCAGAGCTGGAGCAGTCCGCTGTCCTCGCTGACATAATAACCGGTCAAGTATGCAGCGGTGATTGGCTCGTCCATAGAATCGGTATAGTCCAGCCCCAGCCAGCCGCAGGACGGAACGGCGGTATAATGCTCCCCCACCCAGGAAAAGTCCCAATCACCGCCCCAGGGCAGCAGAGAGGCCAGGGCAGCGGCGTCGTCCCCCAGGTAGCTCTGCTCATAGTGGGTATAGAGGGCGTCCGAGGAATATCGCACTACCTGGCGGAGCCAGCCGTCCTCTCCGGTTCCGGTCTCGTCCAGCAGACAGGTATATGCGCTGTCTGAGCAATCGAACTGCTCCGCCACCAGAGACTGGAGTTCGGACACACCCTCCGGCGTGCTCCAGTCGATGGCGTCTGACCCGTCGCCCTCTGTGACCCATTGGGAGGACAGGTCGAGCCTGGCTTCCTCCTGCGCCGCCGCCGTTTGGGTCTCCTCCTCGCCGCTGTGGAAGGTGAGGACGGTCTGCACCAGGCCCTCCACCCAGGCGCTGCCGGTGGCGGCGTAGGCCGCAGCATTGGTGAATGTCAACACCAATACTGCCGCTGCCGCCCCGCTGACGGCCTTTCGCACCCAACCGGATGGTTTCCGGCGGTGATGGCGGCTCAGACTCCGCACCCGTGTCTCCAGTTCTGCCGTAGCGTGTACCGTGTCCATCGCTGCCCGGTACTGTTCCTGCAAATAATCGTTCATTCCAATTCCTCCTTTTCCAGCTGCTGCCGCAGCCGATCCCGCCCCCGCTTCAGCCGAGTGCGCACGTTGGCCTCTGTCAGGTGTAGGAGATGGGCGATCTCCCTGGTGCTGTAGCCCTCATAGTAGTACAGGTGGAGTACCGTGCGGTACTGCACCGGCAGGGCCAGCACTTCCTCCAGCAGTGCCGGTTGCCGCACCTCCGGGGCGGATGGTTCCATGCCCAGCTCCTCCAGGGAGGAGCCATTCCGCCGCCAGAAGGACTTCCACAGGTTCCGTCCCTCGTTCACCGCCACCCGCACCAGCCAGCGGCGCAAGTGGTCATCGTTGACGAAAACGGTGTTCGAGCGCAGCAGCTTTTCAAAGGTGGCCTGCACCACGTCCTCGGCATCCGCCGGATTTTTGCAGCAGGCCAGCGCCGCCCGGTAGACAATGTCCAGATTCTGCCGGACGGCCTCCTCATAGTCCATCCCGTCTCGCCTCCTCTCCTGGGTCCTCTCTTCATAAAAACAATTCAGTGCCGCAAAATGTGACACACCGGCGGAAAATTTTATGGGAAATCCCGATGTGTCACTCATTATATCCTTCCTAAAGTGCCTGTTCAATATGGATGTGCGTAAACGGTCAGCGGTCAGGAGATGGTGTACACCGTTCCCTGACCGCTGTGTTATCATGGAAGGACTGTGTGTTTCAGGACGTAAAACGAACGCAAAATGACTGCCCTTTTGCACCCCAAACCCGACAAAAACCCCCGAACACTAAGGTTCGAGGGTTTTCGTTTAGGAGGGTATCAAAATGTGAGTTATTCGCTGTCGGTAGAGGTATCCGCGTCGGTATCTTCCGCGTCCGCGTCCTCGCTGTCGTAGGTCAGGCCGTTGGCGGCCAGCTCCAGAGAGGTTTCAATGCCGCTGGCGGAGATGAGATAGACCTCGTTGGGATTGGTGTCCAGGGTGCAATAGTAGGCGTCCTCGTCCTCGTTGTATCCGCCCACGGTCAGGACGGAGGTGACGGTGATCGCGTCGCCGTCGTCGTCCTCATCGGTATAGCGCACGGTGAGGGTCATGGTGGGTTCGGTCAGGCCGTAGACCTCCAGCGCCTCATCGGTGGGCTTGAAGGCGGCCAGGCTGTACATGGAGATGGAGTCCACCTCGGTGTTCAGGGAGGTGATCTGGCTCTGGTCGGTCACGTCCTCGCCGTCCAGGAACCAGTGGTACTCGATTTCCGTCTCCGGTTCGCTGGAGGAGGAAGAGGCGTCGCTCTCGGCGGAGGAATCACTCTCGGCGGAGGAGTCCGCGTCCTCGTCCTCATCGTCGGACACTTCCACCTCGACCTCGCCAATGGTAAAGGTGATTTCGCTGTCGCCACTGGTCAGGGTCACGTCCTGAATGATGTCGCTGCTGAGGGTGGGGTAGTCCGCCAGGTCCGCCATATAGTAGAGGTCATAGCCCAGGTTGGTGGCCAGGGTGTCCTCAATGGTGTAAATGGTGTCGCCGTCCTCCAGCATGGCGTAATAGTAATCGCCGGTGGTGCCGCCCACCAGGAGGGTGTAGGTGTCCCCGTCCTCGGTGGTGTAGATGACTGACAGGTCGGGGTCCTCCAGACCGTAGGCGGAAAGATCGTCCACGATTTCAAAGGAGGCGTTGGCCTGGAAGTCCTCCGCCAACCCCGCCACGGTCGCCACGGCGGTGTCGTCCAGCAGGAAGTCCTCGTCGTCGGCCCAATACCACTCGTCGTCGTCGTTCAGCAGAAATTCCAGGCTGGAGTCCCCGTTGACAAAGGTGACGCCGGTGACGTCGTCCAGGGTCAGCACACGGGGGATGGCGGCGTCCTCCGCCGCCTCCTGGCGGGCGGTGTTCCAGTTGTTCAGCTGGATAGCCACCACCAGGATGGCCGCCAGTGCCGCCACGATGACCACCATAATGGTCAGCTGTTTTTGCTTTTTCTTGCTCATTTGGGTACCTCGCTTACAGCTTGCGGCGGCGGAACCACCGGACGAAGCCGAAAATCAGCACGGCGATGGGCAGCACCACCAGGAACAGCAGGCTCCACAGCCCGGCGTTGTTGACGGTGTTATAGGTGGTCTCCAGGCTCTTGGCGTCGATGGAGATGTTGGACACATCCTCGAAGCCGCTGGTGATGGTGTTCATGACCACGGTCAGGTTGGCGATGGAGTCGCCAAAGCTGTCGGTGATGTCATCGTTGACCAGGCTCTCGGAGGTCAGCACGGTGAACTGGGCGGTGACGGTGTTGTCCTCTTCCTCTTCTTCGTCCTCGTCAGACTCGGCGGAGGTGTCGGCGTCCTCGTCGGCCTCGGCGCTGGTGTCCGCTTCGTCCTCATCGGTGTCGGCGTCGTCGGTGTCCTCGTCCTCAGATTCCACTTCGATTTCCTCCGTGGCGGTGACGCCCAGGTAATACTGGCCGGAGACGGTGTCCTCGCCGTCCAGCATGACGCCGCCGGAGCTGGTGGTGCCCAGGAAGTCGTCCACAGAGATGGTGTCCCGGGCCGGGTCGATGAGGTTCAGGCCGAAGGAGGTGGTGACCAGCACCAGCGCGTCAGAGGCGATGCCCTCCGCCGCGTCAGAGCTGGAGGTCAGCTCCGGGAAGAAGGTGAAATAGCTCTGGGTGGCGGCGTAGTAGCGGCTGGTGTCGCCCACATAGCCGCTGGTCAGTTCCATGCCGTAGGTGGCCATCAGGCTGTCCAGGTTGGGGTGTTCAAAGGAGGTGCTGCCCCAAATCAGCTCCACCTTGCCGCCTGCGTCGAGGTAATCGTAGATCATGTCGATTTCTTCCTCGGAGAAGTCGCTGGTGGGGACGTAGATCATCAGCAGGTCGCAGTCCTCCGGTACGGAGCCGGTCTGGAGCAGGCTGACGGTGCTGGCGGTGAAGTGGTTCTTGTCCAGCAGCTCGGAGAGGTTGGTCCCCACGTCGGATTCGCCGTGGTTCTCGGTGCAGTAGACGGTGTAGCTGCTTTCAGAAACCACGTAGTCGATGGCGGAGAGCACCTGACCCTCGCCGTCGAAAGAGGTGTAATAGGTGGTGCCGTAATAGTAGTAATAGTAGCTGTCAGGGACCAGGATGCTGTCGAAGGACACCTGATAGGTCCGGTCGGTTTCCTCACAGGTGACGATGAGGGTGTTTTCGGAGCAGTCGTAGGTGGTCAGGGCGGAGGGATAAGCCACGGGGTCGATCCACTCCAGGGAGACGTGGTCGGAGAGAGCCGCGTACTTCTGGAGGAACTTGACGATGCGGGTGTCGGTGTCGTCCTGGGTGGCCACGGCGATGAGCTGTACGTCAGTGTCCAGGTCGGCCAGGTAGTCCTTGGAGGTGTCGGAGAAGCTGTAGAGCTTGGTGGTGGACAGGTCAAACTCCATCACGCCGGAGGGAATCTGGCCCACCGCCAGGTTGAAAATCAGGGTGATGACCACGGCCAGCACGATGAGGGTGGTGGAGAACAGGCCGTTCCGACTGCGGATGCTCATGTTCTTGCCGCCCTTGCTCTCGCCGCCTTCGGACAGCTTTTGCAGCTCTTTGGCCTGCTTTTGGGCCTTTCTGTCGGTATTCTTGTCGTTTTTGGAGAAAAGAGACATAATGCGCACCTCCTCAGTTCCAACGGCGTCTCTGGATGACCTGGACGGTCAGGAAGAGACAAAGAGCGGTCAGGGACACGTAGAGCAGCAGACCGGCCACGTCAAAAATCTGGTCGCTGGCGAAGCTGGAGATGACCTCAGACACGGAGAACTTGCCCAGCACGTTGACCAGCAGGCTTTCGTACAGGCTGCTGTCCGCGATATAGGTGATGACGATGGCCGCCAGGCCCACAACGCCCACGCCTGCGGTGATTTTCGGGGAGGAGGTCAGGCTGTCCAGCAGCAGGCACAGCAGGGCCAGGATGAAGATGGTGGCCGCCAGGTTGCCGATGGCGTTGGTGGGCAGGAAATCCACGATGCTGCTCCACATATAGAGGATGAACAGGGCGGCGAAGGTGCCCACGGCGGAGAGGATCTGGCTCTCGGTGGTGGAGGAGATGAGCAGGCCGATGGACAGGTACAGCGCCCCCAGCAGGAAGAAAGCCAGCAGGGTAGCGTAGTCGGTGGCCCAGTAGACCTGGCCGCTGGAGCCGCTGGCCAGCTTGATGATGACCGGGCAGAAGCAGAACAGCACGCAGGGGATGGCGTACACCGTCAGCAGGGCGAAGAACTTGCCCAGCACCACTTTGGTGACGGTGATGGGGGCGGTCAGCAGCAGCTGGTCGGTCCGGGAGCGCCGGTCCTCCGCCATGGAGCGCATGGTCAGGATGGGGATGACCACCAGGAAGATGAACAGAGAGGCGCTCAGCGCGTCGGCAAAGCTGGGGTCGCCGCTGTA
The DNA here is from genome assembly GCA_020859945.1 of Clostridiales bacterium. Taxonomy (GTDB): domain Bacteria; phylum Bacillota; class Clostridia; order Oscillospirales; family Oscillospiraceae; genus Onthomonas. The sequence goes on along the minus strand of JAJBVG010000026.1, from coordinate 47,726 downwards.
GAGGTTGTAGGCCATGAAGTACAGCCCCACCACCGCCATCAGAAAGGCGATGCACACCGGGGCGATCATGTTGTTAAAGTAGGAGGACAGCTCCCGCTTATAAATCGCTTTCATCAGTCAGTTCCTCCTTCTTCGGATTCTTCCTCCAGCTCCCAGCCGGGTTCCGGCTCGGCCGGGGCCTCGCTTGCCGCGGGAGCGGATTTGGCGGGGATGCCGCCGTCCTCGGTCAGCTCCAGGAACACGTCCTCCAGGGAGGCGGTCTGGACGGTCATTTCCAGGATGGCTTTTTTGGCCCGTGCGAAGGTGAAGAAGATGTCGGCCCGGGGGTCGCTGCCCGGCTCCATCTCCACCAGGGCGGTGGTGGTGCCGTCGTCGTTCTCGTTCAGCTCCTGGACGGTGACGCCGCTGACCAGGTTCAGCAGGTCGCCGGTGTCCTCGGCGTCGGCCTGGAGGGTCAGCTGCAGCACGGCGGAGCCTTTCAGGTGGGTCTCCAGGTGGTCGGCGCTGTCGTTGGCGATGAGCTTGCCGTGGGAGATGATGATAATTTGGTCGCAGATCTCCTGCACCTCGGAGAGGATGTGACTGGAGAGAATGACCGTGTGCTTTTCGCTGAGCTGGCGAATTAAATCACGGATTTCGATGATCTGCTTGGGGTCCAGACCCACCGTCGGCTCGTCCAGGATGATGATGGGCGGGAACCCCAGAATGGCCTGGGCCAGGCCCACCCGCTGGCGGTAGCCCTTGGACAGGTTGTGGATCAGGCGGCCCTCCACGCCGTCCAGCCGGGTCATGTGGATGACGCTCTCGATTTGGGCGGCCCGCTTGTCCTTGGGGACGTTTTTCAGCCCGGCGCAGAAGTTCAGGTACTCTGTCACCGTCATGTCCATATAAACCGGGGGCTGCTCCGGCAGGTAGCCAATGCACTTTTTGGCCTCCTCCGGCTCCTCCAGGATGTCGTGGCCGTTGATGATGATTTCGCCCTCGGTGGGGGAGAGATAACCGGTCATCATGTTCATGGTGGTGGATTTGCCAGCACCATTTGGGCCGAGAAAACCGTAGATTTTCCCTTCCTCGATGGTCAGGTTCAGGTGGTCCACCGCCAGGTGGCTGCCATACCGCTTGACCAGATTCCTGAGTTCTATCACAGGGGTTCCTCCTTTTCGCGGGGTGCGCCCGCGGTTCACTGGTTTGACGAGAGGTACTATACCGCGTCAATCTTAAAACAAGCTGAAAGACTTGCCTTACCCGAATTTTAATCAAAACGTAATGTTGGCGTGATTGATTTGCGGGGCGGGGTGTGTTAGAGTAGCGGTAGTACAACTTGGGCAATTCCTTTAAACAGAAGTGTCGGTGATTGGAACGAAAAACCCCTCCACCATGCTTCGCATGGTCCCCCTCCCCTTTCAGGGGAGGCAAGGGGGAAAGTGCTTGTTGTTTGTTCTGCGTTTTGCGCAAAATAGTAAAAATACACCCCCTCAAAAAGGAGAGAGACGAAATGAAGCGTTTTATATCCCTGTGTCTGGCCGCCGCCCTGTGCCTGGCGCTGGCGGGCTGCGCCAGCAGCGAAAAGCAGGAGCTGAAAGCCACCCTGGACGAGGCCAACGGCTACACCACCGTGGTTTACACCATGGGTGACGGCACCACCCTGGAGCAGACGGTGCTTTACGACAAAAACGGCATTGTGGTGACGGCGCTGGGCCTCGAAGGGACCGCCGACGACTGTTACCTGACCGTCCGGCTGGAGAACAACACCAGCTCCGAGGCGCGTCTGTACGTCAACAGCGCTCAGGTCAACGGCTGGGAGGCCAATGCTTCTCTGTGGATGGAAGTCAGCAAGAACAGCATGGGGCGGAAAGAGATGGACCTGTACAACTATGGAGAGCAGGACAGCGTCCAGCTCATCAAGCTGGAATGTGAGTTGATGGACGGGGACTACGACACCATCGACACCTTCTCTGCCACGCTGGAGACCTCCGCCTACACCGGCGCGCTACCAGACGAGGAGCTGCCGGGGGACGTCCTCTATGAGGGGGACGGCGTCACTCTGACCTTCGGCGGCTTCCAGCAGGAGCGGTACAGCAGTTACACCAAGATGCAGTTCTATGTGGAGAACACCGGCAGCAAGTCCGTCACCCTGGACGGGTATGAGTTCCGGCTCTCCAACAGCAGCGAACTGGACGCCTCCCTTTATGAGACGGTCAGCGCCGGGGCGAAGCGGGCCTTTTACATCTACATCGAGCAGGACGACATCTATGACGCGGTGACAGAGGAATATTACGACGCGTATGAGTATGACTCCTACGACGACTGGGAGGAAGAGACCTTCGACTGGACGGCGTTCATGCCCTTCACGATGAACCTGACCGTCTACGAGGGATACAGCACTGTTTTGGACGAAGCCACCGTCACCATCGAGGATACCACTGTGGAGATCGTGGACGAGGACGAAGCCGCCGACTGGGTCGATGAGAGCTACATTGACGGCGACACCGACATCGCAATCGCGGAAGAAGAACCCGTCGAGGAAGAGGCAGCCAATGTCATGGACGACACGGACACCGCCGCCGCCGAAGGGGAGACAGACGCCGCCATTGCGGAGGAAGAAACTGCCACAACGGTGACGGAGGATGTGCGAACTGCTTAAAAAAACGCCATAGAAAAAAATCATTTTTTATCAACTGACCGTCCTTTGTATATTGAATCCCGGCGTGTGGGATGCTATACTAAGTATTATCTGGAGGACTGTCCAAAAGCCGCCGGAATCCGGCGGCTTTTTTGACATAGCAAGCCCTCCGTCAGAAAGGCAGAACCGTATGAGTTATTTTGACGAATGCGAACGATATGGCAGTCAGATCGCCCTGCTGGACGAAGAGGGCCTGACTGTCACCTATGAGCAGCTGGCCGAGGGCTGTGAGGCCATGGGGCAGGTGCTCCAGTCCCGGAGCCTGGTGTTCCACCTGTGCGAAAACGTGGCGGGGTCCGCCGCGGAGTATGTGGGCTTCCTGCACAACCGGGTGGTCCCCCTGATGCTGGACGCGAAAATCGACGGCGGGCTGCTGGCCCACCTGCTGGAGGTCTACCGGCCCCGGTATATCTCCGTCCCCGACCACATGGCGGGCCAGTACCAGGACAAGCCCCTGCTGTGGAAGCACTGGGGCTACTCCCTGTTCCGGCTGGAGGAGGAGCAGGTCTACCCCCTTCACGACGACCTGGCCCTGCTGCTGACCACCTCCGGTTCCACCGGCAGCCCCAAGCTGGTGCGCCAGAGCTACACCAACACCGAGTCCAACGCGGAGGCCATCGCCCAGTATCTGGAGCTTGACGCCACCGAGCGGCCCGTCACCACCCTCCCCATGAACTACACCTACGGCCTCTCCATCATCAACAGCCACCTGTTGGTGGGGGCCACCATCCTGCTGACTACCAAGAGCATCATGAGCCGGGACTTCTGGATGTTCATGCGGGAGCAGAAGGCCACCAGCTTCGGCGGCGTGCCCTTCACCTATGAGATGCTCAAGCGGGTGCGGTTCTTCCGCATGAAGCTGCCCGACCTGCGCACCTTCACCCAGGCCGGCGGCAAGCTGGCCCCGGAGCTGCACAGGGAGTTCGCCGAGTACGCCCAGCAGACCGGCAAGCACTTCGTGGTCATGTACGGCCAGACCGAGGCCACCGCCCGGATGTCCTACCTGCCCTACGAAAAGAGCCTGGAGAAATACGGTTCCATCGGCATTGCCATCCCCGGTGGACGGCTGGAGCTGATCGACGTGAACGGCGAGACCATCACCCAGCCCGACGTGGTGGGCGAGCTGATGTACCACGGCCCCAACGTGACCCTGGGCTATGCCGAGCGTGGCGAGGACCTGGCTAAGGGCGATGAGCGGGGCGGCGTGCTGGTCACTGGCGACATGGCCAAGATGGACGAGGACGGCTACTTCTTCGTGGTGGGCCGCAAAAAGCGGTTCCTCAAGCTGTTTGGCAACCGGGTCAACCTGGACGAAATTGACCGGATGGTGAAGCAGCGTTACCCCGACCTGGACTGTGCCAGCACCGGCACCGACCAGCAGCTGAAAATCTACCTGACCGACGAGAGCAAGCTGGACGAGGTGAAAAAGTTCCTGTCCACCACCACCCACCTGAACCCCTCCGCCTTCGCCGCGTATTATATCCCGGAGATCCCTAAAAACGAATCCGGGAAAACGCTTTATAAGGAATTGCCCTAACCCGTGACCTTTTGACAGCGCCGCGGCCGTCGAACGGCGGCGCTGCCACGGAACATAAACCAAACTCATCACAACACCACAAGGAGGAATCCCCATGAAAGAACTGCTGGAAATCCTGAACGACCTGCGCCCGGACGTAGACTTCACCACCGCGGAGGGCATCGTCTCCGAGCACATCATCGACTCCATCGACATCTCCTCGATGATCGCGGAGATCGAGGACACCTTTGGCATCGAGATCGACATGGAGTACATGACCAACGAGAACTTTGACACCGTAGAGGCGATGTGGGCCATGATCCAGGAGCTGCAAGACTGAGTTTTGCAGCTCTGGAGCCTACAGAAAAACATAAAATGACCCATGCGGGTGTGTTGTTTTGCACCCGTATGGGTCAATTTGAGATAATAAGGAAATCTGAAATTTTCCTTACAATTTCGCAAAAAGGTTGTATCAGAAGGCTGTAAAAGGAGAAACAGATGTCGATTACGTCCCTCACCTTTATCCTGTTTTTATTTCTGTGCGTGGTGCTGTTCTACCTCTGCCCGGTGAAATTCCGGTGGGTGGTACTGCTGGTGGCCAGCGTGGTATTCTACGCCATCTGTGGGCTGGCGTATCTGCCCTTCATCTGCTTCACCACCGTCACCGTCTGGTGGGCGGGCCGAAAAATGGGCAAGCTCTACGAACAGCAGGATGAAGTGCTCAAAAAACTGCGGGATCGGGCGAAAAAGAAGGAAGTCAAGGCCCTCTATAAAAAAGAGTGCAAACGGACGCTGGTGCTGGTCATGGTGCTGAACATCGCCCTGCTGTGCGCCGTCAAGTTTTTGAAGTATTTCGTCCCCGCCATCAACCGGGTGCTGGACTGGAGCGGCCTGTTCCAGGGCGAGTTCACCGCCGCCATGATCATTGTCCCCCTGGGCGTGTCCTATTATACCTTCTCCACGGTGGGGTATCTGCTGGACGTGTACTGGAAACGGTACAGCTACGAGCCAAACCTGGCCCGGTTCGCCCTCTACGCCATTTACTTCCCCCACATCGTCCAAGGCCCCATCTCCCGCTACAACACCCTGGGGCAGGAGCTGAAAAAGGAGCTGCGGTGGGACACAGACCGGGTGGTGAAGGGCGCAGAGCTGATGGCCTGGGGCTTCTTTAAGAAGCTGGTCATCGCGGACTGGCTGAACGTGTTCGTGGAGGCGGTCTACGCCGGAGAGAGCGCCGCCGGTCTGGTGTACGTGGTGGCCATCCTCTTTGACGCGATCCAAATCTACACCGACTTCACCGGTTATATGGACATCGTCTCCGGCGCGTCGGAGATCTTCGGCGTCAAGCTGGAGCAGAACTTCAACCACCCCTTCTTCTCCAAAAACGTGCCGGAATTTTGGCGGCGCTGGCATATGACCATGGGCGGCTGGTTCCGGGACTATGTCTACAAGCCCATCACCGTCTCCGGCTGGATGAAGAGCCTGAACAAGGTCACCAGAGGCCGTTTGCCCGACGCGGTGCGGCGGTACATCATCACCGCCATCCCCATCCTCATTACCTGGTTCCTGACCGGCCTGTGGCACGGCACCGGCAAGACCTATGTGGCCTGGGGCATCTACTATGGTATCCTCATCACCCTGTCCACCATCTGCACGCCGGGGCTGCAAAGCCTGGGGCGGAAGCTGCACATCAACATGGACGCCCCCAGCTTCGACGTGTACCGCATGGTGCGGATGTTCTGCCTGTTCTGCGGCGGACGGCTGCTGACCCGGCCGGGCAGTTTGAGCATGTCCCTCCAGGTGGTCAAAACCATTATCGGCAGCTTCCAGCCCTGGACGCTGTGGGATGGCACCCTGACCACCTACGGGCTGACGGTGCCCCAGCTGATACTGGAGTTGGCCTGCATCGCCCTGCTGTGGTGGGTCAGCTACCATGAAGAGCACAAAGGCCCGGTGCGGGACGCCCTGGCCCAGCAAAATCTAGTGTTCCGGTGGGCGCTGCTGTACGGCCTGCTGTTCGCCATCATCATCTTCGGCTGCTACGGGCCGGGGTATGACGCCGCCTCCTTTATCTACGCCGCATACTGAGGAAAAACACCATGAAGTGGAGAAATACAGTTAAAACCGGCGCTAAGCTGATGGTATTTCTGACCATTTTTGTGGTATTGTTTGTGGCGGCGACCCAATTTCTGCGCACCAAATGAGTGACGCAGAACCAGGAGGAGTATATTTACGGCAACCTCTATGACCTGAACGCGGACAGCCTGGACGTGCTGATCCTGGGCAACAGCCAGGCGGTCTACGGCTTCTCCCCGGTGGAGATGTACGACTACGCGGGCATTTCCGCCTACAGCCTGGGCGGGTCCTCCGCCGCGTTGATGAGCAACTATTACTGGATGCTGGAGACCTGCAAGACCCAGAACCCCTCGCTGGTCATCCTGGACGTCAGCGGTCTGCTGGAGCCATTCCGGGAACACTATGAGCGGAAACGCATTGACGTGATGCGGTATTCCATGACCAAGGTGGAGAACATCCTGGCCATGGACGGCCTGGCGGAGGACTCGCTGCTGAGCTATTTTGTCCCCATGCTGAAATATCACAGTCGCTGGAGCGAGCTGGATGAGACGGACTTCGGCTATGGTGTAGACAGCGACCTGACCTATCGGGGGCAGGACCTGGAGGACTACTGTAGAAAGGGCCTGCACTACAATAGAATGATCATCGACGACAGCGACCCGGAGGCCAACCTCCGGGAGATGTACGACTACCAGGTGGAATACTTCGACAAAATTTACACCTACTGTCAGGAAAACGACATGGAGCTGCTGTTGGTCAAGACGCCGAAGTACAGCTGGATCGGCAGCGACGCCGCCCAGGTGCAGGCCCTGGCGGACAGCTACGGGCTGACCTACATCGACTTCAACTGGGAAGCGATGCTGAACGCCATCGGCTTCGACATTGACACCGATATGAAGGACATGGACCACCTGAACGTCAAGGGCGCGGAGAAGCTCAGCGACTGGCTGTGTGACTATATGCGGGAGAACTACGAACTGCCCGACCGCCGGGAGGACGAGGACTTTGACCTGCAAATCAATCGGGAGCTGTACGAGACGGAGCGCACCGACGCCTACCTGTGCTCCACCACCGACCCGGTGGAGTGGCTGACCCTGCTGAAAAAGCACACCTCCTGCGACATTTTCCTGTCCACCTGCGGAGACGTGGCGGGGTTGGTGGACGACGAGACTGCGGCGCTGCTGGCGGACCTGGGCCTGAAAACCGACCTGAATGACCTGGAAGAGGGCTATGGCTTTGTGGCCTGGCTGACCAACGACGGCGTCTCTGTGGAGGAGGCCGCGGCCAGCGGCTACGTCCGCATCAAGGGAACGCTGGATAACGGCGTCGCCTACCAGGTGGTCAGCCGGAACCGGGAGAACAACAAGCAGTCCAAGCAGCTCATTGACGGCGAGGACCAGAGCGTCAACACCCAGGGGCTGAACATCACCGTCTACGACCAGGAACAGGAGCTGGTCATCGAAACGGTGTGCATCGACCTGGAGACCGGCGAGATGACCTGCGTCACGCGGGCGGACTCCTGAGCGCGCCGGGATGTTTCCAAAACACGAAAAACCGGAACCGGGAGAACATATGCTGCGTACTGGGAGCCTCCGGCCCCGCAGCGACAACGACAGGGGAGAACTATGAGCAGGAAATTTACGCTGAAAACCGGGATCAAAGCGGTGGCCTTTCTGGTTGTATTCGCCTTGCTGTTCCACCTGGCCACAGAGGTGCTGCGCTCCAAGTGGACGGGCGACAACCAGGACCGGTATGTGATGCAAAACTTCTACGACCTGGACGAGGACAGCCTGGACGTGCTGTTTCTGGGCAGCAGCCAGATCATCTACGGCGTCAACCCGGTGGAGATGTACGATCACGCCGGCGTTTCCGCCTACTGTCTGGGCGGCGCGTCCGCTTCGCTGCTGAGCAGCTACTATTGGCTCATCGAGGCGGAAAAGACCCAAAGCCCAACCGTGGTCATGCTGGAGACCAGCTCCCTGCTGGAGGAGATCAAGGAGTACCAGGAGCGCAAGAAGGTGGACGAGATGAGACCCTCTCTGAACAGAGTGCGGTTTGTGCAGGCGCTGACCGACCTGGACAACATCAGCGAATCCTTTTTGAGTTACCTTATCCCCATGGTCAAGTACCATGTCCGCTGGTCGTCGCTGACGGCGAAGGACTTCGGCATGTGGATGAATTCCGACGTGGCCTACCGGGGGTTTAACATCGCCGACACCTGCAAACAGGGCCTGAATTACGACCAGATGATCATCGACAACGACGACCCGGAGGAGGACGTGCGGGAGCTGTACGACTACCAGCTGGAATACCTGGATAAAATCGTCACCTACTGCCGGGAAAATGATATCGAGCTGGTGTTGTTCAAGACGCCGAAATACAGCTGGACGGGCAGCGATTCTGCCCAGGTGCAGGCGCTGGCGGACCAGTACGGGCTGACCTACCTGGATTATAACTGGGAGGAGGCGCTGACCGCTTTCGGGTTCGACCTGGAAATAGACATGAAGGACTACGACCACCTGAGCCTGTCTGGGGCGGACAAGTTCAGCGACTACCTGGCGGATTACCTGACCGCCAGCTACGACCTGCCGGACCGCCGGGAGGACGAGACCTTTGACCTGCAAATCAACCGGGACACCTATAACCAGGAGCATACGGACGCCGACTTGGTTTCCGCCACCGACGCGGTGGAATGGCTGACCCTGCTGACCCAGCACAGCACCTGCGACGTGTTCATCGCCACCAACGGGGACGTGGGCGGCCAGGTCTCCGATGAGATCGCCGCGCTGCTGGCCCAGCTGGGGCTGGAGACCGACCTGAACGCCTTGGCCTCCGGGGACGGCTTCGTGGCGCTGCTGACCAGCGACGGTGTCTCCGGCACCTCTGTGGAGGAGGTGACGGCGGCGGAAAAAGCCCAGATCAGCGGGACGCTGAGCAACGGCGTCCGCTACAACATCGTCAGCAGGAACCAGGGGGAAACCGTGTCGGCGGAGCTGACCATCAATGGCACGGACACCAGTTTGAACGGCGCGGGGCTGAACATCCGCGTCTACAGCGAGAGTCGGTGGACCGCCATCGAGACTGTCTGCATCGACCTGGAAACTGGTGAGATGACGTGCAAGACCCGGCCCGACTAAAACGGGCAAAGCCTTGGTGAATGATTGGGGAAGCATATGAGTAAGCGTAAGATAATCGAAATTGGACTCAAGGCTGTTGCGTTTGTGGCGATTTTTTCCGTTTTGCTCTGCCTGGCCAGCGAGCTGCTGCGCACAAAGTGGCTGGGCGAAAACCAGGACCGCTATGCCTACGGCGGCGTGTATGACGTGACGGAGAACACCATCGACGTGCTGGTGCTGGGCAGCAGCCAGGTGTCCCTTGGCATCGACCCGGTGGAAATGTACAACTGCGAGGGCATCTCCGCCTACGCCCTGGGCGGCGCGAACACAGCGCTGATGGCCAGCTACTACTGGCTGGTGGAGACGGAAAAGACCCAGGATGTCTCGGTGGTGCTGCTGGAGACCAGCAGCCTGCTGGAGGAGATCCAACCCAACCACGAGCGAAAGCGGCTGGACAGCATGAAGCTCTCCCTGGACAAGCTGCGGTTCATCCAAGACATCCAGGCGCACACGGACGAATCTTTCTTGAGTTTTCTCATGCCCATCATCAAATACCACACCCGATGGTCGGCGCTGAAGGAGGTGGACTTCACCCCGGACGCGGACAGCGGCCAGTGTTACCGGGGGTTCAACATCGAGGAGGAGTGCATCAAAAACCTGGACTACTCCACCGTGATGATCGACAACGACGACCCGACAGCGGACACGCGGGGGATGTACGAGTATCAGCTGGTGTATTTTGAAAAAATCGTCGCCTACTGCCAGGAAAACGACATCGAGCTGATCCTCTTTAAGACCCCCAAGCAGAGCTGGACGCTCAGCGATTTTAACCAGGTGCAGACCCTGGCGGACAGCTATGGGCTGACCTATCTGGACTTCAACTGGGAGGAGCTGCTGGACGCCATCGGCTATGACGTCGAGACCGATATGCGGGACAAAGACCACCTGAGCGTCAGCGGCGCGGACAAGCTCAGCAGCTACCTGGCGGAGTATCTGGCCGCCAATTGCGACCTGCCCGACCGACGGGAGGACGAGGACTACGACCTGCAAATCGACCAGGCGCTGTACGAGACCGAGCGCACCGACGCCTACCTCTACACCACCACCGACCCGGCGGAGTGGCTGACGCTGCTGAAGAATCACTCCACCACCTGCGACATCTTCCTGTCCACCTACGGGGACACGGCGGGGGTGGTCAGCGACGAAATCGCCGCTCTGCTGGCCGACCTGGGGCTGGAGACCGACCTGAACACCTTGGAGGAGGGCTACGGCTTTGTGGCCTGGCTGACCAGCGACGGGACCTCGGTGGAGGAAAAGAGCGACTACCATTACATCCGCATCAAGGGGACGCTGGACAACGGCGTGGCTTACCAGGTGGTCAGCCGCAACCAGGAGGATCAGAAACAGTCTAAGCAGCTCATCGATGGCGAGGATCAGAGCATTAACACCGCGGGCCTGAACATCACCCTCTACGACGAGGAGCAGGAGCTGGTGCTGGAGACGGTGTGCATCGACCTGGAGACCGGAGAGATGACCTGCGTTACCCGGGCAGGCTGATCCCAACATGGAAAAATCTGAGTGCTGCGCTTTAAGGCGCAGCACTTTTTTTCGTTTCAAGGGAGATTTGCACAAAGAAAGAATCTATTTCACTTGCAGATATGGCGGTTTTGCTGGTAAAACATTTCATCCTCGTTTAAGGTTGGACAGGTATACTACCTGTAACAAGTGGGAGAACCCTGTCCCCACCAGGTTGACCAACCAATTTTTTATCAAGAGGTGCATTTTATGAAAAAAATTCTCAGCCTGGTGCTGGCCCTGGCCATGGCGCTGAGCCTGGCGGCCTGCGGCGGCACGGCCTCTACCACCGACACCGACAGCGAAGACACCAGCGCCGCCGGGGAAACGGATGCTTCTGCCACCTACACCGGCACCGTTATCGCCCTGACGCTGGAGAGCATCACCATCACCACCGACGACGAGGAGGACGTGGAAATTCCCTACTCCGAGGACACCACCTTCACCCGCGAGGGCGGCATGGGCGGCGGCGGAGATATGGCCTCCGGCGGCGGCTCCGCCCCGGACGGGGAGGTTCCCTCCGGTGACAGCGCTGACAGCGACAGTGCCGAAGCCAACACCGCCGTCGGCAACGGCAACACCATTCTCTCAGAAACTTCCGCTGAAACCAACGACGACAGCGAGGAAACCAATGACGCCGCCGAGGGCGGCGAGGTCCCCGACGACCTGCCCGACGGCGAGGGCGGGGAAATGCCTTCCGGCGACAGCGGCTCCATGCCCTCTGATATGGGCGGCGGCATGAGCGAGACACTGACCTATCAGGACCTGTCCCTGGGGGACACCGTGACCATCGTTGTGGGTTCTGACGGCGTGGCGGAGAGCGTCACCATCACCACCGACAGCGACAACGTAGGCGGCGACATGGGCGGCGACAGCAGCCAGTCCTCCGGCGTGGACGACTACGACGCGGCCAACGAGTACACCGAGGACACCAGCGTCTCCGACACCGAGCTGACCAGCACCGGCACCGACGAGAACGCCGTACTGGTGGCCACCGAGGGCATCACTGTGGACCTGGACAACGTGACCATCACCCGCACCTCCGACGACAGCACCGGCGGCGACAACTCCAGCTTCTACGGCGTGGGAGCCGCTGCGCTGGCGGCCCTGGGGACGCTGACCATTGAGGACAGCATCATCACCACCAACGCGGCGGGCGGCGCAGGCGTGTTCGCCTACGGCGACGGCGTGGTTTACGTCTCCGACACCACCATCACCACCCAGCAGGACACCTCCGGCGGCATCCATGTGGCCGGGGGCGGCACCCTCTACGCCTGGGACCTGACCGTGGAGACCTCCGGCGAGTCCTCTGCCGCCATTCGCTCTGACCGGGGCAGCGGAACCATGGTGGTGGACGGCGGCAGCTACACCTCCAGCGGCACCGGCTCCCCCGCCGTGTACAGCACTGCGGACATCACGGTGAACGACGCCACCCTCACCGCCGCCGGCTCCGAGGCCATCTGCATCGAGGGCCTGAACACCATCCGCCTGTTCGACTGCGACCTGTCCGGTGCCATGGCCGACTCCGACCAGAACGACTGCACCTGGAACGTCATCCTCTACCAGAGCATGTCCGGCGACTCCGAGGAGGGCAACAGCACCTTTGAGATGGTGGGCGGCAGCCTGACTGCCGAGAACGGCGGCATGTTCTACACCACCAACACCGAGTCCACCTTTATCATTTCCGGCGTGGACATCACCTACGCCGCCGACAGCGACTTTCTGCTGAAATGCACCGGCAACAGCAACGCCAGAGGGTGGGGGTCCACCGGCTCCAACGGCGCGGACTGCAACTTCACCGCCATTGACCAGGCTCTGGAGGGCGACGTGATTTGGGACACCATCAGCCAGCTGGACTTCTACCTGACCGAGGGCAGCACACTCACCGGCGCGGTGGTGGACGATGAGGGCAACGCCGGGGACGGCGGCAGCGGTTATGCCAATCTCTATATTGATTCCACCAGCACCTGGGTCGTCACCGGCGACAGCGTCCTGACCGAACTCCAGTGCGCGGGGACCATCGTGGACGAGAACGGCAACACCGTCTCCATCGTGGGCAGCGACGGCACTGTCTACGTGGAAGGCACCAGCGCCTACACTGTCACTGTGGAGAGCTACTCTGACAGCGCGGATGTCTCCGGTGCGTCCTCTGTGGACGCCTGGGAGGATTACCAGGTGGAGGAACCGTGAGCAATGAACTGGTAGCTTTTAGCTATTAGCTGTTAGCTGTTAGCTCGGAAGGTGCTTGCTGTTTGGTCAGCATTTCACACAGGAAACACGTTTTTTCAATAGGCCCCAAGCCATAAGGCTTACAATAGACCGCCCAAACCGGAGAAATCTGGTTTGGGCGGTCGCCTTTTTGTGGACAAAAGGTTCAGCGGACGCAAAACAAAAGCCCCCAGCCGGGGACTTGACAGAATGTCCGCCGAGGGGCTATAATAAGCATGAGAACAGGCGCTGTCCGACAACGGTTAGCCCCTCTCGTTGGTTACAAGAAGTAACCGCCGCAGTTGGAGCCGGGGCGGTTACTTCTTTTTGTTATAGTAAATTATCAGAAATAATTCACACAAGCCGATGAGGACCAGACAGAAATCGTAGAGTTCCGAAGTCGTCATAAGGCAGGCCCCCTTTCTTTTCAGATCAGGGGCAAGAAGTCGCTCCTGTAAAGGGGGCAAACCGCCGCCGTAAAAGGGAACCCCACCAAAGCCCAGCGAAGCGGGTTTGGTGGGGAGAGGAGGAGCAACGGAATGAATGAGCTTTCGGCTTTAGCCGGAAGCGAAGAATATGGAGTCTGCTCCGACGAAGCGCCCTGGCCCACAAGGGCCATTCACAGAATAACACAGGAAACGACAAAAAGCAAGCCTCTGGAATATGGTCTGGGGGCTGGTTTTCATCTGTCGAACTTTTCTTGCTTTTGCCGCAGAAAGGCAGTATAATGGGCGGGTAACAGAGCCAATTCCGCCCGCTGGCCCATTTTTGTGGAAGTTTGCCATTGTTTGGCGGGGGTGAAGTCTTGCGGCTTTGTCCGGGACGCGGTATAATAACATGGTATGATAACGTTCCGTTAGTATTTACGAGGATTTCTTCTTGGAAGGGGCGCAGACGAAGCCCTTTCTCAGAGACGGAGGCAACGAGTTTGGACGAACAGAAAGAAAAACACCAGCCCAAACGGGCCAAAGGCGTCACCCTGGGCCTGGGGACGCGGGGCAAGCTGATTTTGGCCGCCGTGGTGCTGGCCCTGCTGCTGGGCGGGTATACCGCCCTGTGCGCGGCGGTGAACACGGCGCAGATCCTCCCCAAGACCGTGGTCAACGGCGTGACCCTGGGCGGAATGACCCAGGAGGAGGCCACCGCCGCGCTGGAGGCGGACTTCACCGAGCGGTACAGCGGCAGCCAGCTCACCGTGACGGCCAACGGCGAGGACTACACCGTGGCCGTGGGGGAGTCCCTAACCATGGACATTGAGACGGCGGTGCAGGAGGCCCTGACCCAGCGGGCCTTTTTCACGCGGGGGGCCTATTTGGTGCGGGCGTACCTGTTTGGCTCCCAGTGGACGGTGCTGCCCACCGTGGGGGACAGCGAGGCTCTGGCCCAGGCGGTGGAGGACAGCGGCTTGCTGGACATCGACACCACCGTGCAGACCAGCTATGAGGTAGAGGACGGGCAGTTGGTGTTCACCATGGGCACCACCGGCAACAGCGTGGACGAGGACGGGCTGCTGGAGCAGCTCAACGCCGCCATCGAAGCGGGAGACTACGAAAGCGCCATCGACTGCCCCATGCTCACCGGGACGGTAGAGCCGGTGGACGTGGATGCGGTCTATGAGGAGCTTTACGTGGAGGCCGCCAACGCCACTCTGGACCCGGACAACGATTATTCCATCGTGGAATCCGTCACCGGCGTCAGCTTTGACAAGGACACGGTGCAGACCGCCCTGGACGCGGCGGCGGAAGGCGACACCGTGGCCATCGACCTGGACTATGAGGAGCCGGAGGTCACCACCCAGAAGCTGGAGGACGGTCTGTTTGCCAACTACCTGGGGACCTACACCACCAAGGTCAGCGGCACCACCAACCGCATCTCCAACGTGAAGCTGGCGGCGGAGAAGGTCAGCGGAACGATTTTGCTCAGCGGCGAGGTGTTCTCCTACAACGACACCGTGGGGGAGCGGACGGCGGCCAATGGCTTTAAGGAGGCCGCAGCCTACCTGAACGGTGACACCGTCCAGGAGCTGGGCGGCGGCATCTGCCAGGTGTCCTCCACCCTGTACGCCGCCTGTCTGTATTCCAACCTGGAGATCGTCCAGCGGCAGAACCACACCTATGCCTCCAGCTACATCGACCTGGGGCTGGACGCCACCGTCTCCTGGGGCGGGCCGGACTACCAGTTCTGCAACAACACACTGTATCCCATCAAAATCGTGGCGGACTACGCCGACGGCTACCTGAGCGTTACCATTTTGGGCACCAAGACCAACGAGAACTACGTGAAGATGGTCAGCGAGACGCTGGAGACCATCGCCTACAGCACCATCACCAAGGACGACTCCAGCCAGTACGAGGGGGAGTCCACCGTCACCCAGAAGGGCGAGAACGGTTACAAGGTGCAGACCTACCGCCAGGTGTATGACGGCGACGGCAACCTGCTCTCCGAGGAGAAGGAGGCGTACAGCGTCTACTCCAAGCACGACGAGATCGTCTACGTGGGCACTAAGAAGAAGGAGACGACGACCACTACCACCGACGGCTCCGCATCCACCACCAGCGACAGCACGTCAAGCGACAGCACGTCCACGAGTACGTCAACCGGCGACAGCACAACCACTGCCACTGATGACACGACTACTACGACGACGGACAGTGCCAACTGACCCCGTGGGACAGAACAAACGGCTCCGGCGTTCTGCCGGGGCCGTAACTATACGGGAAAGAAACAGGAGAAAAACAATGTTTCAGGGATTCACAGACGAGACGATTTCCTTTATGTGGGGCATCCGGTTCAACAACCGGCGGGACTGGTTTTTGGAGCACAAGCCGGTCTATGAGCGGGAGCTGTATCAGCCCATGAAGGAGCTGGCGGCAGATGTGCAGGAGCGCCTTTTGGACAAACACAAAAATTTGGAGCTGAATGTCAAGGTGACGCGTATTTACCGAGACGCCCGGCGGGTGAAGTACGGCGGGTTGTACAAGGATCACCTGTGGTTCACTCTGCGGCCCCCGGTAGAGGACTGGACGTGTTTCCCCTGCTTCTACTTCGAGGCCCGGCCGGAGGGCTACGGCTACGGCATGGGCTACTGGCGGGTCACGCCCACCATGATGGAGCAGTACCGGCGGCGCATCCTGCGGGAGCCGGAAAAGCTGGAGAAGCTGGCCCGGCGGCTGAACCGACAGAAGGTGTTCGCTCTGGAGGGGGACGAGTACAAGCGCAGCAAGGGGGAGGTCTCCCCCCTGTTGCAGCCCTGGTTCAACCGGAAAAACGTGGGCCTCCACGCGGAGAAGGAGTACGAGGAAAACAGCCCCTTCTTCGGCCCGGAGCTGGTGGATGAGGTGGCCCAGGGGTTTGAGTGGCTGCTGCCCTACTATCAATACTTTAAGGAGCTGGAGTTGGAACCGCCCATTGAATGAGCTGTTAGCCATTAGCTGTTAGCTGGGATAGTGCTTGCTGTTGCGTCAGTAGTTTTGCCCGACAGAGTGCAGGTTTTCCGCGGAGAACAGCCTTTTTGTAACCGACCATCCCTCTTGCCTCCCCTGAAAGGGGAGGTGGCACGGCGAAGCCGTGACGGAGGGGTTTCACGCTGGAATCATAGCAAGAACTGAGTTAAAAGAATAGTCAGATGTGCTATTAACAATGAAGAATAAATGAGAAAGGAGTGCGAATATGGGAAAAACAGCGGTCATTCTGGTGCTGGGGGTCATTCTGCTGATTCTCGCCGGAATAAATTTTAGCGGCAACATTTCCTCCATCCACTGGTATCACCGACGGAAGGTGACACCGGAGGATGCGCCCAAATACAGCAGGGCAATGGGAATCGGCACCGGCATTATCGGCCTGTGCGCCATTGTGACGGCGGCGCTGGAAGCTGCAACGAAGCAGAATATGGACGCAGTTATCATCGGCGGTTGTGTGGTGGGCCTGGGCGTGATGTTGTACGCACAAATTAAGTACAACCACGGGTTGTTTTAGCCCTGTGTCAAATAATGGGCGTTTAAGCTCATTTATCCCATTTTAATATCAAAACCCACCCGAATCCAGGCGAAAAACGCTCTGAACCCGGGTGGGTTTTTATGTGCAACGTGTGGATTTCTTCATCATTGCTCATTGTTCAGCAAATACCGCTCCGTCAGCCCCGCGGCCATCTCCACCAGCTCCGGGCAGGGGCGCTTTTTGTAGTATTCCCCGGTCCGCTGGCTGGCCACCGGGGAGCCTTCGGCCCGGTCCAGCCCCAGCAGCTCCCGGCACACCAGCGAGCCGCCGCTCTGGGCCTTGAACTGCTCCGCCAGCTGCTGGATGATGGTGTAAATCTCCGTCTTGCGCTTGGGGTCGGCGGAACCGTACAGGCTGCTGATGACGAAGGTCAGGCCGCTGAACGTGCCGCACACCTCCCGCATCCGGCCAAACCCGGCCCCGAAGCCGCTGACCATCCGCAGCACCTGTTCCTCGGTCAACCCCAGCTCCGGGGCGAAGGCCGCCGCCACGCTCTGGCTGCAATTATAACCCTGATAAAACAGCGCTTTGGCCCGTTTCGCGTGGCCGATGGGCTGCATTTGGCACAGCCGCGTCAAAGCGGCGGTGTCTCTGGGCCAGCCCTCCCAGTAGTCCCAGCACTGGGCACGGAGGGGGGCCGGGTCGCCCACGGTCTCGTCCCAGATACCCACCACGGAGAGGCCAGCGCCCGCCGCCGTAGCGATGGCGTGGGGCGCGTCCTCAAAAATCAGCGTGTCCTCCGGCGTACCGCCCAGCCGCTCCATGGCGTGGAGGAAAATCCCCGGTTCCTCCTTGCCCCGGCCATACTCGTCCGCCGTCAGCAGGAAGTCCAGCAGCGGCCACACGCCGCAGCGTTCCAGCGCCGCCTGGCAGAGCGTGCGGTGGGTGGCGGTGACGACGCACAGCGCTACCCCCTGCGCCCGCAGGAACCGCAGCACCTCTCCCGCGCCGGGCTTGAGCCGGGCCTCGTGCCGGTAGAAGTCCTCCATCTGGCGCATGATGCCCGCGTCCACCTGCTCGGGGGTCTGGGACAGGCCGTAAGTGGCAATCAGATACCGAGCGCCCTCCCCTTGGGAGAGGGTGGACACCGCCTCGTCCAAATTGGGCTGAGGTTCAACGCCCAGCGTGCGGAGGTAGCGGGCGGCCACGCCGTGCCACGCCCACTGGGAGTCCAGCAGAGTGCCGTCCATATCTAAAATCGCGGCTTTCAGCATAGTCATAGTGTGACCTCATTCTGCTCCAGCCGAAGCAGCGCGGTTGCAATGATCTTCCCGTGGTCGAAGGCCAGCCCCTCCTGCTCCAGCAGGTCCACGGACAGGGCCACGCCTGCGGCGGTTTTTTGCTCCGCCACCCGAAGCCGGGCGGCGAGGGTCTCCTCGCCATTGGTCAGGCGGATGTTCAGTTCGTTCCCCGTCCGCCGGGCGGTGACGGTGAACCAGTCTGCGGCCTGGGCGTCGTCGTCGGCCTGGGGCTGCGGGGTCTCCCCCTCCACCAGGGTCATATAGGCCCGCGTCATGGTCCAGCACCGGGGGTCCCGTCCGGGGTCGCTGAAAAAGCCCACCGGCACCAGCGTCTGGCCGGTGAGGTGCGTCTCCTCCTCCAGCTCCCGGGCGGCGCAGGCGTCCACGTTCTCGTCCGGGTTGGAAAAGCCCCCCGGCAGCGCCCAGCAGCCCAGGTAGGGGTGCCCGCCCCGGCGGATGAGCAGCAGCCGCAGGGCCTCCCCCTGCCGCTCAAACACCAGCACGTCCGCCGTCACAGAGGGGTGGGGGTAGTCTCCGGGCCGGTAAGCGGCCAAAAACTCGGCCTCGGTCAGACCGTCCTTGTCTCGCAGTTCCATGTGGTTGGCTCCTTTCCTGTTTTGAACTGTTCGTAACTAACAGCTAACAGCTAATGGCTAACAGCTCTCTTCCTCTCCTCCGCCCTCCGGCGCAGCAGCTCCTGCTCGATGATGTCCGCCATACCATAGGGGATATAGTCCAAATGCTCCAAATCGTCGGGCAGGTAGGGCAGCAGTCCCAGCTCCGGTTCCGGCCCCAGGGCGTCCGGGTCAGGCAGCGCCGCCACCGTTGCCACGCAGCGGTTGATTTTGGCCCCCTCCTGGGTGAAGCGGGCCTCGTAGTCGGTCATAATTTCCCCCGGCTCGTCGGCGTGGAGGTCGTTCGTCACCCGGCTGAGGGCGTACCCCGCCCGGGGGAACTGGGTCAGGGAGAAGTCGAACAGGGGCTTGTTGTCCGTTTTGAAGTACAGTTCGCCGCCCTCCCCCAAAATATCCCGGTAGGAGCGGAGAAAAGTCTCGTGGGTCAGCCGCCGCTTGGCGTGGCGCTTGCTGGGCCAGGGGTCGCAGAAGTTCAGGAACATCCGGTCCACCTCGCCGGGGGCGAACATCTCCCCCAGTCGTCCCGCGTCCTCGCAGACAAAGACCACGTTTTCCAGCTTCCGGTCCCTGGCCTTTTCCATGGCCAGCAGCAGACAGTCCGGCACCCGCTCCACCGCCACCAGCAGCACGTCCGGGTGGGCGGCGGCGGTCTCCACGGTGAAGGTGCCCTTGCCGCAGCCGATCTCCAGCCACAGGGCGGTGCAGCCGGGCATCCGCTCCCGCCAATGCCCCGCCTGGCTCCAGGGGTCCTTTTCCTGCCAGTCCGCCACCCGCTCCATCCGGGGAACGAGGTTCTTCTTTTTGCGCATTCTCATGGTTGGTTTTCCTCATTTATGAGCTTTCCTATTTGTTAATGCTTATCTTACCATAAACCCCGCACCAGCGCAAGGTCATTCAAACTGCGCGTTGTACAGCTTACAATAAAATCCGCCCTGGCGCATCAAACTCTCGTGGGTGCCCTGCTCCACCACGTCCCCGTGGTTCACCACCAAAATCTGGTCGGCGTTCTGGATGGTGGAGAGCCGATGGGCGATGACGAAGCAGGTCTTGTCCCGCATCAGCTGCCGCATGGCGGCCTGGATCTCCCGCTCGGTGCTGGTGTCCACGTTGGAGGTGGCCTCGTCCAGAATCAGCATTTTGCAGTCGTACAGCATGGCCCGGGCGATGGTCAGCAGCTGCTTCTGCCCCTTGGAGATGTTGCCGCCGTCCTCGCTGATGACGGTCTGGTAGCCCTGGGGCAGTCGCATGATGAAGGGGTGGATGTGGGCGGCTTTGGCGGCGGCCTCCACCTCCTCCTGGGTGGCCCCCTCCTTGCCGTAGGCGATGTTGTCAAAAATCGTCCCGTGGAACACCCAGGTGTCCTGCAACACCATGGCGTAGGCCCCCCGGAGGCTGGAGCGGGTGTAGTCCCGGATTTCGCCGCCGTCCACGGTGATTTTTCCGCCGTCCACGTCGTAGAAGCGCATCAGCAGGTTGATGATGGTGGTCTTGCCCGCCCCGGTGGGGCCGACGATGGCGATGAGCTTGCCCGCGTCCGCCTGCAAATTCACGTCGTGGAGGATGGTGCGGCCGGGGTCGTAGCCAAAGCTGACGTGTTCCAGGGCCACGTCCCCCCGCACGTCGGTCAGTTCCTTCGCCGTCTCCCGGTCGGCGGTCTCCTCCGCCTCGTCCAGCAGGCGGAACACCCGCTCGGCGGCGGAGAGGGCGGAGAACAGCTCGTTGATGATGTTCGCAATTTCGTTGATGGGGCCGGAGAACTTCCGGGAGTAGAGGACGAAGGAGGAAATCTGCCCCAGAGACACCCCGCCGGTCATGTACAGCACCGCCCCCAGCATGGCGATGAGGGACAGGGACAGGTTGTTGATGGACCCCATGGTGGGGCCGATGGTGGTGCCGTAGTAGTCCGCCTGATAGTAGGCGTCGGCGGCGTCGGCGTTGACCCCGGCGAAGTTGTCCCGCACCTGTTCCTCGTAGGCGTAAGCCTGAATGGTCTTTTGCCCGGAGAACATCTCCTCCACGAAGCCGTTCATGGCCCCGTAACTGGCGGAGCGGCGGCTGTACCGGGGCTGGGTCTTGCCCCGCATATACACCGTGTAGACCACGGAGACGGGGATGGTGACGATGACCACCAGCGACAGGGCGGGGGAGATGTACAGCATCATGCAGAAGGAGCCGATGACCGTCACCGTGGAGGTCAAAATGGACACCACGTCGGTGGAGATGCAGGTGCAGACCACGTCGATGTCGTAGCTGACCCGGCTGATGATGTCGCCCGCCTGATTGCGGTCAAAGTAGCCCACGGGGATGCGCATCAGCTTGTCGAACACGTCTTTGCGCATTTTCCGGGCGATCCAGCGGCTGATGTACATCATGGCCACGTTGATGGCGATGGTCAGCAGGGAGGACGCCACATAACAGACCAGCATCCACTTGGCAAAGTAAAACACCCGGTCAAAGTTGACCTTTCCCGCGCCGGCGGCGGCCTCGTTGATGGCGCTGCCCGCCAGACTTGGCCCCAGCAGGGCCAGCACGTTGGCCGTCACGCTGAGGGCCGCCACCCCCAGCAGCGGCCAGCGGTAGTCCGCCAGGTAGTCCACCAGGCGGCGGAGGGTCCCCTTGGCGTCCTTGGGTTTTTTCATCACAGAAATCGTCGGCGGCATAGTCAGGCTCCCTCCCCCATCTGCGTCTGATAAATTTCCCGGTACTGGGGACAGCTGGCCATCAGCGCCTCGTGGGTACCGTGGCCGATGACCTCCCCCTCGTCCAGCATGATGATGTCGTCCAGGCTCATGATGGAGCTGACCCGCTGGGCCACCACAATCGTGGTGGTGGCCCGGTACTCCTCCCGGATGACCTTTCGCAGGGCGGCGTCGGTCCGGTAGTCCAGGGCGCTGGAGGAATCGTCCAGCACCAAAATGTCCGGGTGGGCCGCCAGAGCGCGGGCGATGAGTACCCGCTGGCGCTGTCCGCCGGAGAGGTTGGCCCCGTGGATGGCCGCCTGGTGCTGATAGGTGTCGTCATAGGCTTCGATGAAATCCTTCGCCATGGCGTTGGCGGCGGCGGCACGGATGCCGTCCTCGTCCACGTCCCGGCCAAAGTCGATGTTCTCCGCCAGAGACGCGGCAAAAATCACGTCGTTTTGGAACACCACGCCGAACTTCCGGTGAAGGCTGTCCTTGTCGTAGGTGCGCACGTCCCTGCCGTCCACGAAGATGTGACCCTCGGTGGCGTCGTAGAACCGCATGAGCAGGTTGATGACGGTGGTCTTGCCGCTGCCGGTGGCCCCGATGATGCCCAGGGAGCCGCCCTTCTTCATGGTGAAGCTCAGGTCGTTCAGGGCCATTTGGATACCCTCGTGGGTCACGTCGGCCTCCCCGTAGCGGAAGGAGACGTGGTCAAAGACTACATAGCCCGGCTGCTCCTGTTGAGCGGCCTGGCCCTCTGGCAGGGGTTCCAAGCCCTCCGGCTGGTCGATGACCGCCTGAATCCGCTTGGCGGAGGCGGTGGCCTTGGACATCATCATAAACACCCGGTTCAGGCCCATGACCCCCATGAGGATCATGTTGAAGTAGGTCAAAAAGGCCAGGATGACCCCCGGCTGGGTGACGCCCGCGTTGACCCGGACCGCGCCGACAATCACCACCAGCGTCAGACCGATGTTCAGCGCCAGGGTCATCAGCGGCCCCGGCAGGGCCATGACCACGCCCGCCTTCCGGTCCCGGCGGGTCATGGTCTGGTTGGCGGCGGCGAAGCGGCGGCGTTCGTAGTCCTCCTTGGAGAGGGCCTTCACCACCCGGATGCCGGTGATGTTCTCCCGCATGATGCGGACAATTTCGTCCACGCTCTGCTGGACCTTGTCATAGAGGGGGATGCCCCGGAGGGACACCCCGATTGCCACCGCCAGCATAATGGGGGCCATGACGCAGAGGATAGAGGCCAGCCCCACGTCCATGGTCATGGTGACGATGATACCCCCCACCAGCATGATGGGGGCGCGGACGCCCAGCGCCTGGCCGGACTGCAAAAAGTTCTGGACGTTGTAGGAGTCCGAGGTCATGCGGCTGGTGAGAGAGGGCAGGCCGAACTGGTCCGCCTGACTGCCGGACAGGTTGATGGAGTGCCAGAACAGGTCCCGGCGGATGTCGTAGGCGGCGCTTTTCGCGCTTTTCACGCTGATGCGGTTGGCGGTGACGTTGGTGAAGCGCACCAGCGCCGTCAGCACCAGCATGACCCCGCCCCAGAGGGCCACCAGCCGCAGATTTTCGGTGGGGGCCACGGTGTCGATGAGGTATTCCAGCACGTAGGGCAGCAGCAGCTCCAGCACGGTGCCCAGCAGCTTCAGGCTCATGCAGAGGGCCACCAGCCCCTTGTACCGCTTCAGATAAGAGAGCATAAATTTCATTTGCCGCGCCCTCCTTTCTCCCAGCTCTCCAGCAGCCGCTCCAGGCAGCCCGCCAGCGTTTCCTGTTCTGCCCGGCTCAGGGCGGCATACCGCCGGGAGAGGGTCTCTTCCACGGGCCGCAGCTCCAACTCCTGGCCCCGTTGGGTCAGGACGATGTTCACCTTGCGCTTGTCCTCTCCGTCCCGCTGCCGCAGCAGAAAGCCCTTGCTCTCCAGCTTGGACAGCAGCTCGCTGACGGAGCCGGGCTGGATGTGCAGCGCCTCCTGCACCTCCCGCTGGCTCATGGGGCCGTTTTCCTGCAACAGCCGCAGCACCGTGGCCTGCCGGGGACCGGCGGAGTTGTGGTAGAGGTAGTGCCCGCACCGGTGCAGCGCCCGGTCCAGCCGCTCCTCCGGGGTTTTCGGCTCCCGGCGGGGGGAGCCGTCACACAGATTTCTCAATTCCTTCGCCTCTCAATCATTTAGGTGCCTAACATTATAGCAACGGAAGCCGAATTGTCAAGTAGGAGCTTTTAGCTTTTAGCTCTTAGCTGTTAGCCAGGGACTGCTGACTGCTAGGTTGTCTCTCTATATCAGTGTTGTCAGTAATGACAGCGTGAAACCCCAAAGCCAGACACAAAAGAACAACTTTCAAAGCCCGCATTTGCCAAGCCAACAGCTTTTTTCTTGACACCCCCCCAAAAACAAAGTATCATAATACCAAAGCAACCCCAAACTTTCCCGGTATGAAAGGAGCCTTGTATGGAACTGACAAAAGCAATGCGGATGCGCCGCTCTACCCGGAGCTACCAGCCCCAGCAGATCACCGACCAACAGCTCAGCGCCCTGCTGGACGCCGCCTATCTCGCGCCCGCGGCCATGGGCCGCTATGAACGCCTCCAGCTGCGCGTGGTCCAGGACCCGGACGTTCTGGCCGCGCTGAACGCGGACTTTGCCGCCGCCATCGGCAACGTGGGCGCCCAGCCCACCTACGGCGCGCCCACCGTCATCTTCGTGCTGGGCAGCCGGGAGGACCCGGAGGCCCTGCTGGGTGCCAACGCCGCCTGCATGGTGGACCAGATGAGCCTGGCCGCCACCGACCTGGGGTTGGGCAGCGTCTACCTGTTCGGCATCTGCAACGAACTGAAAAACAGCGCCCAGGCATCTGCTCTGCTGCGCATCCCGCCGGAGTTCCGCATGGTCTCCGCCCTGGCGGTGGGCGTCCCGGCGGAGCCGCTGGTTGAGCGGGAGCCGCAGGGGGAACGGGTGAAAATGATTACCATTTGACAAGCCCATGTTTCTTTTTGAATCAACCCGCAGAATGAGTAATGTGCAATGTGCAATGAGGCAAATCCAGTAGCGCCTGACTAACAGCTAACAGCCAAAAGCTAACAGCTACTCCCACACACCAAACTCGCAGGAGGTAACACTTCTATGAACCATCAACAACTGGCCGCTCTGCTCTTCCCCGACGTGACCGAAAGCCGGGAGGACGTGGAGGCCCGCTTCCCCAAACGCGACCTGCCGGAAGGGGCCAAAGTCACCCGCATCGGCCCCAGCCCCACGGGATTCATCCACCTGGGCAACCTTTATAACGCCATCATCGCCGAGCGGCTGGCCCACCAGAGCGGCGGCGTGTTCTACCTCCGCATTGAGGACACCGACCAGAAGCGGGAGGTCCCCGGCGCGGTGGAGACCATCCTCCGCTCCATGGCCTACTTCGGCGTGTACTTCGACGAAGGGGCCACCATCGACGGGGACAAGGGGGATTACGGCCCCTACCGCCAGCGCCAGCGGGCGGACATCTACCACGTCTTTGCCAAGTGGCTGGTGGAGCAGGGCATGGCTTACCCCTGCTTCTGCACGGCGGAACAGCTGGACGCCACCCGCGAGCGGCAGCAGGCCAACAAGGAGCTGACCGGCTACTACGGCCCCTACGCCACCTGCCGGAACCTGTCCCTGGAGGAGGTGCAGGCCAACCTGGAGGCGGGAAAGCCCTGGGTGCTGCGGTTCCGCGCCCCGGAGGAACAGGGGACGATTTTGGTCAACGACGCCATCCGCGGCGCGCTGAAAATGCCCTCCAACAACATGGACTTCGTGCTGTTGAAATCCGACGGCATCCCCACCTACCACTTTGCCCACTGTATCGACGACCACCTGATGCAGTCCACCTACGTCATCCGGGGGGAGGAATGGCTGGCCTCGCTGCCCATGCACGTGGCCCTGTTCGAGGCCATGGGCTGGGAGACGCCCATCTACTGCCACACCGCCACCCTGATGAAGCTGGACGCCGTCCCCGACGAAAACGGCGGCGAAAAGCAAGTTAAGCGCAAGCTCTCCAAGCGGAAGGACCCGGAGCTGGCCCTGGCCTACTACCAGCAGGAGGGCATCTGCCAAGACGCAGTGTGGGAGTTCCTGCTGACGCTGCTCAACTCCAACTATGAGGAGTGGCGCATTGCCAACCCGGAGGCGTCCTATCTGGACTTCCCCTACACCCTGGAGAAGATGAGCAACTCCGGCGCGCTGGTGGACCTGGAGAAGCTGGACAACATCTCCAAGGAGGTCATCTGCCGGATGAGCGCCGAAGAGGTCTACGAGAAATGGGTCGCCTGGTGCAGGGAGTACGACTCCGATTTCTACGCCCTGCTGACCGCCTACAAGGACAAGACCCTCAAGGCCCTGAACGTGGGCAAGGGGGGCAAAAAGCCCCGGAAGGATTTGGTCAGCTGGAAGCAGGCGTGCCAGTTCATGTCCTTCTACTACGACGAGACCTTCCAGAGGGAGGACGAGTTCCCCGAACAGGTGGACGAGGCCACCCGGAAGGAGTTCTTCCGCCGCTATCTGGAGAGCAACGACTTCTCCACCGACCAGAGCGCCTGGTTCGCCAACGTCAAAGCCATCACCGGCGACATGGGCTTCGCCATCCGTCCCAAGGACTACAAAAAGCACCCCGAGGACTACAAGGGCAGCATCGTCCACACCACCAATATGCTCCGCATCGCCCTGACCGGCCGGGCCAACGCCCCCGACATCTGGGAGGTCAGCAACGTGCTGGGCGAGGACTGCGTGCGGGCCAGAATCGAAAAGTACCTGTAAATTAATTGGCAATGTGCAATGATGGGAGAAAACCGTTGTTGCACATTGGTTTCTGGCGATTGAATTGGTTTCGCGCCAAAAGTAACAGAACAAACCAGAGAAAAGGAACCACCCACTATGATCACCTACACCGAGGAAAAAACCTTCACCGTGGAGCAGGTACAGACCCTGTTCCGCTCCGTGGGCTGGGTCTCCGGGGAGTACCCCACCCGGCTCCACAAGGCGCTGACCCACTCCTCCACCGTCATCACCGCCTGGGACGGGGACCGGCTGGTGGGGCTGGCCCGGGCGCTGGACGACAGCGAACTGGTGGCCTACCTCCACTATGTTCTGGTGGACCCCGCCTACCACGGCCAGGGCATCGCCGGGACCATGGTGGAAATGATGAAGGAAAAGTACAAAAATTATCTCTACCTCGAAGGGATGCCGGAGGAAAGCAAAAACGCCGCCTTCTACCAGCGGCACGGGTTCCAGATCATGCCCGACGGCGTGGCCCTGCAAATCTGTAACTTCGCGGACAAGCGATAAAATAACCCCATTTGAAACAAGAAAGGATGAAAAACATGAAAAAACTCACCGCGCTGCTGCTTGCCCTGGCAATGGCGTTCTCTCTGGCCGTCTCTCCCGCGCTGGCGGCAGACCTGACGGCGGACGCCGAGGGCATCGTTGTGGACCTCACCGACGCGGAGGACAACGCCGCCGAGGAAGCCTCCGTCGACGAGGGAACCGAGGAAGAAGCCCCCGCCGACGAGACGGAAGCCACGGAGGACGGCTCCGCCGACGAGGAAGCCTCCACCGATGAGGAAACCGAGGAAGAAGTCTCCGCCGACGAGGAGGCCAACGAGGAAACCGTCACCGTCCAGGCCCAATCTGACGCTGACGAGGAAGCCGACGCGACGGTCGCTGCCCAGGCCACCTCCTCCTACACCCTGGACACGACCAACCGGCTCATCACCGTCACCGCCGTGGATACGGGGGAGGACATCCGCGCCAACGTGAAGGCGGCGCTGCAAAAGGCCAGGGACCTGGCTACGGCCAGCGCCCAGTACACCGTCAAGGTCCCGGCGGGCAGCTACGCCCTCTCCGCCAAGATGGAGGTCTACAGCAACACCACCTTGGACCTGACCGGCGTGACCCTGACCTACAGCGGCGACAGCGGCCTGATGCTGGTCTGCGGCACCCGGGGCGATGACGGTCAGGGCGGCTATGTGGACAACGTGAACATCACCATTTTGGGCGGCACCCTCAAGGGCAACCCCGACTCCAGCAGCGGCCTGGTGCAGATGGCCCACGGCAATAACATCACCTTCGACGGCGTCACCTTCCAGGACTGCGGCGGACACCACTCTCTGGAGGTCGCCGGTATCAAAAACTTCACCGTCACCAACTGCACCTTCCGGGATCAGGTGTTCATCGACAGCACCAACGCCTGTGAAGCCCTGAACATGGATGTGCTCGGCTCCACCAGCACCGTGTCCGGCTACATCCTGGACGGCACCACCATGCAGAACGTGACCATCACCAACAACACCTTTACCAACTGTCCCCGGGGCGTGGGCATCCACAACCAGATTCTGGGCAGCTATAACACCGGGCTGGAGATTGCCAACAACACCTTCTCCAACCTGGGCGACGCGGCCATCCATCTGGTGGCCTTTGTGGACTGCTCCATCCACGACAACACCATCACCAACTGCGGCTACGGCATCTACTTCGCCATGTTCAGCAACAGCGCCAAGCAGGTGCTGACCACTGTGAACGGCGAAGCCTACTCCGGCACCGTGGTCTCCAACGCCAATTCCACCATCACCGACAACACCATCACCGCCACCGTGGTGGACGCGGACCGCAACAGCAAGCCCGTGGGCATCTACCTCTATGGGGAGAAGCTCTCCTCCGCCACCAAGAGCAGTCTCGGCTCCACCGTACCCGCTGGGACCTACGGCATCTCCGGCGTGACCGTCAGCGGCAACACCATCAAAACCAGCGGCTACGGCATCCGCATGGACCAGACCGCCAGTTGCACCGTCAAGAGCAACACCGTCACCTACTCCGCCAGCAGCAAGGCCTCCGACCTGGATTACTGCGGCATTTACGCCCAGTACGGCGGCTCCGGAAACAGCATCACCAGCAACACCGTCAAGTCCTTCTCCGATTTCGGCATCAAGCTGGTCAGCAGCGCTGCCAGCAGCATCACCAGCAACAAGGTCTCCAGTTGCGGCAGCTACGGCATTTACTGCAACGCCAGCAAGGTCACCAACCTCAAGTCCAACACCCTGTCCAGCAACGGGAACTACGGCATCTACCTGGCCTCCGGCAGCGCCGTCACCACGCTCTCCAGTAACAAGATCTCCGGCAGCAAGGGCGGCGGCCTCTATGTGAAGTCCTCCAAGGCCACCAACATCACCTCCAATACCATCACCTCCACCGCCAACTACGGCATCTATCTCTACTCCATCACCGGCAGCAGCACCGTGAAGAGCAACACCGTCTCCGGTTACAAGTGCCCCCTGCGGCTCAACAACAGCACCTCCTATACGGTGACTGTCGCCAGCAACACCCTGACCGGCAAGACCTCTGACTACTGCATCAAGGTGGACAAGGGCAAGGTCAGCGTTTACAGCAACACCCTCTCCAAGGGCAAGGCCCCGTTCTACTCCGCCAAAGGCGTGAAGGGCACCATCAAAAAGAACACCATTAAGTCCTGCACCAGTAGCAAATACGTCATCAAGGGGACCAAGAGCTACAACGCAGTCGTCCCCTCCACGCCCTCCGTCACCGCGAAGAAGGCCGCCAGCAAGAAGCTGAAGGTCTCCTGGAAGAAGATCAGCGGCGTTACCGGCTACCAGATCGAGTACTCCACCTCCAGCAGCTTTTCCAGCTCCAAGACCGTGAAGGTCACCTCTGCCTCCACCGTCTCTAAGACCATCACCGGCCTGACCAAGGGGAAGAAATACTATGTGCGGGTGCGCGCCTACACCACCTGCAACAGCGTGACCCTGTACGGCGCTTACAGCGCAACGAAATCCGCCACCGTCTGACAACTCCGCCTGTGTGCGGCAGCGCAAAACCGCACACAGGCGATAAAGGAGACGTATTTTTATGAACCAACTGCTCATCATGGCTCCCTTCCGGCCTCATCATGTGGAGCGTATCCGCCAGGCCGCGGGCGAGGGCTGGGAGCTGGTGCTTCTGCCCCAGGACGCGCCTGCGGACCAGGTGCGCCAAGCCCTCTCTACCGCGCAGGTGGTTCTCGGCGGACCGGCCCCCGCCCTGCTGGGGGAGAGCAAGGTTCTGCGCTGGGTGCAGCTGACCTCAGCGGGGGACGACCCCTACACCCAGGGGCCGACGCCCTTCCCCGGCGGGGTGCGGCTGACCAACGCCAGCGGCGCGTTCGGGGTGGCTATCTCCCAGTATGTGCTGGGCCAGGTGCTTGCCCTGTACCAGAACCTGCCGGGCTACTGGAGCCAGCAGCAGCGGCGGGAGTGGGCCGACTTGGGTCCCATTGGTTCCCTGGACGGGGCCACGGTGCTGATTTTCGGCGCGGGCAACCTGGGCGGCGAGACCGCCCGGCGGCTCCGGGGGTTCGACACCTACACCGTCGGGGTCTGCCGGGACACCTCCCGTCCCCGGCCTGATTTCCGCACCCTCTGCACCCTGGAAGAGGCGGAGGACTGGCTGCCCAAAGCCGACGTGGTGGTGGGCTGCCTGCCCTACAACGGCGAGACCCGCCGGTATCTCAACCGGCGGCGGCTGGAGCTGCTGAAACCGGGGGCGGTGCTGGTCAACGTGGGCCGGGGCAACTTCGTGGACTGCGACGCCCTGGCGGAGATTTTGAACCGGGGCCAGCTCCGGGGGGCCGCGCTGGACGTGACCGATCCGGAACCCCTGCCCAAGGACCATCCCCTGTGGCGCGCCGAAAACTGCCTCATCACCCCCCACGTCTCCGGCGGCTCCTTCGGGCGGCATGACGTTATCGAGAACACCATCTGCGACATCTGCTGTGAGAACCTCCGCCGGTGGAACAGAGGAGAGCCGCTGAAAAATGTGGTGTATTAAGGCTTGACATTCATGTGTCAGCGTGTAAAATGAAACCTGCCGCAGGGGCGCTGGGGGTCATCCCCGGCTGAGATGGAGGCGAAGCGCAGCCTCCAGTCACCTTGAACCTGATCCGGGCAATGCCGGCGGAGGGAGCTTATTCGTTTTTCGGGCGTAGCTACGCCGCCTTTCCGCCGCGTTGTTTGGAACAGCGCGGCGGAATTTTTGTCTTTAGGAGGTACGTGTTATGAATTCACATATGCGGGTGAGGATGCTCTGCGAGGGCGCGCTGATGGTGGCCGCCGCTCAGATCCTCAGCATGATCAAGCTGTGGGAGATGCCCTGGGGCGGCTCAGTGGTGCTGGCCATGGTGCCCATGATTTTGTTCGCCGTCCGGTGGGGCCTTGGCCCCGGTCTGCTGGCCGGGTTCGTCTTTGGCGTGCTGCAATTCGTCTTTGACGGCGGCTTCGCCCTGGGCTGGCAGTCCATCATCGGGGACTACCTGGTGGCCTTTACCGCTCTGGGGCTGGCCGGTATTATGAAGGGCAAGCGGGGCGGCATTTACATCGGCACCATCATCGGCTGTCTGGCCCGGTTCCTGGTGCATTACGTGGTGGGCGCCACCGTTTGGGCGTCCTATATGCCCGACGTGTTCCTGGGCCTGCCCATGGGCAACCCCTGGGTCTACTCCTTCCTCTACAACATCGTCTATATGGGCCTGAACACTGTTATTACCCTGGTGGTGTTCGCGCTGCTGGCGAAGCCGTTGGGGAAGTATTTCCGCGGGGAGGATCTGCGCAATTAGCAATTAGCAATTTGCAATGTGCAATGATGGGGAACCCCTCCACCACGCGAAGCATGGTAGAGGGGTTTCGCCGCCCACGCAAAAAGACCGCCGCAGCGAACGCTGCGGCGGTTTTGGTGATCCAGCGGGGGCTCGAACCCCGGACCCTCTGCTTAAAAGGCAGATGCTCTGCCGACTGAGCTACTGAATCATGTTTGTTTGATTTTTAGGGTCTTGTGGCTGGGATGGCGGGATTCGAACCCACGGATGAAGGAGTCAAAGTCCTTTGCCTTACCGCTTGGCGACATCCCAATCTCGATTGCACCACAAAAACAGAACGCCAGAGGCGGAAGACGTTTGCTCCTGCCCTGCCTGACGAACTTCCAAAAGAATGAATGGGGTGGATAGACGGATTCGAACCGTCGGCCTCCAGAGCCACAATCTGGCGCTCTAACCAACTGAGCTATACCCACCATAGAATATAAAATTTGCTGCGCCGCAGCGCTCAAAAGAGCCGCCTCCGCAGGCCAGACCCGCCGCAGCCGAGGCGAAAATGGTACGCCTGAAGGGACTCGAACCCCCGGCCCACTGCTTAGAAGGCAGTTGCTCTATCCAGCTGAGCTACAGGCGCGTATAGGAGCGAAAAACGCTCGCTGGAAAAAATGGAGCGGGTGATGGGAATCGAACCCACGCGACCAGCTTGGAAGGCTGGGATTCTACCATTGAACTACACCCGCGGATCGGTTGCCAGCTAAAAGATGATACCACAGCGGGCGGGCTTTGTCAACATTTTTTTTACATTGCCGAAAAAAACTGTGCAGTGAGCTGTTAGCTGTTGGTCAGGTACTGCCAGCCGAAAGTGACCAGCACGAAACGTCGGCTGGTTGTCAGCGGTTTGTTTTGCGCGGCGAATCCAAAGCGCAGAGCGAACCGTTGAACACCACAAAGCTAAGAGCTAATAGCTAAAAGCTAAGAGCTGTTTACAGTTCCTTGTCGCAGTAGGCGCAGCACTCCACGCCGCCTACCATTTTGGTCAGCGGGGGCAGGTACTTCTCGCTCTGGGTGATGCAGTTGGGGTTGCCGCACCGGGGTGTAGTGCCGATCTCCACGGGGCCGGGGATGCGGTGGGGTTGGTTGGCCAGGTCCATCAGCAGCGCCATGCGGATATACATGCCGCAGCGGGCCTGCTCGAAGTAATAGGCCCTGGGGTCGTCGTCCACGTCCACGGCGATCTCGTCCACCCGGGGCAGAGGGTGCAGCACCATCATGTCGGGCTTGGCCCGCTCCAGCTTTTTCCGGGTCAGCACGTAGATGCCCCGTACCTGTTCATACTCCCAGGGACTGGAAAACCGCTCCTGCTGGATGCGGGTCATATACAGCACGTCCAGCATGGGGATGACCGGCTCCAGGCCCGTCACCTCCACGAACTTCATGCCCCGCTCCCGCATGAAGGCCCGCATATACTCCGGCACCGCCAGCTCCCGGGGGGCGATGAGGTAAAACCGGATGTTATCGAACTTGGCCAGGGCCTTGATGAGGGAGTGGACAGTGCGGCCATTTTTCAGGTCGCCGCAGAGACCGATGTTCAGGTCATCAATGCTGCCCCGGTAGCGCTGGATGGTGGTCAGGTCGGCCAGGGTCTGGGTGGGGTGCATGTGCCCGCCGTCTCCGGCGTTGATGACCGGCGTCTCGGAGTAGATGGAGGCGGCTTTTGCCGCGCCCTCCTTGGGGCTGCGCATGACGATGACGTCCGCGTAGGCGGACACCATCTTGATGGTGTCCTTCAGGGATTCGCCCTTGGCGGTGGAGGAGCTTTTGGGATCGGCAAAGCCGAACACCTTGCCGCCCAGACGGAGCATAGCGGTCTGAAAGGAAAAGTTCGTCCGGGTGGACGGCTCATAGAACAGGTTGGCCTGCACCCGGCCGCGGCACCCCTCCATATAGGCGTCGGGGTCGTCCATGATGTTGGCGCAGCGGGCGTACAGCTCTTCCCACTCCTGGCGGGTCAGGTCTCCAAAGTCGATCAGATGCCGAAAGCTCACAGGGTTTTCCTCCATCCTTCTGCAATGCGGTCTATGCTCTCTTTTCAATTGCCGAAGGTATTATAACACGTCTTGCCCCAAGGTACAATTCTTTTCCTCGTATGTTTTTGCGGTTTTGGAGCCATGCTAGATTTCGGTGATAAAATTGGACGTGATTTGGTCGATTTTTTTCTACAGCGTGGCGGGCTTCGGCCTGGAGGTGGCCTTTGCCTGGGTCACAGGTTCCGACAAGAAGGACCGGAAGTGTATGCTTGTCCTGCCCATGTGCCCGGTGTACGGACTGGGGGCGGCGGCGATTTTGGCGCTGCCCGCCTTTGTGCGCGCGCGGGTGTGGCTGCTGCTGCCCGCGGCGGCGCTGGTGGCCACGGCTGCGGAGTACCTGATGAGCCTGTTTTATGAAAAGGTGTGGCGGGTGTCCTTCTGGGATTACAGTGGGATGCCCGGCAGCATCCACGGGCGGGTGTGCCTGCCCTTTTCCATCGCCTGGAGCCTGCTGAGCCTGCCGCTGGTGTTCTGGCTCCAGCCCCTGGTGGCGGGGATCGTGGCCGTCCTGCCCGACCTGCTGTTGGTGCCGGTGGGCATGGTGTTCGCGGTGGATTTCGCCCTGACCGGCCATGTCCTCCGAAGGACGGAGGACACGGACAGCCTAAAGTGGTATGTTTGAGCTGTTAGCTGTTAGCCATTAGCCGTTAGCTCGGATAGTGCTTGCCATCTCGCCAGCGGTTTTGCCCAGCATAGTACCAGTTCTCCACGAAGAACTGCCGTTCGGAAACGAACCACCTCACTAACAGCTAACAGCCAAGAGCTAATAGCTACAATTCCTCCAGCTCCTCCCGCAGCTGCCGCACCCGTCCGGCGTCCACCTGACCGCCCACCTGCCGCAGCACCCGGTTCAGGGTCCAGCTCCGGGCCATGCCCAGCAGCAGGACGTTGTCCGCCACCTGGGGAAAGTAGGTCCGCAGGATATCCCGCGCGCCGGGATGGGACAGCACCTCGCCCACCGTGATCGCTCCGTTTTTCAAGTCCATATGCGCCACCTCCACCCCTCACTCTATGCGGCGGCGGGGAAATCATGCGCGGGGACACGGAAAACCAGCGCCGCGCCGGGTTCCCCCATCATTGCACATTGCGCATTGCTAATTGCACATTGTCCTCGCCTTGCCTTTTCCGGCGTTTTACGGTATGATGAGGACAATACCACAACAGGAGGGACCCACGATGATTTTAAAACCCTTTCGCGGCACAGCGCCCAAGCTCCACCCCACTGTCCGGGCGGCGGAGACCGCCGTCGTCATCGGCAAAGTTCAATGCGGCAAGGACGTAAACCTCTGGTACGGCGCGGTCCTCCGGGGGGACGACGACGCCATCACCGTGGGGGAGGACACCAACGTCCAGGACGGCTGCATCCTCCACTGCGACACCGGCGCGCCGTTGCAGGTGGGCGCGGGCTGCGTGCTGGGCCACGGGGCCATCGTCCACAGCTGCACCGTGGGGGACAACTCCCTGGTGGGCATGGGGGCCACGCTGCTCTCCGGCTGCGTCATTGGGAAAAACTGCATCGTCGGCGCGGGCGCGCTGGTGACGGGGAACATGGTGGTCCCCGACGGCTGGCTGGTCATGGGGGTCCCCGCCAAGCTCATCCGCCCCACCACCGAGGCGGAGCAGGCCCACACCAGGGCCAACACGCAGGAGTACATCGCCCTGGCCCAGGCGTCGCTGCCCCTGGCGGGGGAGGTCGCGCCGAAAAAGCTGTAAACGCGCATAAATTTTAAAAATTCGTCCATACTGACGGTGTACCCAGGACAGCGCCGCAACTTTCCGTGTGTGACGTTGCCCCCATAAAAAGGAGGAACCAAGGTATGGATAAGATCAATCACAGCATCGAATGTAACGTGACTTCCTGCGCCTATCACGCGGGCAGCAAGGATTTCTGCACCCTGAACGCCATCAAGGTGGGCTGCTGCGGCGACGCCCGCCCCAAGAGCTGCGACTGCACCGAATGTGCGTCCTTTGAGGCCAGCGGCCGGAAGTGCGGCTGCTGAACCATCTGACAGGGAACAGTAACTAACGCGCAGGGCGCACCCGTGAGGGTGCGCCTTGTTCTGTTGAGCGGGTACTGCTGTACGTTTCCCCCCGGAAAACCCGTCCTCGTTCCCCTTCCATCGGTACATATTCTGATTCCTAAAACAACTTTTCTCTTTTTTTAGGGAGAACATACCGAATAGCGCTTGACACTTTCCAAATCGTATTGTATAATTTCAACAAAGATATTCCCTTCTTTTTTTGCTCTTTTGACATTATTCCAGTGTCAATCTTTTCTCTTTTTACAAAAACACTTTTAGGAGATTTCTCAATGGATTTGAAACCTTCTGCCCCGTCTGTCGCCGAAAAATCCGCTCTTTCTTCCTCTGGCTGTTACAAATGCTACGATTTCATGGGGAGCCATCCGGTCAGGGAAAACGGGCGCGAAGGTTGGCGTTTTCGCGTCTGGGCGCCTGCGGCCCAGGGGGTCTCCGTCATCGGGGACTTCAACGGCTGGCAGCCGGAGAGCCACCCCATGGTCCGGGAGACGGGCGGCCTGTGGTCGCTGTTCATCCCCGGCCTGGCCCAATATGACCGCTACCAATACGCCATCCACACCGCCGAGGGGTCCCTGCTGAAAAAGGCCGACCCCTACGCCTTCCACGCCGAGACCCGCCCCGGCACCGCCTCCAAGCTCTACGACCTGGAGGGCTACCAGTGGGGGGACGAGGGCTGGCTCCGCTACCGGGACCAGCGGGTGCGGGACGGCAAGACCGCTCCCATCAACCTCTACGAGGTCCATCTTGGTTCCTGGCGGCGCACCGGCGACGGCCAGGTGCTGAACTACCGCACCATCGCGGAATATCTCGTCCCCTATGTGAAGGAAATGGGCTTCACCGGGGTCAAGTTCCTGCCCGTGGCGGAACACCCCCTGGACGAGAGCCTGGGCTACCAGCTCACCGGCTACTACGCCGTCACCTCCCGGTTCGGCACCCCCACCGACTTCATGTATTTGGTGGACCAGCTGCACCAGGCGGGGGTCAGCGTGGTGCTGGACGGCGTCTCCACCGGCTTCCCCAAAGACTCCTTCGCCCTCTACCGGTTCGACGGCACCCCCTGCTATGGGATGCCCGACCCGGTCCCCACCCCCAAGACCGAGGAGCAAAAGGATATGCTCCCCCGGTATCGGCAGGGCACCCAGGCGGGGCGTTCCCCCAGGTTTTCTCTCACCCCCATCGACTCCGAGGAGGAGCTGGCCAGCCGGGTCTGCGAGTTCGACCTGTCCAAGCCGGAGGTAGAGAACTTCCTGATTTCCGCCGCCTTCTTCTGGCTGGAGAAATACCACGTGGACGGGTTCCACTTCACCGGCACCCCCACCGAGGCCGAGGGCTTCATTGGCCGCATAAACCAGGTGATGCACGAGCAATTCCCCTTCGTGACCACCTACGCCGGGGAACCCCAGGAGCTGACCGGCTTCGACCACTACTGGAACACCGCCTGGGTGGAAAAAATGCTGGCCCGGCTCACCGACCCCAAGCAGACCACTTCGATTTTCTCTGCGGCTCCACGGCCCTCCTCCAGTTGCGTCCTCCCTCTCTCCCACGACTTAGTCGCAGCGCCCCGGCCCTCGCTGGCCGCCCGGATGCAGGGGGACGACCACACCCAGTTCGCCCAGGTGCGGGCCTTTTACCTCTTTTTCCTGACCCAGCCCGGCAGCAAGCTGACCATGATGGGCACCGAGTTCGGCCAGCGCAACTCCTGGAACTGCCTCCAGTCCCTGGACTGGCACCTGCTCCAGTACGACACCTATCAGAAGCAGCAGCGCTTCTTCCGGGAGGCCAACAACTTCTACCTCTCCACCCCCGCCCTGTGGGAACGGGACGCGGACGAGAGCTTCCGGGTGATCAAAAACGGCGCGCGGGACCAGCTGATCGTCTATGTCCGCCAGGGGCACGACGGCTGCGACTACTTCGTGGCGGCCAACTTCTCCGCCACGGTGGAACACGCCCGCCACCGCATCAGCATCCCCTGCGGCGGGGCCTACGAGGTGGTCTTTTCCACCGACGACGTAGCCTATGGCGGTCAGGGCCAAATCAGCAGCACCCAGGGAATGCGTTCCGTCCAGAGCTGCGGACCCGGCGGCTCCGGCCTGCTGCTGTCGCTGCCGCCCATGACGGCGGTGGTGCTGCGGTGCGTCCACCGGCTGCCCGAACGGGCGCAGCCCCATTTCCACCCCCGCCCCACGACCCAACTTTGATGTAATTCGGCGCTTTGCCGGTACATATAATAATTAGAAGTACTGATAACACTCCGGTCCATCCGGGAGGGTGTTTCCCCACAGGCTCCGGCCCGCCGCAGCGCTTTGGCGCAGTGGCAGGGAGCGGCAGCCGGACAGTCTGCGGGGGACCGGCCATCCGGTCAGGCAGAAGTGCCGTCAGCGCTCCTAACGAGCAAATCTAGTGTTGAGGTGAACTGACCAATGAAAAAGGAATGTGTGGCCATGCTGCTAGCAGGCGGTCAGGGCAGCCGTTTATACGCGCTGACCCAGAACGTGGCCAAACCTGCCGTCCCCTTCGGCGGCAAGTACCGTATCATCGACTTTCCGCTGTCTAACTGCGTCAACTCCGGCATTGACACCGTCGGCGTCCTGACCCAGTATCAGCCCCTGGAACTGAACGTCTACCTGGGCAACGGTGAGCCTTGGGACCTGGACCGCGCCAACGGCGGCCTGCACTCCCTGGCCCCCTACTCCACCTCCGGCGGCGACGGCTCCTGGTATGCCGGCACTGCCAACGCCATCTATCAGAACATCGGCTTTATCGACCAGTACGACCCTGAGTACGTCATCGTCCTCTCCGGCGACAACATCTCCAAGATGGACTACACCGAGATGCTGGCCGTCCACAAGGCCAACAACGCCGCCGCCACCATCTCCGTCCTGACCGTCACCATGGAAGAGGCCAAGCGCTTCGGCATCATGAACGTCAACGACGACGACACCATCTATGAGTTCGAGGAGAAGCCTGCCCATCCCAAGAGCAACCTGGCCTCCATGGGTGTGTACTGCTTCACCTGGAGCAAGCTGCGCCAGTACCTCATTGAGGACGAGGCCGACCCCGATTCCTCCAACGACTTCGGCAAGAACATCATCCCCAACATGCTCAACGCGGGCGAGAAGATGATGGTCTACCGGTTCAACGGTTACTGGAAAGACGTGGGCACCATCAACTCCCTGTGGGACGCCAACATGGACATTCTGGACCCCAACGGCGACCTGAACGTCTACGACAAGGAGTGGCCCCTGTTCGCCCGGAACCCCATCCGTCCGCCTCACTCCATCCTGCCTCACGCCTCCCTGAAGCACTCCTTCATCTCCAGCGGCTGCATCATCGACGGCGACGTGGAGAACTCCATCATCTCCGACTCCGTTCAGGTGGGCAACGGCGCTGTCGTCCGTTACTCCATGATCATGCCCGGCGCGGTCATCAAGCCCGGCGCTGTGGTGGAATACGCCATCATCGCTGAGGACGCCGTCATCGGCGCAGGGGCCCACGTTGGCTCCGACCAGGTCTATGACGACCCTAACAAGAAAGTCGCCGTTGTCGGCAAGGGCGTCAATATCGCTCCCGGCGCTGAAATCGAGGCCGGCGCTATGCTCTATCCTGAGAAGAAAGGCGGTGACAAATAATGCTTAAGAATCTCCATGCCATTATTTTCACCAATCAGGCTGAATATGATCTGGGTCCGCTGACCGAGATCCGCTCCATGTCCTCCGTCCCCTATGGCGGACGCTATCGTATGATCGACTTCATGCTCTCCAACTGCACCAACGCGGGCATCATCGACGTGGGCCTGGTGCTGGAGGAGAACTATCAGTCCCTGCTGGACCACGTGGAGTCCGGTAAGGATTGGGACCTGACCCGGAAACGCGGCGGCCTGCGCCTGCTGCCTCCCTTCTCCCAGAAGTCCGGTTCCGGCAACCCCCGGGGCCGCATGGAAGCCCTGGCCAACCTGGGCAGCTATGTGGACGACATCCGTCAGGAGTATGTCCTGCTGGCCGACGGCGACCTGGCCGCCAACATTGACCTGGCCGCGGTCTTTGAGGCTCACCTGGTCTCCGGCGCAGACGTGACTCCCGTCTGCACCCACAACTACTCCGGCAAGCCCTCTTGCACCACCTACATCGTCCCCCAGGAGGACGGCAAGGTGGACGTGCTCCGCAACCCCGACGAGGCCGTGGGTCTGGAGTGCCTGAACATCTACATCATGTCCAAGGAGTTCCTGAGCCGCAGCGTCAAGGACTGCGCCGCGCACAACCAGTACTCCCTGTCCCGCCACGTGCTCATCCCCAACAAGGATAAGCTGAAGATCGTCCCCTACATCTTCGACAACTACGCCGCCCGGTTGACCTCCATCCCCGCCTATCTGGAGCGGTCCATGGACCTGCTGAAGCCGGAGGTCATGGCCGACCTGTTCACGCCGGAGCGTCCCATCTACTCCAAGGACCGCACCGACGCCTCCACCTATTACGCTCCCGGCAGCGCGGTGAAGAACGCCGTCATCGCCGACGGCTGCATCATCGAGGGCACCGTGGAGAACTCCATCATCTTCCGTAACGTCAAAGTCGGCAAGGGCGCCGTCGTGAAGAACTCCATCCTCATGAAGGACTGCACGGTGGGCGAGAACGCCGACCTGAACTACGTCATCGGCGACAAGGGCGTCACCTTCTCCGCCAACTCCAGATTGGCCGGACACAAGAACTATCCGCTGCCCATCGCCAAGAACCAAAAGGTCTAAATAGAGTTTCACACTTCTATTCAGACGCTGTTTTCTAGCTTTGCCAGGGGTCGGCGCAAGTCGGCTCCTGCTTTGCCCTTGTGCAACCGTACCCATCATTACCAGTTATTAGCGAAAGGAAGGCATGTAACATGAAAATCTTCTTCGTAGCCTCGGAGGTCGCCCCCTTCATTAAGACCGGTGGCTTGGCTGACGTGGCCGCCTCTCTGCCGCCCGCGCTGGCCGCTATGGACAACGACGTGCGCGTCATCCTGCCCCTGTACGCCGGCATCGGCGACCAGTGGCGCAGCCAGATGACCTTCGTCAAGTACTTCTACTTCCGTCTGGGCTGGCGCTCCTCCTACTGCGGCCTGTTCCAGCTGGACCGCGGCGGCGTGACCTACTACTTCGTGGACAACGAGACTTACTTCAAGCGCAACGGCCTCTATGGTCACTACGACGACGGCGAGCGCTTCGCCTACTTCTCCAAGGCCTGCGTGGAGGTCCCCGCTCAGATCGACTGGGCCCCCGACATCATCCACGCCAACGACTGGGAGACCGCTCTGGTGCCCATCTACCTGAACGACAGCAAGAAGGTCGTTCCCCAGCTGGCCAACGCCAAGAGCGTCTACACC
This sequence comes from Clostridiales bacterium, assembly GCA_020859945.1. Classification (GTDB taxonomy): domain Bacteria; phylum Bacillota; class Clostridia; order Oscillospirales; family Oscillospiraceae; genus Onthomonas. Next base: position 6,907 of record JAJBVG010000026.1, on the reverse strand, counting down.
ATCCACAACATCGAGTATCAGGGACGCTTTGGCCGCTCCATCATGGAGGACGTGTTCGGCCTGGACTCCAGCCACTTCAATGAGAAGCTGCTGAGCTACTACGGCGACGTGAACCTGATGAAGGGCGCGATTTACGCCTCCGATTACGTGACCACCGTCTCCCCCACCTACGCCAACGAGCTGCAATACAGCTTCTACGCCCACGGGCTGGAGGGCGTCGTCACCGACAACTATTACAAGATGACCGGCATCCTGAACGGACTGGACATGGTGGCCAACGACCCCGCCACCGACACCATCATCGCTGCCAACTACTCCGCCGACGACCTCTCCGGCAAGGCCGAGTGCAAGGCCGCCCTCCAGAAGGAGCTGGGCCTCAACGTCGATCCCGACGTGCCCATCATCGCCTGCATCTCCCGTCTGGTGGGTCACAAGGGCTACGATTTGATTACCAACGTCTTCCACCGCATCATGGAGCAGGACGTGCAGTTCGTGGTGCTGGGCACCGGCGAGTGGGGCTTTGAGGAGTTCTTCCGCAACGCCGCCAAGCAGTATCCCGGCCGGGTCTCCGCCAACATCAAGTACGCCGCCGCCCTGTCCACCAAGATCTACGCTGGCGCGGACATCATGCTCATGCCCTCCGTGGCAGAGCCCTGCGGCCTGACCCAGATGTTCGCCATGCGGTTCGGCACCATCCCCGTGGTCCGTCTCACCGGCGGCCTCAAGGATTCCGTCCCCTCCTACAACCCCGAGACCGGCGAGGGCCTGGGCTTCACCTTCGGCAACATCAACGCCGACGACATGCTCAACGCCATCAACCGGGCCGTGGACCTGTACTTCTCCGACAAGGACGCTTGGACCGCCCTGATGAAGCGCGGCATGACCACCGATTTCAGCTGGGATAAGTCCGCCAAGGAGTATCTGTCCATTTACGAGAAGATCAGCGCGGAATAAACTGCGATTTGCCTGAAAAACTGTAATTTTCCACAAGGGAGCGTCGAAAAGGCGCTCCCTTTTTCTGCGCTTCGGGGCCGGCTTTTGGCGGCACAAAGATTGACAGAACACCCACCTCATGTTAAAATGACGTGTAGCGGCCCATTTGGGCCGAAACGCAAACAAATTGTGAACTTCCCTTCTGTCAAGTGTAAATTTGGAGGAATTTTTTTATGCGTGAATATTCCAAATATGAGCTTTGTGCCCTGATCGAGGGCAAGCTGCGCCGCAACTTTGGCCGCACCATCAAAGAGGCGTCCAAGGTGCATATGTTCAAAGCCTGCGCCATGGTCGTGCGGGACATCATGTCCGCCAACCACATCGACACCAAAGAGGTCACCCGGAAGAACAGCGCCCGTGAGGTCCACTACCTCTCCATGGAGTTCCTGGTGGGCCGCTCCATGATGAAAAACGCCTACAACCTGGGCATCCTGGACGAGCTGAAGGACGCCATCGACGAGATGGGCTTCGACCACGCCGAGATCTTCGAGCTGGAGCCGGACGCCGGTCTGGGCAACGGCGGCCTGGGCCGTCTGGCCGCCTGCTATATGGACTCCATGGCCACCCTGGACATCCCCGCCACCGGCTATTCCATCTGCTACCAGCTGGGCATCTTCAAGCAGAAGATCGTGGACGGCAAGCAGATCGAGCTGGCCGACGACTGGCTGGACATGGGCGACGCCTGGCTGGTCCCCAAGCGGGATGAAGTCGAGACCGTCCGCTTCGGCGGCACCGTGGTCCAGTCTGTGGACGACCTGGGCCACTTCAAGGTGGACTATATCGGCGGCACTGAGGTCATGGCCGTGCCCATGGACATGAACATCGCCGGTTACGGCACCGACCACGTCAACACCCTGCGCCTGTGGGACGCCAAGTCTCCCGCCCCGGTGGATATGTCCTACTACTCCTCCGGCGACTATCTCAAGGCCGTGGAGAGCGCCGCCAACGCCGAGGTCATCGCCAAGGTGCTTTACCCCGCCGACAACCACTATGAGGGCAAGAGCCTGCGCCTCAAGCAGCAGTATTTCTTTGTCTCCGCCACCGTCCAGTCCATCGTGCGCAAGCACCTGGCCCAGTACGGCACCCTGTCCAACTTCGCGGAGAAGCACGTCATCCAAATCAACGACACCCATCCCACCCTGGTCATCCCCGAGCTGATGCGCATCCTGATGGACGAGCATTATTTCGGCTGGGACGAAGCCTGGGACATCGTCTGCAAGACCGTGGCCTACACCAACCACACCGTTCTGGCTGAGGCGCTGGAGCATTGGCCCCAGGCTCTGGTGGAGTCCCTGGTCCCCCGCTGCTGGCAGATCATCTGCGAGATCAACGAGCGCTATCTGCACCGGGTCCGGGACTTCTTCCACGGCGACGAGAACAAGGCCCAGGAGCTGGCCATCGTCTGGGACGGCGACGTCCGCATGGCCAACCTGTGCGTAGCCACCTGCTTCGCCGTCAACGGCGTGGCCGCCCTGCACTCCCAGATTTTGAAGGACGACGTGTTCCACACCGCCTGGCTGCGCACCCCCAAGAAGTTCACCAACGTGACCAACGGCGTGGACCACCGCCGCTGGCTGGCCGAGATCAACCCGGAGCTGCACAACCTCATCTGCGAAATCAACGGCAGCGACAGCTATCTGCTCCACCCCGACGACCTGGAGAACATCCTCAAGGCCAAGGACGACGCCTCCACCCTGGACCGGCTGTCCAAGATCAAGACCGCGAACAAGGCCGCTTTCGCCAACTATATCAAGCAGGATTACGGCATCATCCTGAACACCGACGCTATCTTCGACGTGCAGTCCAAGCGTCTGCACGAGTACAAGCGCCAGCTGCTCAACGTGATGAACATCATCCACCTCTATCAGGAGATCCAGGACGGCAAGACCATCCGGCCGCACACCTTCCTCTTCGCCGCCAAAGCCGCCCCCGGCTACTATATGGCCAAGCGCATCATCGAGCTGATCAACTCCCTGGCCTACACCGTCAACAACGACCCCCGCTGCAAGGACCAGCTCCAGGTGTTCTTCCTGGAGAACTACCGGGTCTCCCTGGCGGAGAAGATGATGCCCGCCACCGAGATCTCCCAGCAGATCTCCACCGCCGGCAAGGAAGCCTCCGGCACCGGCAACATGAAGTTCATGATGAACGGCGCCCTGACCATCGGCACCGAGGACGGCGCCAACGTGGAGATGCACCAGCTGCTGGGCGACGACAACATCTTCATCTTCGGCCTGACCGCCGAGGAGGTGGCCAGCAAGAAGGCCAACGGCTACAACTCCTACGAGTATTACAACAACAACCCCACCATCCAGCGCATCATCGCCCAGATGAACGGCACCTTCGCCGACGGCAAGAGCTATCAGGACATCGCCAACAGCCTGCTCTTCGGTCAGGGCTACGCCGCCGACGACTATATGCTGCTGGCGGACTACGAGAGCTATCGCCACACCATGAACCAGCTGGTGGACGTCTACGGCGACCAGAAGCGCTGGAACCAGATCGCCCTGACCAACATCGCCAAGTCCGGCCACTTCGCCGCCGACCGCTCCATCCGGGACTACGCCAACAACATCTGGCACGTTTCCACCCGTCTGTAAGCGGCTGTTCCCCCAAAACCTGCCTGCGGCAGCTTCCCCCCGTGGAGGCTGCCGCCGTTTTAGGCGGAATCGCTTTTTCCCGCTCTTCCCCTTTACTTTTGCCGCTTTTTGCGGTACAATAGACGTAGTCCCCGAAATCATCCCGCTGCACTGGAGGTTTTTCTCATGTCTGATGTCGATTATACCCGGCGGTTCGATATATCCCGTACCGATGAGTGGGAAAACCGCCAGATTTTGTCTATGGTTTACGCCGCTTTGCAGGAAAAGGGCTACAACCCCATCAACCAGATCGTCGGGTACATCCTCTCCGAAGACCCCACCTATATCACCAACTACAACAACGCCCGCTCCCTCATCCGCAAGCTGGACCGGGACGAGCTGTTGCAGGAGCTGGTGCGGTATTATCTGGGCGTGTGATTTTTTAGCTCTTAGCTCCTAGCTTTTAGCTCTTAGCTTTGTAGTGCTGAACAGTTCGTTCTGCGCTTTGGGTTCGCCGCACAAGACAAACCGCTGACAACCAGCCAATGTGTCATGCTGTTCGCTTTAGACTGGTAGTGCCTGACTAACAGCTAACAGCTAACGGCTAACAGCTTTTTACAAAAGGCCCGTCTTTTGGAGAGGGGCCTTTCTTTCTGCTTCGGATAGGAACTGTTTGGGGTACAATTTGTGCAGTTTCACAAGAGAAATGCGCGTCTAAAAAGTTGACAATTCGATTACAATGTGTTACAATTTGTTACAGTTTTCAAGGAGGTATTCTAATGGCCGATTCCAAATCGCTTCCCCTCACCTATAAGGGCCGTCCCATCCGCAGAAAGGACAACCTGATCTACTACGGCAGCATGTCTGAAAAGTATATCATTATGCTGCAAATCCTGGACACCAAAAAGGTGCAGGACCTGGACGTGGCTACCCGCGTCTCCGTTCAGCTCCAGCTGACGGCCCCTGACCTGAAATCCAGAGACCGAGTGGTGCGCAAAAGCGAAAAGAACAGCCTGTACTCCGCCATGGACCTGGGGTCCGTTTGGCTGACCCGCGCCCTGAGAGCCGGCTGAGTACGTTTCGCCGGGTCCCGGCGTGTCCCGCCCTCCGACACAGAGATACACTGGAGGTTTTTTATGCACCAACTCAAGAGAACCATTACCGCGCTGGTGCTGGTCTTTTCCATGGCGCTGAGCCTGATGAGCCTCGCCTTCGCCACCCAGACCGGCACCGTCAACGACGATTGTGTCCGCATCCGCACCGAGCCTTCCTCCGATTCCGAGGTCTATCAGCAGGCCAACAAGGGGGACACCCTCACCGTCCTGGAAACCGCCGACGAAAACGGTTGGGTCAAGGTTTCCTTTACTTACGAAGAGACCGGCGACACCATGACCGGTTACGTCTCCGCTGACTACATCGACATCGCGGGCAGCTCTGACAGCGACGAGGATGAGGAGAAGGCCGATTCCTCCGCCGATTCTTCCGCCAGCGCCGACAGCAGCGCCGAGAGCGACGCGGACAGCGCCGACAGCTCCAGCGCCGACAGTTCTGCGGACAGCTCCAGCAGCTCCAGCGCCGACAGCTCCGCAGACAGCAGCAGCTCCAGCTCCAAGAGCGACAGCAGCTCTTCCAGCAGCAGTTCTAAGAGCAGCAGTTCCTCCGACAGCTCCGCCGACGAGGAGGAAGAGGAGGAGACCGCTGCCATTAAGTCCAGCGTCTCCTACACCGCCACCGTTACCGACAGTGGCGTGCGCATCCGCAAAAAGGCCAGCACCGATTCCAAGATTTTGACCACCGTTCCCGAAGGGGAGATCGTCACCGTCCTCTCCACCGAGGATGAGGAAGGCTGGATGAAGGTCCGCTACTACGACACCGAGGGCAAAAAGTACACCGGCTATATGTCCGGCGAGTACCTGGACATCAACAGCATCGGCTCCGGCGTCAGCCGGGTGGTCAACACCATCATTCGTGAATCCGCCGACAGCACCTCCGCCATCACTGGCCTGGTCCCCATCGGCAAGAGCGTGGACATCTACGCCAGCGAGAACAACTGGTACAAAATCGAGTACCAGGACATGAGCGGCTGGGTCTACTCCGACTGCATCCGCACCGAGGGCGAGGACGACTGCATCGGCTACGGCACCTCCACCTCTGAGGCGCTAAACCTGCGGGAGAAGGCATCCACCAACTCCACCAGCCTGGCTAAGATCCCCGAAGGCACCACCTTCCAGATCACTGGCACCAAGAAAAAAGACACCTGGTACGCCATTACCTACAACGGCATGAGCGGCTATGTCTCCGCCGACTACGTGGACGTGGAGGACTCCTGTTCCTCCGGCTATGTCCAGGTCATCGCAACCTCCCTGTCTCTGCGCTCCGGCGCGGGCAGCTCTTACGCCCGCCTGACCATCGTGCCCCAGGGCGAGCTGCTGGAGGTCATCGGCACCGTGGACGCCTGGTATGAGGTCTCCTACGGCAAGTACACCGGCTATGTCAGCGGCGCGTTCGTCTCCGCCACCACTAAGGACGGTTTCCAGGCTTACCCCGACTACGCGAAGGTCACTGCTTCCGTGCTGACCCTCCGGGAGGACGCTTCCATCGAGTCCACCGCGCTGGATTCCATCCCCAACGGCACCATCGTGGCCGTCAGCGGCATTTCTAACGGCTGGTATAAGGTCACCTATGGCGGTCAGACCGGTTACGTGGACTCCGGCTATCTGGAGGACAGCACCGCCGACGCAGCCGCGGCCCAGGCCGCTGCCGCCGCCTCCGCCGCCGCGGAAGCCGCCGCAGCCGCAGAAGCGGCCAGCGAGAGCACGTCCAGCAGCAGCGAGAGCACCACCAGCAGCTCTGAAACCACCACCACGACCACCTCTTCCAGCTCCAGCGGCAGCGCCATCCTGTCCTATGCCTCCCAGTTCGTGGGCAACCCCTACGCATGGGGTGGCACCAGCCTGACCAACGGCTGCGACTGCTCCGGCTTCGTCAAGAGCGTGTTCGCCCACTTCGGCATCAGCCTGCCCCACAGCTCCTCCGCCATCCGCAGCTACGGCAAGTCCGTCAGCTACTCCGATATGCAGGTGGGCGACGTGGTCTGCTACAGCGGTCACGTGGGCATCTACGCCGGCAACGGCCAGCTGCTCTCCGCCCTGGGCAAGAAGTACGGCATCACCTATTGCAGCGTCAACTATAAGAGCATTATCACCATCCGCCGGATGACCAGTTAAGCTCTGCAAGTTCTGCCTTTCCACCCCGGTTCCGATTTCGCGGAACCGGGGTGCCAGCTTGTCAAAAAACTATCCTCATTCCGCAATATGGTGTATAATAGAGGAAAT
>JAJBVG010000044.1 GCA_020859945.1 Clostridiales bacterium | reverse complement strand
CAGGGCGTGGAGGACTTCCACGGCGAGATGGACTTCAAGGTGGCCGGCACCAAGAAGGGCATCACCGCCATTCAGATGGACCTGAAAAACGACGGCCTGACCATGGAGATCATCAAGGAGGCCCTGGACAAGACCTACGACGCCCGGTGCGAGATTCTGGACAAAATCATGCTGCCCGTCATCTCCGAGCCGCGCAAGGAGCTGAGCCCCTACGCCCCCAAGATGATGAAGATGCAGATCCCCACCGACAACATCCGCGACGTCATCGGCTCCGGCGGCAAGGTCATCCAGAAGATCCAGGCCGAGTCCGGCGCGAAGATCGACATCGAGGAGACCGGCGAGATCTTCATCTCCGCCCCCGACGCCCCTTCCTGCGAGGCCGCGAAGAAGGCCATCGAAACCATCGTCTTTGTGCCCGAGGTCGGCTCTCTGTACTTCGGCAAGGTGGTCCGCATCCTGAAGTTCGGCGCGTTCGTGGAGCTGGCCCCCGGCAAGGACGGCATGGTCCACATCTCCAAGTTGGCTGACCACCGCATTGGCCGAGTGGAGGACGCGGTCAACGTGGGCGACATGATTTGGGTCAAGGTGACGGACATCGACGAGAAGGGCCGCATCAACCTGAGCCACATCGACGCCATCCGCGAAATCAAGGCAAAGAAGCTGGGCCGGTAATTTATTGCCATATGGAGGCCGAATCGGAGCGATTCGGCCTCTTTTTTTCAGAGAAGGAGCGGTTTTCTTGAACGCGAAAAAACGAAAAAATGGTAAAATTGAACTGATGCGTTTTGTGTTTACAATGTGTGTCCTGCTTTTTCATTTTAACCGGGGCCTTTGGGACGGAAAAAAGGGCATCACAGAATCCATTAGTTTTTTTGCCAAAGGAAATATCTGTGTAGAGTTCTTTTTTCTTGTATCCGGCTTTTTAATGGCAAAAACGCTGCACTCTCAGCTCCAGCGAGAGGCAGCTCATCCAGAGTTGGCGGCAGAAAACGCGGGAGAGGGGATAGGAGACGCCACGCTGCGTTTTTTGTGGCATAAGGTGAAGGGCATCCTGCCTTATCAATGGGCTTTTAGCGCTATTATGGCGGTATTTCTCTGCCTGTCGAAGCCGGAGACCATGCCGGACGGAATTCTCAAAAAATTGCCCAGCCTGCTGCTGTTAAACCGCACCGGTATCATGGCCGACAGCGCCTCCTTCCTGCGGGTCGATTGGTATCTCTCTTCCATGCTTATAGCGATGGCGATTTTGTACCCGCTGTGCAGGCGGTTTGGCAAAACGTTCACCCGTCTGGTCGCCCCTTTGTCCGCCTTGCTGATTTTGGGATACATGATGTATACCGTTGGAGAGTTAGGCGGAGGGAGCCGATGGGATGGACTCACCTTCCACTGTAACCTGCGGGCGCTGGCCGAAATCGCTTTGGGTGCCACCTGTTATGAGGTTTATACGGTGATGAGTAAACGCACCTTCTCCCGTTTTCAGCAGCTGCTGATTTCCATAACGGAACTGGCCTGCTACCTGATTACGCTGCGCTATGTTTGCAGCTTTGCTTCCAGCAAATATCACACGGATATTGTCCTGCTTTTGTGTGTAGCGATTACGCTCTCGTTCAGTCAAAAGGGACTTCTGGGGGAGAGCAGACTGTTCCAGAATTCCGTTTGCGAATTTCTTGGCGCCATCAGTCTGCCTGTTTACCTGTGCCAAATTATCATCAGAGAAGGTGTCATCTATTATCTCCCCAACCTCCAGCCCAAATGCCAATGTCTGCTCATGGTGATTATGACGCTGGCGCTTGGCATCGTCTCCTACCTGATTGTTTCCTCCGTCCAGCGGCGCAAAGCCAGAGCCGCTCGCGCATAATTCCCCGCCGACCGCGGAAACTAGCACTATCTATAGAAATTTATCGCAAAGAACCGAGGTCTCTCCATGTCTGATTATCAAATGACCACCCTCCCCAACGGCGTGCGCATCCTCTCCGAGCAAATGGCGGGGTTCAGCTCCGCCGCCCTGGGCATCTGGGTGGCCACCGGCTCCCGGGCCGAGACCGCCAGCGAAAGCGGCGCAGCCCACTTCATCGAGCACATGCTCTTCAAGGGCACCAGCCGCTCCACCGCCGAGGAGATCGCCCAGCGCATGGACGCCATCGGCGGACAAATCAACGCTTTCACCACCAAGGAGTGTACCTGCTTTTACGCCCGTGCGCTGAAAAGCCACCTGCCCGAAGCGCTGGACATCCTCTGCGAGATGTTTTTCGACGCAAAATTCGCCGAGGAGGACGTGCAGTTGGAGCGGGGGGTGATTCTGGAGGAAATCGGGATGTACCAGGACGACCCCTCCGACCTGGTTTCCGAGCGGCTCAGCGCCGCCGTGTACAAAGGGTCTCCCCTGGCCCGGCCCATCCTGGGCAAGCGCTCCACCCTGGAGAAAATGACCGGCCGGTGGCTGAAGGACTACAAAACCACCCACTATCTCCCTGGAACCGTCATTGTGGCCCTGGCGGGCAGCTTTGACGAGTCCATTCTGGACGACATCGCCGCCCGGTTCTCCGTCATGGCCCCCGGCCCCGCCAAAAAGCTCAAGCCGGCGGTATATCACCCCGCTGTGACCCTCAAGAAGAAGGCCACCGAACAGAATCATCTGATGCTGTCCTTCCCCTCCATCCGGGCGGACAGTCCCCACCGCTTCACCATGCAGCTGCTCAGCTCCATTTTGGGCGGCGGGATGTCCTCCCGACTGTTCCAGGAAATTCGGGAGCAGCGGGGCCTGTGCTACAGCATCTATGCCGCCGGGTCCTGCTACGCGGACACGGGGATGTTCCTGCTCTATACCGCCCTGAACCGTGACACAGAGGCCCAGGCCCTGACCGCCATCCGGGAGGTGGTGCGCCGCTTCACCGAGGACGGCGTCACCCAGGAGGAACTGGACCGGGCCAGAGAGCAGGCCAAGGCCAGCGTTCTCATGGGGCTGGAGGCCAACACCGCCCACATGAACCACCTGGCCCGGAACGTCCTCAACGGCACCCCCATCCAGACGGCGGAGGAGATCATCGCCTCCTACGACGCCATCACCCGCGAGGACGTGCGGGACATGGCCCAAGAGACCTTCGACTGGTCCCAGCTGGGCTTCTCCGCCGTGGGCCGGGTGGCAGCCGAGGAGCAGTACCGGGAGCTGCTGAAAATGTGACCTGTTCTTCACCGAAAAGCGCAAAAACACCGGAAAGCGACATCCAAACCGCTTTCCGGTGTTTTTCCCAATGTTGACTGCCGGTTTGCTCTCAGAACAGGTTCAGCAGCAACACCGCGAACATGAAGGCGAAGGCCACCCACTTGGTCATGCGGGCAAGTCTGGCGTCCCAGGTGCTGTTTTTGTTCTTGGAGAGGAAGGTGTCAGACCCGCCGCCGATGGCGGACGCTACGCCGGAGTTCTTACCGGACTGGAGCAGGACCACGCAAATCAGGAACAGGGCCGCGACAACAACGATAATGGACAGAACCAGAGTGACAGTGCTCATAAAAGAAACTCCCTTTCAGAAACCGCCCGAAGGCGGGACTGCTCAAATGTATTGAAAATTTTATCATACCACCGGGGAAAATGCAAGGGTTTTTTTCAGGTTCCCGGAAAAACGGCAGTTTGACCGTTTTGTTGACAAAAACCCTCCCTTAGGGTATGATAAAAGCGACAGAACACGGAAAAACCATCCTTTCGCGCAGTCGGCGCGGGACCACAGCGAACAGCAAGCGGGAGCAGCCCATGAAAAACGACGAGTACAACGACGAATACAGGGACGATTCTCTGACCCAGGACGAGGACTTCTGGGGCGATCCGCCCACCCCGCCGGAGCCGGAGGAATCCCCCCGGCGGCACCGCGCCCGGCGTAGAAAACAGCGCCGCCCCGCCCGATGGCCCAATGCGCTGCTCAGTGTTCTGATTGGGGTGCTGATTGGCGTAATCGTGTGCCGGGCCGGGCAGTATGTGACTTACCGCAGCCTGATGGTTCAGAGCGGCGACGCCTACGGCGACGACTTTGACTATGACTCTGGCGACGTAGAAACCAATAGCGAGACCAGCCAGGAATACTCCCTGCCCCTCTACACAGGGGACAGCAGCGGCCTGACCATCACCCTGAACGACCCCGCAGAGACAGAACTGACCGCCGCAGAGCTGTACGAGCAGGAGCTGCCCGCCACGGTCAGCATCACCGTCTACGCCGGGTCCAGCGCCGCCTACGGCTCCGGCATGATTTTGACTGAGGACGGCTATATTCTGACCTGCGCCCATGTGGTCGAGGATTCCGAGCGGGCCACCGTCACCACCAGCGACGGCGGGTCGTATGAGGCCACGCTGGTGGGCAGCGACGCTCAGACCGACCTGGCGGTACTGAAAATCGAAGCCAAGGGCCTGACGGCGGTGGAGTTCGCCGACTCCGAGCAGCTGACCATCGGCGAGACGGTCTACGCCATCGGCGACCCCCTGGGTCCCCAGTTCCGCAGCAGCCTGACCGACGGCATCATCTCCGGGCTGAACCGGCAAATTTCCTCCAACGGCTACGCCATGACGCTGATCCAGACCACCGCTGCCGTCAACAGCGGCAACTCCGGCTGTCCCCTGTTCAACAGCCGGGGCCAGGTGGTGGGCGTGGTAAATATGAAAATGTCCAGCTCCAGCGCCACCGCCAGCATCGACAACATGGGCCTTGCCGTCCCCTCCGCCACGGTGAAGGAGATCGTGGAGGCCCTTGCCACGGAGGGCAGCGTCAGCCGGGCGGTGCTGGGCATCAGTTGCTATGCGGTCAGCTCCGTGACAGCCCAGGTCTATGGCATCCCACAGGGCCTGTGGGTGGCCACCATCGACAGCGCGTCCGACTGCGCCGCCCAGGGCCTCCAGGTGAACGACATCATCACCCGGGTGAACGGGGAGGATGTCAGCACCGTCACCGATTTCCAGACCGTCACCGCCGACCTGGAGGTGGGCGACACCGTCACCCTGACCATCTGGCGGGAACCGGAGACGGAAACGGACGAGGCCGACGGCTCCGCCTCCGCAGAGGACGAGGACGACGGCTATCACTACGAGTATTACGGTGAGATCACCGTGACGCTCATTGATTCCAATTCTCTGGCGGATTGAGCCTCCAGACGCATAAATACCATCTGAACCGGGGTATCCTAACGGTATCCCATTCAGATGGTATTTTTGTTGTATTTTTACGTTTTACAGGAGGTACTGCCATGCAGGTTCAGGATTTTATGAGCAAAAACGTCGTTTCCATCACGCCGGAGGAGAGCGCGGCCCTGGCCGCCCGGCTGCTGGAGCGCCACAACCTGGGGGCGCTGCCCGTCTGCGACTACGAGGGGCGGCTCCAGGGCATCGTCACCGACCGGGATATCATCACCCGCTGTGTGGCCGCCAACCAGGACCCCAAGCGGGTGCCGGTGCGGGACATCATGTCCCGGGAACTGCACACCGTAGAACCGGGGGAGGACATCCACGCCGCCGCCCGGCGGATGGCGGCCTGTCAGGTGCGCCGCCTGCCGGTGGTGGAGGGCGACCAGGTGAAGGGCATGGTCTCCCTGGGGGACCTGGCAACCTCCCGCCGGTGCGAGATGGAGGCAGCCCAGGCCCTCAGCGAAATCTCCGAAAACGTGGTACGGCGGAAGCGGTGAAGCCCCCTCACAGCGCCGCCAACAGGAATTTCTTCGCCGCGGACGAGAGCGGGATGTTCTTCTTGTAGTAGATATAGATGTTGGTGGAGACGGTGGGGGTCACATCGACGATGGCGACCTTCGGCGTAGCCAGGGAGAGGATGGGCTTTTCCATCAGCAGCGAGACGCCCATGCCCTTCTCCACCAGGTCCATGATGTTCTCCGCCCGCTTGCCGGTGTAGGCGATGTTGGGGGTAAAGCCCGCCTTCTGGCAAGCGGTGGTGGAGATGCTGTAGAGCAGGGAATCCGGCTGCAACAGCAGGAAATTCTCGTCTTTCAACTCCTCCAGCTGGAGGGAGGAACGCTTGGCAAGCGGATGGGTGCTGGGCAGGATGGCCACCAAATGGTCCGAGGTGTAGGGGAACTTGGCGAATTCCTCGTCGGTGTCGCCCTCCTCCCGGATGAAGGCCAGGTCGCACTTGTTCTTGCGCAGCATCTCTTTCAGGGTGAAGGACTCCTCCTCCAGCAGATTGATGGTGCAGTGCTCGTTCTCCCGCTGGTACTTCATGATGATGTCCGTGATGCGGTAGGGGGCCATCAGGGGAATGGAACCAATGCGGAGGGTTTGCTGCTTTTCGTCCAGCTGGTTGGCCAAATCTCGCTGGAAACTGTACTGAATGTCCACGATCTGCTGGGCGCACTTTAAGAACGACTTCCCATAGCTGGTCAGTTCCACCTTTCGGGGGGTGCGGTTGAACAGGGGGACCCCCAGCTCGATCTCCAGCGCCTTGATGTGTTTGGACAGGGAGGACTGGGCGATGAACAGCTCCTCCGCCGCCTGAAGGTAATTGCCGGTCTCCGACAGCACGATAAATTCTTTCAGGTAATCGGTTTCCATAAAAGCACCTCGCTTTCGCCTGCGGACGCAGGAATGGAGTATTTCGGTCAAAAACAGTATACCACAATCGTTGTCAGAAAAGCAATGATTTCTGGGAGTGACTCCCACAGAAAAGAACCGCCTGTCCGCGAAAGCGGGCAGGCGGTTTGAGCGTTGTTGCACAGTCAGGTTTTCTTCTGGAAGCTGGCGCCGCAGTTGCGGCAGCGGACGTTGATTTTTCCCTTTCCCTTGGGGACCCGGAGGGTCTGTCCGCAGCTGGGGCAGCGAAAATACTTGTGGTCCTTGTCCCGCATTTGGGCGCGCTTCTGGCGGAACCCGTGGAGGATGGGGCCGACCTTGGCCAGATACCAGTCGTTTTCCCGGCGGCGCTTGTCGTAATTGCGGGAAAACATACGGAAAATGCTGTAGATAATGGCGGCATAGGCCAGAATATAGCATACCGTGTTGAGGATGCCAATGCCCAGGGCGTTGAACAGGATGGCCAGCAGATAGCATACCAGCCATGCACCCAACAGGAACAGATTAAGCTGGTCGCTGCCATAGCGACCATACATCAAACGGCTGAAAAAGTTACGCATAGAGTAAACCTCCCGTCGCTGGTATGCGCGGCGAACTAGAAAACAATTTGGTTCTCGCAGAACAGCGGCGGCGGAGAACAAGGGTGGAGCCGACCCGGAGCGGGGACGAAAACAGGGCCTTTGTGCGGGGACAGATACCATCCGCGCCGTTTGCTTTGGAACCTGATATAATGATAGCGCAGGCGGGGGAAAACGTCAATATTCCATTCGTAAACAAATCGTAAATAGTCTTTCGCACTTAAAAAGGTTGCAAAACAACATTTGAGGCGGCGACGGCAGGCTGGCGCGTGGGAACCAGGCGCGCCGCCTAAACTCCCTTCGGTTCCCGCCCGGCGGCGAAGAGGTGGATCATCTCGCTGGTAATGGAGACGTCGTCCTGGGGGACGGGGACCTCCTCCCGGCGGAACCAGTGGGCGTCGGCCAGCTCCTCCCGGTCCAGGGTGATGCCCTCGCTGCCGTCCAGCTTGGCGAAATAGGCCAGGGTCAGGTTGCCGTCGCAGCCCCAGGGCTGGGACTTGAAATAGCGGATGTCCTTCACCCGCAGCCCCACTTCTTCCATGACCTCCCGCTCCACGGTCTGCTCCGCCGTCTCGCCGATCTCCACGAACCCGGCGATGAGGACGTAATGGTGGACGCGGTGGGCCTTCTCGCTGTACTTAGTCATCAGCAGCCGGTCGCCGTCGGTGACGGCCACGATGACGGCGGGGTTGATGCGGGGATAGACCAGGTTGCCGCAGTGGGGACAGACCATGTTCCGCTCCACCTGCCCCACCTCCATTTTGCCGCCGCAGCGCCCGCAGAACCGGTTGTTGGCGTACCAGCCGCTCAGGTGCATGGCGGTGTACCCGGCCAGTGCCCGGTCCATGGGGCGGACGTTGCGGAAGGTGCGGCTGGACTGGTAGGCGTAACCCGTCAGTTCCACCGGCGGCTGGGACAGGGCCAGGAAGTAGTGGGCCTGGTCGATGGCGAAGAGGTAGCGATATTCGATGCCCGCCAACTCCGCCAGTTCCCGATACCGGGGCAGACGGCCCTCCGGCCCCAGCAGCACATCCCGGCCCTGGAAACAGTAGACGAAGTCGTTGTCCTCCGGCTGGCGGAGGGCGTAGGTGTTGTAAAACTGGTGCAAACCGATGTCCTGTATCATGTTGATTCCTCCGATAGGTGAAAATTGGGGGATATATGCGCTGTTTTTCAGGGGAACGGCGTCCCCGCGTACTGGCTTTGGATATACTTCAAAAACTCCGCCGCCGCGTGGGAGAGGGGGCGGCCCTTGTCCCAAATGAGAACGTAGGAGGCAGTCACCGACGGGTTCACCAGCCGCTTGATGCAGACGGAAGAATCCGTTCCGATGTTGGCCGAGGCGGGATAGAGGGTGATGCCCACGTTTTGCCGGGTCAGCTCATAGGCGTTGAGCATGTGGGACATCCGGCAGCGGACCTTTAGCTGTTTTTCCGGGGAGGCGGACCAGCCGACGATCTCCTGCAACCGGGATTCCCGTGACGGGATGATCAGGTCGTACTCCGTGACCCGCTGGAAGTCCACCGTGTCCCCCGGCTCCTGTGCCAGAGGGCAGGAGGCCGGGATCATGGCGACCCACGGCTCCGCGTAGACGGGAACGGCGTAAACGCCCTCCGCGTTGTGGGGTTCCACGATGATAGCCAGCTCGCACAGTCCCTTCATCAGCCGGTTGATCACGTCGTCAGAGTTACCGTTCCAGAGATTGTAAGTGACGTGGGGGTTCTCCTTCTGGAACCCGGCGATCCACTGGGAGAACAGAGTGGGGGCGTGGCCCTCCACCGAGGCCAGGTAGATGACCCCGTGCAGCCCGGACTGCATCTCCCGGACGTCCTCCTCAGACCGCCGCACCAGGTCCATCACCCGGACGGCGTACTGCCGGAACACCTGTCCCTCGTCGGTGAGCTGGAGGGCGTGGGGCTTGCGGAGGAACAGCGATACCCCCAGTTCTTCCTCCAAATCCTTGATTTGGCGGCTCAGCGGCGGCTGGGCAATGCACAGCTTTTCCGCAGCCCTGGTGAAGCTCATCTCCTCCGCCACGGCCAGGAAATACCGAATGTGCCGAAGCTCCATGAAACGTCTCCTTTCGTAATACTCAAAAGGTATGCTGACAGGTTTATTATATGTATTTTACAAGTTCCTGTCAAGGCGTTATAATACAAACAACAAAAGAAACAGAGCTTCAACAAGCAACGACCTATTTAAAGGAGGCAAACATCATGAAGAAGATCCTCACCGCCGTAGAAGAGTTCCTGGAGCTGTATTTCGCCAGCTTCGCTGTCACCGCTGTCCGGTAGCCAGTACAGGACGAACCGGTACACACCAGAACAAGCATCTGCCAGTAAAGGAGGCAATTACCATGAAGAAGATCCTCACCGCCGTAGAAGAGTTCCTGGAGCTGTATTTCGCCAGCTTCGCTGTCACCGCTGTCCGGTAGCCAGTACAGGACGAACCGGTACACACCAGAACAAGCATCTGCCAGTAAAGGAGGCAATTACCATGAAGAAGATCCTCACCGCCGTAGAAGAGTTCCTGGAACTGTATTTCGCCAGC
>JAJBVG010000028.1 GCA_020859945.1 Clostridiales bacterium | reverse complement strand
ACGCCTGCCGGATAGCGGTCTGCATTTACCGTCAAGCGGTACTTCCGAAGCTGCGCTTCTCCCTGTGCTCCACACCGGCCTCCATGCTGGGGGCAACCAACAGAATTTCAGGAAAGTCAGGAGCGGTCACAAGGAAACCACCGTCTTGGGGTGTCACAAGAATGGGATACCCCTGTGGTTGGATGGCAGGCTGTCCGGCGTTGTAAAGGTCGTTACCGTCAAGCGGTACTTCCGAAGCTGCGTTTCTCCCTGTCATCAGGTTGATACCCTCCCATTTGTGCGTGTCAAGGACGTGGGCGTAGGTGTCCATTGTAAAAGAGATGGAGTAGTGCCCCAGCAGCGTGGAGAGCGTTTTCTCGTCCATTCCCTGTTCCATCGCTCTGGTGGCGAAGGTGTGACGGAGTGCGTGGAAGTTGAAGTGTCGCAGCCCTGCCAGGTCTAAGATTTGGTGATAGTAATCGGAGAAGGTGCGAGGTTCGATGTACCCGCCCAGCGGATTTGTGACAACAAAGCCGCTGTTCACATAGGCGTCTCCAGCCGCCTGTTGGTCGGCCTCCTGGACCGAGCGCCAGCAGAGAAGGTCCTGAACAGCGCCGGGCAGTAGAGGGATACTGCGGAGCGAATTGGCCGATTTTGGCGGCTGAATCACGATCTCCGTTTTAGGGCCATTATAGTTGTCTGGCAGACTTGGGATTTGCAGACGGTTCAGTGTCTGACAAACGCTGAGCATATTGCTGCGAAAGTTGATGTTCTCCCAGCGCAGGCCCAGGAGTTCACCTAACCGAAGCCCCGTGGCAAGCACCAGCCGGATGAACACCCCGTAACGGTGCTGGTAGCTGGCCTGGACCAGTCGGCCCTGTTCCTCCCGCGTCAGAACGTCGATCGTAGGCCGCTCCACATGGGGCAGATTCAAAGAGGATGCCGGGTTGGTTGGAATCAGCCCTTCCCGCACAGCCTGCTCCAGCGCCTTGTGGAGATACAAGTTCAGGTTGCTGATGGTTTTTGAGGATAGACCCTCCGTTTGCACTTTATAATTGTAAAACTGTTGGAGTAGGCGAGGCGTAATTTCCGTCAACGGATAATTGCCCAACGCCGGTTTGAAGTGTCGTTTTGCGTAAGTTTCATAGCTCATTTGTGTGGATTGCTTCAATGTATTCCTGGCGTAGACCTCCATCCAGAAGTCCAGCCATTCTCCGAGGGTCATGTTTGTGATTTTCTTGCTGCCCACTGTGACGGACAGGCTGTGAAGCAGCTGTACGGCCTCCTGCTCTGTAGCCGCATAGCGGGAGATGCGAGTTTTCTTACCGGTTTGGAAGTCAGTGACGCCAGAAATGCGGACTTCATAACAGCCGTTGCTCTTCTGGCGGATACTTCCCTCGCCGTTTCTTCTTTTGGAGCCCATTGTAAAATCCTCCTTTTTTATTTCACCATACATTGGGCTATAGGTGTTATAAAGTGGTTAGGAGGGGTGTGAAGTTTTACAATGGGGTTGAAGGAGTGGTAATCAGAAGATTTTGCCCTTTCTCAGTACGTATTGGGTACCTTTTTGCGTAAAATCACTTGTTGATGTGGCAGTGAGGTGTCTTGTATTGACTTCCCTGAAGGAGGGAATGATCGTTGCCTTTAGACGGTGGCGCAGGGAGAAGCGAAGCTTTGCAGGGAAGGGCAAAGCCCCGGAAGTACCCCTTGAGGGTAGAAGTGCCACTTAACAGCAGGGGGTACCCGCATAGCAGAGCAAAAGGATAACCAAATTTGGACGATAAAGAAAAGACGCCTTCCTAACTGAAAAAAGCGCGGCTGCTCAGAAGAACAGCCGCGCAGAAAGGGGAAGGATGGGAATCATGTTTCGTTGGTCAGAGCATCATAGCCCTCTTCGCCAGTGCGGACACGGACCACATTCTGGACATTGTAGACGAAAATCTTGCCATCGCCCACGTTGCCAGTATACAAGGTCTTCTTAGCCACAGCAATGACCTTTTCCACCGGTACAGTGGATACAACCACGTCAACCTTCAGCTTGGGCAGCAGCGACATGGTCATGGAGACGCCCCGGTAGTATCCGGTGCGGCCCTTTTGAGCGCCGCAGCCCATCACCTGCGTCACCGTCATGCCTGTGACGCCGATTTCCGTGAGGGCGGCCTTGAGATCCTCAAAGTGGTTCTGGTTGCAGAAAATGCTGACACGGGTGTAGGGGCCATAACCCTCCAGCGCGGCAGTGTCATCCACGGGGACAGATGCCTCCATTGGCACACTGACGGCTGCGGGAGTGGACACGTCCGCCATGCTGCCGCCAGGCATCCGGTCGTGGATGGAGAAACCGCCATAGGCGGACATCAGTCCGTGTTCGCTGGTGTCCAGACCGACCAACTCCTCCTCAGCACTTACGCGCAGGCCAACAGTGCCCCTGATAATGAGGAAGGCGATGGTGATGGTCACGGCGGTCCAGCCGATGACCGTCAGCACACCCAGCAGCTGGATACCCAGCTGGCCGAAACCGCCGCCATAGAACAGGCCCACCACAGAGTCGTTGCCGGGGGCCGAGGTGGTGGCAAAGAGACCGACAGCGATGGTGCCCCAAATGCCGTTCAGACAGTGGACGGCCACGGCGCCCACCGGGTCGTCAATGTAGAGCACGTTGTCCAGCAGCCAGACGCCAAAAACGACCAGCACACCGGCCACAGCGCCGATCATCAGAGCGCCGGTCACATCCGTCACATCGCAGGGGGCGGTGATGGCGACCAGTCCCGCCAGGGAGGCGTTCAGACACATAGAGACATCGGGCTTGCCGTATCTGACCCAGGTGAAGATCATGCAGACGACGGTGGCTACGGCGGGAGCCACGGTGGTAGTCAGGAAGATGGAACCAAGCTGTTCCACGCTGGTGGCGGCAGCGCCGTTAAAGCCGTACCAGCCCAGCCACAGGATGAAGCAGCCCAGGCAGCCTAAGGGCAGGCTGTGTCCGGGGAAAGCGTTGACCTTGACCACCTTGCCGGAATCGTCCCGGACGAACTTTCCCATGCGGGGACCCAGCAACTTCGCGCCAATCAGCGCGGAAAGACCACCCACCATATGGATGGCGCAGGAGCCGGCGAAATCATGGAAGCCCAACTGGGACAGCCAGCCACCGCCCCAGATCCAGTGGGCCTCGATGGGATAAATCAGAGCGGAGATGACGGCGGAGTAAATGCAGTAGGATAGAAACTTGGTCCGCTCCGCCATAGCGCCGGAGACGATGGTGGCGGTGGTGGCGCAGAACACCAGGTTAAACACGAAGTTGGACCAGTCAAAGCTGGCGTAGCTGGTGAAGATGTCCAACCCCGGCTTGCCAATGAAGCCAAACAGGTCTTCACCCAGCAGCAGACTAAAGCCGATCAGGATAAAGACCACGGTGCCAATGCAGAAATCCATCAGGTTCTTCATCAGGATGTTGCCCGCGTTCTTGGCCCGGGTGAAGCCGGTTTCTACCATGGCGAAACCGGCCTGCATCCAGAACACCAGGGCGGCGCCAATCAAAAACCAAACGCCAAAGACGACGGAGTTGACTTCTTCCAAACTAGCAGCGGCCATAAAACATAACCTCCCTCATTGCGATAACGGTTGAACGATATGCTCTCTTTTCATGGAATATGCAGCTGCGAAACAAAAAGGATGTCAGGTTCCGCATCAGGAACGCTGGCATCCTTGTCTTGACGCCACACAGTTTAACACGTTTCGCGGTAAAGTCAATACGCAAAATGCAACTTTGGCTCTTTGGGTGAAAAAACGCCAGAAATGAAAGGTAAGATTGTAAAACTTGCATATACTTCTGCCTTAAAGAGGGAGAGCGGAATAAAATGAATTTTTGATGGAACAGTTATGCAAGAAAACACGAAAAAGCCGTTCCGTTGACGATGAGGACAGGCTTTTCGGGTAAATCCCAAAACAAGGCCCGTTCACCGGGGATTTTGCAGGATTCCATGTCGCTTTCTGCAAAAACTCAAAAGGCAATTTGTGTATATTCACAAAAACAATCGAAATATAAGCTGATTTTGTGTGATTATGAACCTTGCAGAAAAGAAACAAGGGCCGTATAATAAATCAAAAGGCAAGGGCGCCCTGCAAAAAATGCAGAAAAGCGTCCTTGTTTTTTTGTTACCCTGTCTTTTTTAAGGAGGAATCATCATGAAGAAGAAATTGCTCAGTCTCCTGCTGGCGCTGTGCTTTGCTTTCAGTCTGGCTGCGTGCGGGTCGTCTGATAGCACAAGCGGCACATCCGACAGCGACACATCCACCGCAACGGATGCAGAGGCCTCTGTCGCCGCAGAGGAAGATTCAACTTCCGGCGCGGTTGACGGCACCATCACGTTGGGCATGATCGGTCCCATGACCGGCAGCCTGGCCGTCTACGGCACCCACGTTGCCAACGGCGTCAACCTGGCCATCGATCAGATCAACGCCGGCGGCGGCGTCACCGTGGGCGACGCGACCTATGAGCTGGCAGTGGAATCCAAGGACGATCAGGGCGATTCTACGGAGTGCCTGAACGCCATGAATGCGCTGATTTCTGACGGCATTGAGCTGGTCATCGGCTCTGCCACCTCCGGCTGCACCTCCAGCATCACCTCTGTCGCCAACTCTGAGGGCGTCGTTCTGGTCACGCCCTCCGGCACGGCGGACGCCCTGACCACCGAGATGGACTATGTATTCCGTACCTGTTTTAAAGACTCCTTCCAAGGCGAGCTGGCCGCACAGTACGCCGCGGATGAGGGATATACCAAGGTAGGCATTGTTTACTGCTCCGCCGATACCTATTCCGCCGGGCTGCGGGACGCCTTTGCCGCAGCTGCCGAGGAGCTGGGGCTGGAGATCGTGGCGGAGGAATCCGTGGCTACCATGACCGAGGTGGATTACACCAACCAATTCACCAAGATGGTGGAGGCGGAGGCCGAACTGGTCTTTGTGCCCTTCTACTATGACGTCACCGGTCCCTATCTGGTTCCCCAGGCCCGCAGCGTGGGCTTCGACGGCATCCTGTTGGGCGCTGACGGTGTGGACAACACCGAGACCACCATCCCCGACGGCGCGGATCTGTCCGTCTACAACGATTTCCTGTTTGTCAACCACTACTCCACCGAGCTGGCCACCAGCGACATCTCCATCAGCTTTGTCGAAAGCTATGAGGAGGTCTACGGCGAAACACCCAACAACTTCGACGCGCTGGGCTACGACGCTGTCCTTGTGTTGAAGCAGGCCATCGAATCCTGCGGTGCGTTTGACGCGGACAGCGTTCAGGCTGCCCTGGCGGATACCTCCGTGGTATATGAGGTCTCCACTGGCACCTTCTCCTTCGACGACACCGGCACGCCCATCAAGACCGGCGTGCTGATGGGCTATTCCTACACCGAAGGCGACGACGCTGTCACCAAGATCGCTGTCACGACCCTGAGTCTGGACTGATTGCGAGCATCCAGAGCAACATGGGGGAGGCGCTTCTGCGTCTCCCCCTTTGCAGGATGACAAGAGAGGAGCGTCCGATGACCACTTTTATTCAGTTTTTGATCACAGGGCTTCGGCTGGGGAGCGTCTACGCCCTGATCGCTCTGGGCTACACCATGGTTTATGGCATTATCAAGCTCATCAACTTTGCCCACGGTGACTTTATCATGGTGGGTGGCTACACCCTGTTTTTTATGATACCCATCGTCATGAACCTGGGGCTGCCCGGCTGGCTGGCGGTGGTTCCGGCCATTCTGGTCTGCGCCTGCGTGGGTATGCTGGTGGAACTGTTGGCCTATCGCCCCGTGCGAAAAAAGGGGAATAACCTGACCTCGCTGATTACCGCCATTGCCATGAGCTTTGTGCTGGAAAATCTGGCACAGGCCATTTCCGTCATCGGCCCGGACCCCAAGGTCCCTTATACGCTGTTCACCAGCACGTTTTCCATTGCGGGGGTCTCTGTCAGCAGCGCCACCATCATCACAGTGGTGGTTTCAGCTGTCATCATGGTGGCGCTGTACTTCTTTACGCAGAAATCCCGCATCGGCTGCGCCATGCGCTGCGTGTCGGAGGACAAGGAGGCCGCCACCCTGATGGGGGTCAACGTGAACCAGACCATCATCGCCACCTTCGGGATCGGCGCCGGGCTGGCGGCGGTGGCGGCGCTGATGTACATCGCGCAGTATCCCAAGGTTTACACCACGATGGGAGCGACGCTGGGCATTTACGCTTTTGTAGCTGCAGTCCTGGGCGGCATCGGTTCCCTGCCCGGTGCCATGCTGGGCGGTCTGGTGATTGGCATTGTCCAGTCCGGGGCCAATACCTATATCAGCTCGTCCATGTCGGATACCTTTGTCTATCTGATTCTGATTGCGGTGCTTATGATTCGTCCTGCGGGTATTTTGGGCAAGAATGTGGGGGAGAAGGTATGAAAAAGAGCGAAACGAGGACCCGTTATCTGGTCAATTTCATTGCCGTTGTTCTTCTCTTTGTCCTCTCCCTTGTGATGAGCAATGCCGGAGGCGACACTCTGAAGCTGAAGGTCGTCCCCTCCATCTGGCAGTGCTGTTATCTAATCATCATGGCGGCCTCCCTGAACCTGGTGCTGGGCTTTTTGGGACAGCTTTCCCTGGGGCACTGTGGCTTTATGGCCGTGGGCGCTTATACGGCGGCCCTGCTTTCTCTCGCGTTTCAGCGTGCAGGCTTTTACGACGAGAAGTCCGGCCCCGCCTTTCTGCTGGTGCTGCTCCTCAGCACGCTGGTCGCCGGTATTCTGGCGGCGCTGATGGGCCTGCTGGTGGGCATTCCGGCTCTCCGGCTAAAAGGGGACTATCTGGCCATCATCACCCTGGGCTTCGGCATGATCATCGTCAACGTCATCAACAACCTGCCCTTCTGCGGCCAGCAGGGGCTGGGGCAGGGGTCTGCCTCCTCCGCGCTGTATGCCACGGGGCTGGGCTTCTCCAACGACGAGAAGGTTCAATACCTGTGGGTGGCGGTTTTGGTGGTGATTCTGTGCATGACCGCCATGCTGCTCTTTGTCCGCTCCAAATATGGGCGGGCCATCCGCGCCATCCGGGACAACGAGATCGCCGCCTCCACCTCCGGTATCAACGTCAGCTATTACAAGGTGCTGACCTTCACCATTTCCGCCTTCTTTGCAGGCGTGACCGGCGCGCTCTACTCCTGCTGTAATGCGGCGCTGGCTACCACCTCCTTCGCCTTTACCAACGGCTCCATTTTGAACTCCGTGTTCATCGTGGTTATGGTAGTCGTGGGCGGCATGGGGTCCATGACCGGCTCTGTCATCGCCGCCGTAACCCTGTTCCTGCTGAACTACACCATCAAAAACGGCGCATGGGTATCGGCGCTGCCCGCCTTCCTGCAAAATGTCTTTACCTACCCCATGCTGGTATATTCCATTGTGCTGATTATTGTCATTCTGTTCCGCCCCCGCGGCATTATGGGGAGCCGGGAGTTCGCTCTGTGCGACGTTCCCAAGTGGCCGGGCAGGATAAAAGCCTGGTTTACCTCCCGCTCCGGAGAAAAGGAGGCCAGCAGTCATGAGTGAGACGAAAACCCCTGTTTTGGAGACCCGCCGTCTGGGCATCTCCTTCGGCGGCCTTCATGCCGTCCAGGACTTTAACCTCTCCATCTACCCTGGCGAGTTGGTCGGCTTGATCGGGCCAAACGGCGCGGGCAAAACCACCGTTTTCAACCTGCTGACCGGCGTTTACGTCCCCACGGAGGGAACGGTTCTGCTGGACGGTGTGCCGCTGAACGGCAAAAAGGTACACCAGTTCGTAGCAGCAGGTATTGCCCGCACGTTCCAGAATATCCGCCTGTTTGACGATATGACGGTAATCGAAAACGTCAAGGTGGCCTTCACGAAGGACATCCACTATGGCCTGCTGGATTCCCTGCTGCGCACGCCGAAGTATTGGAAAGCGGAGGCCCAGGTCACAGAGAAAGCAATGGAGTTGCTGGCGATCTGCCACTTGGAGGATAAGGCGGACGTGCTGGCATCCAGCCTGCCATATGGCCAGCAACGGAAGCTGGAGATTGCCCGCGCACTGGGTACAAACATGAAGGTTCTGCTGCTGGATGAACCTGCCGCCGGTATGAACCCCACCGAGACGGCGGAGTTGCTGGCGTGTATCAATGCCATCCGGGACCAGTTTGGCATTGCCATTCTGCTCATCGAGCATGATATGTCCCTGGTGATGAACATCTGTGAGCGCATCCAGGTCATTGACTACGGGCAGACCATCGCCTCCGGTTTGCCGGATGAAATCGCCAACGATCCCAAGGTCATCGCGGCCTATTTGGGCGAATAGGGAGGGCGAAGTATGCTGGAAATTAAGGATTTGAACGTGCATTACGGCGCGATCCATGCGCTGAAAGGCATTTCCCTGACGGTTCAGGACGGCGAACTGGTATCTCTGATCGGAGCCAACGGCGCAGGCAAAACCACCACCCTCCATACCATCTCCGGTTTGCTGACCGCTACCAGCGGCGAGGTGCTGCTGGACGGGCAGAACTTGCAGAAGGCGCCGCCCCACACCATCATTCGGATGGGGCTGGCCCACGTGCCGGAGGGTCGGCACGTGTTTGCCAGCATGACGGTGGAGGAAAACCTCCGTATGGGGGCTTATATCATCCGGGACCAGAGGAAAATCTCCGCCAGTTTGGAGCGGGTCTATCACCATTTCCCCCGACTGAAAGAACGCCGTCGGCAGCTGGCCGGCACCCTTTCCGGCGGGGAACAGCAGATGCTGGCCACCGGACGGGCGCTGATGACAGCCCCCAAAATCGTGCTGATGGATGAGCCGTCCATGGGACTGTCCCCCATTCTGGTGAAGGAGATCTTCTCCATCATCCAGACTCTCCATGAGAGCGGTATCACCATCCTGCTGGTGGAACAAAACGCGAAAATGGCCCTGGCAGTCAGCGACCGGGCCTATGTGCTGGAGACCGGCACCATCGCCATGGAAGGCCCGGCCAGCGCATTGGCCGCCGACGACCGGGTGCGTAAGGCATACCTGGGCGCGTGAAAGGAGGAAATTCTATGGAACGGTATGCAATCACCGTTGCCCGGGAGACCGGCAGCGGCGGGCACAACATTACCCGCAAGTTGTCCGCCGCCTTGGGTATCCCTTACTATGACAGGGAGCTGTTGCGTTTGGCTTCCGATGTCAGCGGCATACACGAAGGGCTGTTTGGCATGGCCGACGAGCGCATCGGCGTCAAGGAGATGTTTTTTGCCGCCCGACGTGCCTACAACGGAGAGATCCTTCCCCCGGACAGCGATGACTATGTGTCCACGCTGAATCTGTTCAGCTTCCAGGCGAAAATCATTAAGGACCTGGCCGCCCAGGAGAGTTGTATCATTCTGGGCCGCTGCTCCAACTATTTGCTGGCAGACCAGCCCCATGTGCTCAAGGTGTTCATCCACGCTCCCATGGAAGCCCGCATTGAGCGGATAGCATCCTACTCTCTCGCGTGGAACCGCAGAGATGTCATTCGACACATCCGGGAGGAAGACAAGCGCCGCGCGGACTATTACCACTACTATACCGGTTTGAAGTGGCGAGATATCGGAGGCTATGATTTGTCTCTGGATTCCGCACAACTGGGGGAAGATGGATGCGTGGAGCTGATTCGGCGGGCGCTTTCCCTGTTTTTTGAATAAGCTGAGTGTGATGAATCCAGGGAGATAACGATAATGCCACTGTGAGCGGCATTACGGGCAAAAAACTGAGACAAGAAGAAAAACAGCGGCCAACCGTTTCGTTGGCCGCTGTTCCAGCTTGTCAAAAAACTATCCTCATTCCGCAATATGGTGTATAATAGAGGAAAT
>JAJBVG010000048.1 GCA_020859945.1 Clostridiales bacterium | reverse complement strand
TTTTACTAATTTGGGGCCAGGTGCTTTACCTGACCCCAACATTTATTATAGAACCAAAAATCATCAGCTTGTGCAGGCTTGCCAGCCTGCTTATTTGTGCATCCGGAGTTATCTTTTGACTCCCCGTTCAGGAGCTTAGAGCGGTAATCCTTTCCATTGTCGATATAAAAAATCTCCGGCAAAGCATAAAAGGGGCTGTCAACTGTGAACACAGCCGCTCTTGCGAAGGCCTCCGCAATGCTTGCGGTATTTGGGCGCGTAGTGAGCGAATAACCCACTATTGTGTTAGAGGCGGCATCCATAACGGCGGTAAGCCATACCCTTGCTGTATCAAATGTCCCATTTTTGTACCGCTGTGTAATGACAAAAAGGTCAAACGGGTGGTGATCGGAAAACCAGACCTCGTTAATTCGTTCTGGCTTTTCCTGGCCGGCGTGTAGTGGTATTTGTCGGCCCATGCGTCCACACCTTTCCGCGCAAAGCAGACATCCTGCGCCTTCACTGTGGCAAAGAGAGCATTGAGGGGATAGCGGGTTTTGGGAATAATCATATGCGTAGCATTTCGTTTGCAGGTAAAAGGCGGAATATCCGACGAGGCCGGATGTTTTTTATTGGTGCTTTTTCCTTCTGCTTTTCCTGCCATTCTTTTGAGTGCGGACAGGAAGAACAGGGAAGAGGCTTCATGGCCTGAAATTCACGCAGAATTTTATTTGCAGAAGGAGAATTAACCGCAAGATGTCTGTAAATAGCGTAATCACAGGCATAAAGGCACATACTTGTGAGGTGGTCATGGTATAAATGCGCATTGTGGTCCGCATCTAAGAGCATACGAAGATTTGACTGGTTCATAAATAGTCGTCTCCTTCTCATTAGCGTTCGATAAGACACGCCGTAGTCTGAAGCGATCCTGGCTAAGTACAGTGTTACAGTCCTTTCGCCGGAGCATGTGAGCATCGTGCGATTAACCTGACGCAGCATTTCGGTTTCATTGAAAAAATCCTGGATACGCTGCCCATGCAGCAAAGGAAAAGGATGGTCATAATCTGATACGTCGCCTGCGGCAAGGCGGAATAGATCCATGTCCAGATATCGCGCATGAAAAAATACTTTTCCAGGCATAGTTCAATCTGATTATATGGCAGAATCGAAATTGGAAGTAGATCCTTGGCCGCGCCTGTCAGTTTGTCACTGTGCGCTGTTCTGATTTCCCGTTCGCTGATTCCAATCAGGTCGGACAGGGCAGAAGTTGGAATTTCAAACATGGAAGTTCTCCAGATGATAAGGCTGGTATGCCCAAAACGATACATAAGCACTGAATATAGAGACATTATAACAGTTATCATACAGAGAGAATGGAGCTATGTCAGGGAAAAATATGAAAACAGTGAAAATAGTGCAGCAGTAGATGGAACGCGGATCACGGAGCTGCGAAATAGGCTCCATCTTTCAAAGACGCAGTTTGCCATAGGGATCGGATACACAGCCACCCAGATCACAAGGGCAGAGACAGGGGAAAGCGTAGTAAGCGATGAACTGTGTGAACGGATCTCATCAACCTATGGGGTAAGGAAAGAATGGTTGTTTGGCGGGGAAGGCGAGCCATGGATTGATGGAAGCGAGTGGTCTGGAAAACTGGAGCCACAGAAGGGAACTGCTGGGCAACGTCTTCGGGAAGTTTATAAGGAAAGCGGGCTTAGCCAGTGAGAATTCTGCAAGCGTATTGGCGGCGGGACTTCAGGATTGAATGCCCTTATGGAAGGGCGCCGCGAGATGACACGGAGGTTCGCAGAGAGGGTCGAGAGGGAATTTGGTGTCGGGGCTGACTGGCTGTTGTATGGAGATGAGAAGTGTAAGGACTATCCATGCGGAGACGAGATGATCGGTTTCCTGAAAAAGAATCCGGATGTACGCATGGAAGTATGGAAGAAGATGAAGAGTGGCAGTCCGAAATGACAGGTTGAAAGCCCCATGACACCTTTAGTTAGATGAGGCTAACCGACACCCCTCCCCCAGGGGTGAATTTCCACAGCTTTCCATCCTGGGGAACGGTGCGGCCGCTTCTTTTCGTTTTCGCAAAAGTCGCAGCCCCCGGCCCCGGCTGGGGCGGGAAGCTCGAAATGAGAATGTACAAAATTAAAACGGAATCCAACCGGATTTTACGAAAACCCATGAGTTTTCCTTATCATGCAGTTGCTGCTTAAAAAGATGGCCTCTGCCATGCGGCAAAGACCATCTCCAGCAAATCTTTTTTGTTTTTTTACTGTCTACTTGACAGGGGACACTTCACCCGGCTGGGGCTGTGGTAGTTTTCCGGAGTGTCCCACGATTCCAGAAAACTACCGCAGGGGCGGCGACATTGTGATAAAACGGATAAAATCATATCCATGGATGCGACTGGAAAATCACTCCATGCTGATATTTTTGAGCAGTTCGTTTTCTACCACCTGGGTGCGTTCTCCCTCGATACAGTAGACCCTGTGCAGAAAGACGTTCATGTGCTCCCCCAGGCGAATCTCCCGGCGTTCCAGAGAGCGGTTGGTCAGCAACGTAATACCATGAACCTTCAGCCGCACCTCCAGGGAACTGCCCCGGAAGCTGATACCGGTGACGATGCCATCCTCCGCCAGGTCTGCGTAGGGCTGCATTTGCAGATTGTCCGTTTTGAAAGCATCCACGAACTCTGGGCGAATCAAAATCTTATGTCCTGTAGGCAGAGCGTCGAACCCACGGAACCCAGACAGCCCCTCCACTACGCTGGAATTGCCCGCAAACTGAGCCACGAAGGGGGTTTGGGGGTGCAGGTAAATATCCGTAGGCGTCCCCATCTGCTCGATGCGGCCCTCGTTGAGGATGATGATGTCATCGGCCACCTCCAGCGCCTCTTCCTGGTCGTGGGTGACGAAAATGCTGGTGATACCCACCTGGACGATCATGTCCCGTAGCCAGACCCGCAGTTCCTTGCGCACCTTGGCGTCGATGGCAGCGAACGGCTCGTCCAGCAGCAGCAGGCTGGGGCCGGGGGCGATAGCCCTTGCGAAGGCCACCCGTTGCCGCTGACCGCCGGAGAGTTGGTTAGGATACCGCTTCTCCAGTCCCTCCAGGCCGATAAGCTGAATCAACTCCGTGACCCGTGCGCGAATCTCCGCCTTGCTCTTCTTCTGTACCTTCAAGCCAAAGGCGATGTTGTCGTAGACGTTCATGTAGCGAAACAGAGCGTAGTTTTGGAACACAAATCCGATACCTCGCTCCCCTGCGGGGACATCATTGACGTTTTTTCCGTTGATGAAGATGTCGCCGCTGTCCTGCTGCTCCAGTCCCGCAATCATGCGGAGGATGGTGGTCTTGCCGCTCCCGCTGGGACCCAGCAGCGCCGCCATTTTCCCCTGCTCCACGCCAAAGGAGATGTCCTTGGCCGCCTCATAGTCGTCAAACCGCTTGCAAAGCTGTTTGGTCTCAATGAACATTTACAATCCCTCCTGCTCTTCGGTCTTTCTGGCCCGCCATTCGGCGATATTCTTCAAAATCAGCATGACCAACGCCAGCAGCACCAGAAGGGAGGACACCGCGAACGCCTGGGTGATGGCCTCCGCGCCGCCGGACATATAGAGGGCGTCCACCTCCAGGGGAAGGGTGAAGGTCTCGCCCCTGGCCTTGGACACGGCGTAGACCGCGCCAAACTCCCCGAAGGCCCGCGCCGCGCACAGCACCATCCCGTAGATGAGCGACCATTTGATGTGGGGCAGCGTCACCCGGCGGAAGATGGTAAAGCCTCCCGCCCCCAGCAGGGCGGCGGCCTCCTCCTCGGCGCAGCCCTGGAGGTTCATAGCGGGCAGCAGCTCCCGCAGCACATAGGGAAACGTGACAAAAATCGTCGCCAGCACCACGCCGGGGATGGAGAACACCAGCGCAATGTTCGTGCCAAAGGTGTCGTTGAACCAGTTGACCACCGGGGTTGCCAGACCGCTGCGGCCAAACATCATAATAAAGGCCAGGCCCGCGATGACCGGAGAGATGGAAAAGGGAATGTCGATTAAGGTCGTCAGCACGCTTTTGCCCCGAAACTCGAATTTGGTCAGCAGCCAGGAGGCTGCCAGCGCGAAAAACGTGTCCACCAGCAGGGCGATGACCGCCGCCAGCAGCGTGACCCGCAGGGCCGAGAGGGTAGTCTTGGCCGTGACCGCGCTCCAGTACAGCGCCCAGCCGTCCTTCAGCGCCCGGTAGAGGACCTCCACCAGTGGCCAGACCAGCATCACCGCAAAGAACAGCACCCCTATCACGATCAGCGCGATTTGTCCCGCCGACAGGCGGGCTTTTTTCTTCTGCTTCATTGCGTCCTCCCCTCACCGGGTCCGCCGGGCGGCGAACCACTGCACCAGATTCAGCAGGAACATCAGCAAAAAGGAAATCGCCAGCAGCACCAGGGCGATGGCCGCCGCGCCAACGTAATCGGCGCTGCCCGAATTGAGCTTCTGCATGATGACATAGGACACCACTTGGGTGCCGTTTTTGCTGCTATTGCCGGAGATGTAAATGACGCTGCCGTACTCGCCGATACCCCGCGCCAGGGCCAGCCCGTAGCCGGTCAGCAGGGCCGGGGTCAACTCCGGCAGGATAACGTGGCGGAAGGTGAACCCCCGCGACGCCCCCAGCATCAGCGCTGCCTCCTCGCAGGAGGTAGGCAGCTTGCGCAGCACCGGCTGGATAGAGCGCACCACAAAGGGGATGCCCACAAACACCAGGGCAATGACCAGTCCCACCCGGCTATAAGAGCCTTGGATACCGATGCGGCTCAGTGCCTGGCCCAATACTCCCTGGTCGGAGTACATCTTCGCCAGCGTAATGCCCGCCACAGCGGTGGGCAGGGCGAAGGGCAGCTCGATCATGCCGTCGATGAGCCGCTTGCCGGGGAACTCGTAACGTTCCAGAATCCAGGCCAGAATCAGCCCGAACACGCAGTTGATGGCTGCCGCAATCAGGGCGCACAGGATGCTGGTCTGGAAGGCCCCCACCACGTTGCTCCGGGTGATGGTCTCCCAAAACTCCGCCGGGGTCAGCTCGAAGGAGCGGATCAGCACCGAGGCCAGCGGCAGCAAAATCAGCAGCGACAGCATGGTAATTGTGATGCCCAAGGTCAGGCCAAAGCCCGGAATCACTCTGTTTCGTTTCTGTTTCATACCGCGCTCCGTCAGTTGTTGTAAATCTCGTCAAAAATCCCGTCGTCCTGGAAGAATTTTTCATAGGCCGCGTCCCAGCCGCCGAAGTCGTCGATGGTACACAGCACCACGTCCAGGTCAAATACGTCGGAGAACTCGCTCAGAATCTCCTGGTTGGTGGGCCGGTAGTAATACTCCCCGATGAGCCGCTGGGCCTCGTCGGTGTAGAGGTAGTCCAGATATTCCTGCGCCACATCCTCCGTGCCGTGCTTCGCCGCGTTCTCGTCCACAATGGCAACCGAAGGCTCTGCCAGAATGCTGACGCTGGGGGTGATAAGCTCATATTCGCCGGGGTAATCCGCCATGGTCTGGAGGGCCTCGTTCTCCCAGGCGATGAGCACATCCCCTTGGCCGTTCTCTACGAAGGTAGTGGTCGCGCCCCGTGCGCCGGAGTCCATGACCAGCACGTTGGCGTAAAGCGCACGCATAAACTCCTTTATTTGTTCCTCATCCGAGCCGTCCTGCTGCCAGACGTAGTACCAAGCGGCCAGGAAGTTCCAGCAAGCTCCGCCGGAGGACTTGGGGTCCGGGGTGATGATGTCCACGCCCTCCTGAATCAGGTCGTCCCAGTCCTGGATGTTCTTCTCGTTCCCGGCGCGCACCAAAAAGACGATGGTGGAGGTGTAGGGGGAGCTGTTGTTGTCGAACTCGTCCAGCCAGCCCTCGTCTATCATCCCCTCCTGCTCGATGAGGGTGATGTCATGGGCCAAGGCCAGCGTCACCACGTCGGCCTCGTTGCCCTCGATGACGGAGCGGGCCTGGGAACCGGAACCGCCGTGGGACTGGGTGATCTCCACCGCCATGCCATAGGTTTCCTCGTAGTAGGTGGCGAACAGCTCGTTATACGCCTCGTAAAATTCCCGCGTGGGGTCATAGGACACGTTCAGCAGCTCGATGACGTTGCTGTCCTCCTCCGCTGAGGTTTCGCCGGTGGAGGAACCGCAGCCGGTCAGCAGCCCGACCAGCAGGCAGACGCACAGGCCCAGGGCGGTCAATTTGGTAAGGGATTTGGATTTCATCAGGTTGCAGCTCATGACAGTCTCCTTTTTAGTCAAACGTTTGCGTTTCGGAGATGCGATTTATTTTTCCGAAACTGCCTGATTTTTCAGAGTTTGACTGGTTTGCTTTCCTAAATTTACACCGTGTCAGTTCCCTTGTCAACGGGAAATTACTCAAACGTTTGCGCTTTGCGCTTGCAATCTGCGTGTGTATCCGTTACAATGGTTCCAGACTGTGATGAGAGGTGACGCATGATGTCGCTGAAACAAATTGCCGAGATGGTGGGAACATCCGTCTCCACTGTCTCCCGCGTTCTCAACAACTCCTCGCCCAAATGCGCCTCGAAGGAATTGCAGGAACGCATCTGGACAGCGGCCCACGAAATTGGCTATCGCCCCAACGAGGCCGCCCGCGCATTACAGGGCGGTGGGATAAAAAAAGGCACGGAGACACCTCTGCGGGTCACCGTGCTGATGGCTCGATTCCAAAAGGTGGAGTCGGACCCCTTTTTTGAAGATTTGCTCCACTGCCTGAAAACAGAGCTATACGCCCAGGGCGCATTGCTGCACCGGGTCTTGTACGACGGGGAGGGGCTGGAGACAGAAGTGGCCGCCTCCAACGGGGTCATCGTGCTGGGGCGCTGCTCCCATTCTCTGCTGGAGCGGCTCCAGCAGCAGAACCGGAACCTGGTGGGCATCTGGCGTAATACGATGGACTTTGCGGTAGATGAGGTGGTCTGCGACGGCAAAAAGGCGGCGGAGCTGGCCATGGAGCATCTGATCGGGCTGGGACACCGCAGCATCGCCTACATCGGGGACTGCTCCTTCGAGAGCCGCTATGTGGGCTATTGCAGCAGCCTTATCCAGCACGACATCCCCATGAACTACGGTCTCATCAAATCCACCGACCAGACCTTTGCCCAAGGCCGACAGGCCATTCTGGAGCTTTTGGAGGGGGAAAACGCCTTCTCCGCCGTGTTCTGTGCCAACGACATCACCGCCGTCAGCGTCCTTCAGACGCTAAACGAGCAGAAGCGGCGCGTTGACCGCCCCATCTCGGTCATTTCCATTGACGACATCGAAGGGCTGTGGGACCGGGAACCGGCGTTGACCACCGTTCACATCCCCCGGCAGGAGATGGCGCACATGGCGGTGCAGACGCTGTTGGACCGCATCCGCCGGGGACATCAGGAGACAGTGCGCATTGAATTTCCCTGCAAAATCATCCAACGGGAGAGCTGCTTCCGGCTCTGACCTGAGCGTTTTATAAGAGGGATACGGATGGCGCTTATCAAAAAAGGTTCCATCATAATGCCTGCGGAACAACCGAATGGCGATTGATTCCGCAGGCGAAAACCGCGCAATTTCAGGAAACCAGCCCTTTGCGTTGGTTTCCTGAAACGCGGCCCTTGTTCTTATGGGATTTTCGTTACAATTCTGCGAGCTTTTTGTTCAGCGTCTGGCTGACTACCTTGGGGTCGCCCTTGCCCTTGAGGGCCTTCATGCACTGGCCCATCAGGAAGCCGGAGGCTTTCTTTTTGCCCGCCTTGTAGTCGGCCACAGACTGAGGATTGGCGGCGAGAACATCGCTGACCACCTGTTCCACCAGGCCCGTGTCGCTCACTTGCTCCAGCCCGTGGGCTTTCACATAGGCGTCGATGTCGCCGTTGTCGTCGAACACAGCCCGGAACACTTTGACGGCGGTGTTGCGGTTCAGCTTGCCCTGACTTACCAGGCCGATGAGGTGGGCCAGCGCCTCCGGCGCGAACACCACCTGCTTGATGTCCAGGCTCTTTTCCTTCAGCTCCCGCAGCACTTCGCCCTGGATCCAGTCGCTGGCCTGCTTGGGGGCGGCGCCCGCCGCCACCGTGTCCTCGAAGTAGGCGGCCATGGCCCGGGTGTCGGTGAGCAGGGCGGCGTCCTTCTCGGAGAGGCCCCACTCTCGCTGGTAGCGCTCCCGCTTGGCGGGGGCCATCTCCGGCATGGAGGCTCGGAGGCTGTCCAGATAGCTGTCCGTCAGCTCCATGGGGGGAATGTCCGGCTCCGGGAAATACCGGTAGTCCTGGGCGTTCTCCTTAGAGCGCATGGAGATGGTAGCGTCCTTGTTGTCGTCCCAGCGGCGGGTCTCCTGAATGACCCGCTTGTGGTCCATTTCAATCAGCTCTTCCTGCCGCCGGGCCTCATACGCGATGGCCCGGGAGATGGCCTTGAAGGAGTTCAGGTTTTTCATCTCGGTGCGGGTGCCCAATTCCGTGCTGCCCTGGGGCCGGACGGAGAGGTTCACGTCGCAGCGGAGGGACCCCTCCTGCATTTTGCAGTCAGAGACGCCCAGATATTCCAGCGTAGAGCGCAGCTTCTCCAGGTAGGCGATGACCTCGTCCCCGGAGCGGAAATCCGGCTCGGTGACGATTTCAATCAGCGGCACGCCGCAGCGGTTGTAGTCCGCCCGGGTCTGGTCGATCCAGTTGTCGTGGACCAGCTTGCCCGCGTCCTCCTCCATGTGCAGCTCGTGGATGCGGATGACCTTTTCCTCGCTGCCCACCTGAATGGGTACCTTGCCGTTGCGTCCGATGGGCAGGTACAGCTGGGACACCTGGTAGGCTTTGGGCAGGTCAGGGTAAAAGTAGTTCTTCCGGTCAAACTTGCAGTACTGCGTCACGTCGCAGTTCAGGGCCAGAGATGCCTTGGCAGCGTATTCCAGCACCTTTTTGTTCATCACCGGCAGGCTCCCCGGCATACCGGTGCAGACGGGGCAGACATGGGTGTTGGGGTCGCCGCCAAAGGCGGTGGTGCAGGAGCAGAAAATTTTGGTTTTCGTGGCCAGCTCCACATGGGTTTCCAGGCCGATTACCACTTCCCAGTTCATTCCTTCGCACCTCCCACAGGGGTTTTCTGATGATAGTTCGTGACCTGCTGGTAGGCGTAAGCCGCATCCAGCACCTTCTGCTCGCCCAGGGCGGGGCCGATGAGCTGCGCGCCGATGGGCAGGCCGTTTTTGTCCAGGCCGCAGGGCATGGAGAGGCCCGGCAGCCCCGCCAGGTTGACGGAGACGGTGTAAATGTCGCTGAGGTACATCTGTAGGGGATTGGACAGGCTCTCCCCCAGCTTGGGTGCGGTGGTGGGGGCCACCGGCATCAAAATCAGGTCGTATTTGGAGAAGGCGTCGTCGAACGCGCTCTTGATGACCGCCTTTACCTGGAGGGCCTTGTTATAGTAGGCGTCGTAGTAGCCGGTGGAGAGGACGAAGGTGCCCAGCAAAATCCGCCGCTTGACCTCGCTGCCAAAGCCCTCGGTGCGGGTCTTGTTGTAGAGGTCGGTCAAGTCCTCGTAGTTCTCCGCCCGCCAGCCGTATTTCACGCCATCGAACCGGGACAGGTTGGAGCTGGCCTCCGCCGCCGCGATGATATAGTAGGTGGGCACCACGTACTCCATGATGGGCAGCCGGAACTCCTCGATTTCCGCCCCACGGCCTCTCAGCACGTCGGCCACGGACAGGACGGCGGCGCGAACCTCCGGGTCCAGGCCGTCCCCAAAGCAGTCCACGGGGATGCCGATCTTCTTACCGGTCAGGTCGGCGGAAAGGTTCTCCAGCAGGTGGCCGCAGGGAGCCTCCAGAGAGGTGCCGTCCCGTTTGTCCTTGCCCATGATGAGGTCCAGCACGGCGGCACAGTCCTCCGCAGAGCGGGCCAGTGGGCCGATTTGGTCCAGAGACGAGGCGTAGGCGATAAGGCCGTACCGGGAGACAGTGCCATAGGTGGGCTTCATGCCGGTGACGCCGCAGTAGGAGGCGGGCTGGCGGATGGAGCCGCCGGTGTCG
>JAJBVG010000074.1 GCA_020859945.1 Clostridiales bacterium | reverse complement strand
CAAACTCAATCGCCTTTTTCTATACCCTGGTCTCACATCTATTGTAAAGCTACATCTTCTTGTAAAATGATGTTCTGTTTCCCCTTGCAGTGCAGTATTTGATACATTATAATAAATAGCAGCTTACCCAACAAAATGGAGGACACCCATGAAAAACACCGCAATGGACCTGACCCGAGGCCGCCCCATCACTCAAATTCTGCTCTTCTCGCTGCCGCTGGTGCTGGGGACCCTCTTCCAGCAGCTCTACAGCTTTGTGGACACGGTGATGGTGGGGCGCATCGTGGGGACCGAGGCGCTGGCGGCAGTGGGAGCCACCTACCCGCTGAACTTCCTGATTCTGGGCTTCGTCCAGGGGGCCTGCATTGGCTTTGCGGTCCCTTTGGGCAAGGCCACCGGCGCCCGCCGGGGCGACGAGTTTCAGCGGAGCTTCTGGAACGGCTGCTGGCTGGGGCTGGTCACTTTCCTGGCAATGACCGCCGCCACACTGCTGCTGGCGGGGCCGCTGCTGCGGCTCATTCAAACGCCGGAGGACATTTTCTCTGACGCCACCACATATATTCGCATCATCTTTCTCGGTCTCCCCGCCTCAGCGCTCTACAACTACCTGGCAGCAACGCTGCGAGCCTCCGGGGATTCCACCCGGCCCTTCTGGTTCCTGCTGGCCTCCAGCTTTTTGAACATCGCCTTAGATTACATCTTTATGGCGGTGCTGCGCATGGGCGTGGCCGGGGCAGCCTGGGCCACCGTCACCAGCCAGTTGGTCAGCGGTCTGCTGTGCCTGTGGTGGTTGACCGCCAAAACCAATCTGCTCCGGGGCAGCGGCCAGCGAATGGGCCTCTCCCGGCGGCACCTGCGGGAGCTGGCAGTCATTGGCTACCCCATGGGCCTGGAATACTCCGTCTCCGCCGTGGGCGCGGTGGTCATGCAGGGGGCGCTGAACACCTTCGGCACCGTGGCCGTAGCCGGGCAGACAGCAGGCGAAAAGATACGGCAGATGTTCACCCTCCCAATGGAGAGCGTGGGCATGGGGATGGTCACTTACGTCAGCCAAAATGACGGCGCGGGGCGCACCGACCGCATCTGGCAGGGCCTCCGGGCGGGGCTGACCATCCAGTG
This sequence comes from Clostridiales bacterium, assembly GCA_020859945.1. Classification (GTDB taxonomy): domain Bacteria; phylum Bacillota; class Clostridia; order Oscillospirales; family Oscillospiraceae; genus Onthomonas. Next base: position 8,911 of record JAJBVG010000074.1, on the reverse strand, counting down.
GAGCTACTGCGCCGCAGCGTGGGTGGTCATCTACTTCGGCAAGCCCTGGTTCACCCAGCTGGTGCTGGGGACTTCCACCAGCCCGGAGGCGGCCTATTCCATCCAGTACCTGGGCATTATTAGCACGCTGTTCTGCCTCCACGGGGCGCTGATGATCTTCCGCAACACCCTTCAGGGTATGGGCTACAGCGTCCACGCCATTTTCAGCGGCGCGGGGGAACTGATCGGGCGGACCATCGGCGGCTGGCTGGCGGTGACGGTACTGGGCTTCACCGGCATCTGCCTGGCAAACCCCATGGCCTGGGGCCTGGCCCTGTGCTATTCGGCGGGGATGGTGTTTCACTTCCTGCGGCGGCGGGAGCGCCGTTCCGATTTGTCCTGAAAACGCGAAAGCACGGCGGGGTTCGCCGTGCTTTTGATATGATTTCAGCGTTATTTCTCGTATTTCTCAAAGTAGCCCTTATCGTAGAAAGCAAACTCTTTGCTTTTTACCCGCAACGAGACCGCAAAGGGCAGGAGGATCAGACAGACGGCGATCCCCAGGAAAATGCCGATGCCACCGACGACCTGAACCACTGTTACAGAGTGACCGGTCAGCCACTTGAGCGCCGCCGTGCTGAGCGGGATCAACACGCACCAGGAAGTGACCAATCCCGGCCCGTAAACCGTCTTTTTGCCCTTCTCGCGGTAGCGCCGGTACATGAGAATACCGCTTCTGGTGTGGTTGATGGTCTCGCCCAATCCGAAGAACAGCACCAGAGTGACCGCACTCGGCTCGATGACCTGTGTATTGACCGTCAGCAAAATCAGGACGATTTCGGCCCCCAGGTTTGTGACCATATTGGTGCAGCGATTTTGCGGATAGGCCATAGGCTCCTTCGACCCAAAGCCCAGGTTGTTCATATAGTAGAAACCGGCCGGGAAGGAGTTTTCCTCAAAGATGTGCATGGGGACGGCGATGGCCAGCATACAGACCAGCTTGCGGCTCATCTCCCAGGTATCCCAGTTCCAGACCAGCGCACAGGCCATGACGACGCCCAGAAAATAGACCGCGTACAGCCACAGCTGGTCACACCATCTGCTGAATCCCTTTTTCATCTTAACACACTCCTTTTGCTGCGCTTTCATGTCTCGAAAAGCAATCTTTATTACACATTATACTCGCGGCAAATCGACTTACAAACAACAATTTCCCCATTTTCAGGGAGGCACGAAGTGCCGGAAGTGCCGCTTGACGGCGGTCGCATGATGTGTCCGTCAAATTACAATGGAGACTGCTCGACTCCTTGTGTGCTCCGTTTAGCTGTCGCTCAGGGAGCGGAAGATCCGCACCAGCATGATGACCGCAGCGATGGCCAGCACGAACTCGGCAACCAGTTGGGCATAGGCCAGGCCGTAAAGGGGCCAAATCCGGTTCAGGATGACCAGCGCAGGGATTTCCAAAATGACCTTGCGAAGGATGGCAAAAATCAACGCATTGCGCCCCATTCCGCAAGCCTGAAAGACGCCCACCGCCAGAAAATCAATGTCAAGAAACGGGATCGCCAGCGCCATGCCATAGAGGAAGGCACCGCCGTAGGCAATGACGGATTCGTTTTCCATAAACAGGCCAATGATCCCGCTGCCCTGGGTGAAGCAAAACACTGCGCCAATGGTCATAAGCGTCAGGGAAATGCCGCCTGCAAAGGTGACGACTTTTTTTATCCGGCGGTAGTTCCGGCTGGCATAGTTGTAGCTGACCAGCGGCATGATGCCCTGAGAGAACCCCATCGCAACATACATGGGAACCATGGCGATTTTGTGGGCGATGCCCATGGCGGAAACCGCGTCAGCGCCAAACGCAGCGGTAAAGTTGTTCAAAACCGTCATACCGGTGACGTTGAGCAGGTTTTGAATGGCCGCAGGGATGCCCACATTGCAAATCTGGAGGAAGATGTTCTTGTTCCAATGGAAGTTCCGGGGCGAAATGCTGACGCAGGGAGGGGCGCAGCCCCGGAAGTACCCCTTGAGGGTAAAGGTTTTGCCCTGCCGGACAAAAAGCAGCACGAAAAAGTACAGGCAGGCCACGCAGTTGGACAGGAAGGTGGCCAACCCCGCACCGGCGGCCCCCATATTGAGGCCCCGCCGAAGCCCTCCAAAGGGGCCCCAACCGAAGCCCAGCGCAGCGGGTTCGGTTGGGACAGGGAGGCACGAAGTGCCGGAAGTGCCGCTTGACGGCGGAGGAGGCGTGACGGAATGGACGAGACCTGCCGCTCGCGGCGGGGCGAGGGATATGAAGTCCACGCCGACGAGGTGCCAATGCTGGCGTTCATTGCCGCCCCTTCGGAGCGGACCATATTTGCCAGCACCACGTTGAGGATCGCAGGAGCGGCCTCACAAGTGACCGTCCAGAGCATATACTCGGAGGTAGCGGCTCAGGTGTCAGCGGAGGCCCCAAGAACGGTCAGCAGCGGGGACTTCAACAGGGTACAGCTGCCCGACAGGAGCAAGCTGCAAAACAGGGCGCAGTAAAAGCCCATTGCCGAAGTCTTTCGTACCGTGTCATAATCCTTGCGCCCCAGCGAACGGCTCATCAGGCTGGAGCTTCCCACGCCAAACAGGTTGTTCAGCGCATTGAAGGCCAGCAGCACCGGGGAAGCCAGCGTCACGGCGGCCGTCGCCACCGGGTCGTTCAGCATCCCGACAAAGTAGGTGTCCGCCAGACTGTACAACACCATCACAAGGGAGCTTGCCACTGTGGGGACCGCCATTATGACCACGGCGCTCGGCACCGGGGTCCGCTCAAAGAGTTCGATTTTTTCCTGTTCTGTTCGTGCTGCCATAGCTGCTGTCCCCTGTTTTGGTGTTGAAAAAATGGTTGTCCTGTCTTTTTATTATAGCAGTCTTGTCATGCACAAACAAGATACAACCTTGCCAAATTGTTGCGCAGTTCGTCAGGCAGGGAGCGTAGCGGAAGTGCCGCTTGACGGCGGAGGCACGGAGTGCCGCAGGGAGCGCAGCGGAAGTGCCCCTTGAGGGCAGAAGTGCTGCTTGACAGCAAATGTCGTCTTGAAAGCTGCCGTTTTTCTCTGGTATACTACACCCGTACTTTACCTTCCGTTTAGATTCCCATGCTATCCTTTCCTGTGAGGTGAGTGACCATGTTCCGTATTTTAGTAGTGGACGACGACAAAAACACCCGCTGGCTCACCCAGACCATCCTGGAGACCGAGGGCTATCAGGTGTTCTGCGCCAAAGACGGCGAGGAGGCCCTCGCCCTTCTGGACCGGGAGTATATCGACCTCGTGGTGCTCGACATCATGATGCCCAGGTTGGACGGCTACGGCTTCACCCAGGCCCTGCGCGCCGCCAATTCCAACTTGCCCATTCTGATGGTGTCCGCCAAGCAGCTCCCTGCTGACCGAAACCGGGGGTTTCGGCTGGGCATCGACGACTATATGGTCAAGCCGGTGGACGAGGAAGAGCTGCTGCTGCGCATCAAGGCGCTGCTGCGCCGGGCTAGGATCGCCAGCGAGCGAAAAATCAAAATAGGCGACGTGACGCTGGACTACGACAGCATGACCGTCAGTCGGGGAGCAGAAGCCCAGACACTGCCCCAAAAGGAGTTTCTGTTGCTGTACAAGCTGCTCTCCTACCCCGGCAGAATTTTTACCCGCATCGAGCTGATGGACGATATTTGGGGGCCAGAGTCCAACACCGGCTGGGAGACCGTCACCGTCCACATCGGGCGGCTGCGGAAGCGCTTTGAGGGCTGGCCGGAGTTTGAAATCGTCTCCGTCCGGGGGCTGGGCTACAAGGCGGTGAAAAAAGTATGAGTTCCAAGCGCAAAAAACAGCCGCCGTCCCTCCTGCCCTGGCTGGCGTTGTTCATCTTTCTGCTGCTGTTCGCTTCGCTGTTTCTGACCTTCGGTATTTTCGTGCTGCTGGGGAGAGCGGGACTGCTGACCTGGGAACGAGGTCCCGGATCTGGACTGCCCATGATGCTGCTTTACTTCTGCTTCGCCAGCGTCGTCATTGGGTCGATTCTTTCGCTGCTCATTACCTATGTGCCAGTGCGGTTCATCAACAAAATCGTCGGCGGGATGTACCGGCTGGCGGACGGGGATTTTTCCGCACGCATTCAGACCAAATTGCCGGGGCCGGGGCAGAACCTGGCCAGGGCATTTAACACCATGGCGGAAGAACTGGAAAACACCGAACTTCTGCGTTCCGATTTCGTCAACAACTTCTCCCACGAGATGAAAACCCCCATCGTTTCCATCCGGGGCTTCGCCCGGCTGCTGCGCAAGCAGCCGCTGACCGAAGTGCAGGCCCAATACGCGAATGTCATTGCAGAGGAGGCCCAGCGGCTTTCGGTGATGACGGAGAAAATTTTGAGTCTGACCAAGGTGGAAAACCAGACCATTTTGACCGGTGTGGCCTCCTTCAACCTGTCCGAGCAGCTCCGCAAGAGCATCCTGCTGCTGATGGAGCGCATCGATGCCAAGGGGCTGGAGCTGGAGGCGGATTTCCCGGAGGTGACGGTCTCCGGCAACGCCGAGCTGCTGGAGCAGGTCTGGGTCAACGTGCTGGACAACGCCGTGAAGTTCTCCCCGGAGGGCGGAACGGTAGCCGTCTCCATCCGCCCTGGGGCGGAGGATGTCACCGTCTCCGTTCTGAATCAGGCGGAGCCGCTGCCAGAGGAGGCCCAGCGGCGGATTTTTCAGAAGTTCTACCAAGCGGACGCCTCCCACAGCGGCGAGGGAGCCGGCATCGGCCTGTCACTGGTGAAAAAAATCGTCGAGCTGCACCGGGGGACCGTGCAGGCGGCATGGGAGGAGGGGATCTTTTCCCTCCGGGTGACGCTGCCAAACAGCCGGGAGGATGACGGTCGGTGACGCCCTGCCCGCTCCTTTACACTTCCTTTAAATCCGGTTTCGTTTCAGTTTAGGTTTCACAGGTAAAATGCCTTCTGTAAAGCGCGACAGAAGGCATTTTTATGTGTATAAGGAGGCACAACGCCATGAAACCTGAGAAGAAAACTCGTAGCGGTCACAAGGGCCTGCTCTTTGTCCTCGCCATGCTGATAATTTTTGCGATGGCATTTCTGAACCGCCAGAAGGAGGTATGACGGCATGAAGGAGAAGGCAAAAGCGGTGGGTAAGGCCCTGTGGCGGCACAAAATCCGCACCATTCTTGTGCTGTTGGTGGTGGTTGTCGTCCTGGTGCGGGTGCTGACCCCCTCGGACGCCACGGCGGGCATGACAGAGGAGACCGCCGAATTGCGGGACATCACCACCTACAACAGCTTTGTGGGCAACGTGGAGGCGGACACCGAGCGCAGCGTTCTCTCCCAGGCCAGCGCCGAAGTGCTGGAGGTGCTGGTAGAGGAGGGCGACACCGTGGAGGAAGGCGACGTCCTCGCCACTCTGGACACCTCCGATGTAGAATACACCATCGCCCAGAAGGAAGCGGCGCTGGCCTCCACCCAGACCACCAACGAATATAACATCAAGGACGCCCAGACCAACTATGACAACGCGAAAGAAGCGCTGGACAGCGGCCTGAACAGTTCCGTGGTCAGTGCGAAGTCCCAGATGGATTCCGCCAAGGAAGCCTACGAGACTGCCAAGGACACCTACAACTCCGCCAAATCTCAAATCGACAACGGCACCTATTCCGCTACCGCCTCCTACTACACCGCCCGCAGCGAGGCCAAAGCCGCGTTGGAGACGGCGGAGGACAACTTGGAGGACGGGGAGGCCGCCGTCGCCGCCTGCGAAGCCGATTTGGAGGAAGCCCAGGACGCATTGGCGGCGGCCCAGGCGGACGAGACCATCACCGACCTGTCCAGCTATGAGGCGGCAGTCACTGCGGCCCAGACCGCCCTATCCACCGCTCAGGCGAACCTGACGGCGCTGGAGGCGGCAGTCACCTCCGCAGAAAGCGCCTACGAGACCGCCAAGAGCCAGTTCAACAGCGCGAAAAAGTCCGCCCTCAGCAGCCTCAGCGATTCGGTCAGCTCCGCCAAGACCACCTACGAAAACGCCAAAAAGAGCTATAACGCGGCGGTGCTGGCGGCGGAGCAGCAACTGGAGACCTACGAGAACTCCCTGGAAAAGACGGAGGCCACCGCCGACACCACCACCAGCGAACTGGAGCTGCAAAACCTCTATGACTCGCTGGAGGACTACACCATCACCGCCCCCTGCGCCGGGACCGTCACAGCGCTGAACATTTCCGTGGGGGATATGGCAACGAGCGGCGTGTCTGTGGCCACCATCTCCAATCTGAACGCCATGACCATCGCCATTACGGTTGACGAATACTCCATCATCAACACCTCTGTGGGCAGCGATGTCACCGTCTATGTGGACTCCATCGACAGCACCTATGAGGGCACCCTGACCTGGATCGCCGACACCGCCACCATCTCCAACGGCGTCTCCTATTACGAGGCGGAGGTCAGCTTCACGGCGGACGACCTGGTGCGCAGCGGCATGAGCGTGGAGGTCCGCCTGACCAACGTGGACGAAAAGAACGCAGTGATCATCTCCGTAGACGCCCTGAATTACAACGACGACAACACCGCCTATATCTACACCCTGGATGAGGACGGCGATGTGGTCACTCAGGCCGTGACGCTGGGGGCCTCCGACGGCACCTATGTTCAAATCATCAACGGGCTGGAGGAAGGCGACAGCGTTTTGCTGGTCAGTTCCTCGGATGGCTTTATTTCTTCCACAATGGAGAGCCGTGTTGACATGGTCTCCGGAGTGCTTGACACGGGGGATTGACGGACATGAAGCTGAAAAACCCATTCCGGCGGGAAAAGTCGGTTTATGAGCCGGAGCTGACCGTCTACCAGCCCCAAAGAGGCCAGCAGGAGGAAATCCTCAATATGCGCGGCATTGTGAAGGAGTACCCCATGGGGGAGGAGGTCTCCGTGGTGCTGAAGGGCATCGACCTTTCCGTTTACCGAGGGGAATTTTTGGCGGTGCTGGGGCCTTCCGGCAGCGGCAAAAGCACCCTCATGAACATCATCGGCTGTCTGGACACCCCCACCGCCGGGGACTACTACCTGGACCATCAGCACATCGCCCACCAAGACGAAAAAACCCTGGCCCACATCCGCAGCAAGGAGGTGGGGTTCATCTTCCAGTCTTTCTACCTGCTCCAGCGGCAGACCGCCCGACAGAACGTGGAGCTGCCTCTGATTTACGCGGGAATGCCCGAAAAGGAACGCAAGACCCGCACGGAGGAAATGCTGCACATGGTAGGGCTGGAGGACAAAATGGACTACTACCCCAACCAGCTCTCCGGCGGCCAGCAGCAGCGGGTCGCCATCGCCCGCGCCATCTCCACCGACCCCACCATCCTGCTGGCCGACGAGCCCACCGGCGCGTTGGACCAGAAAACCGGCGCTCAGGTGATGAACATTTTCCAGCAACTCAACAGCCAGGGCCGTACCATCATCATGATCACCCACGACGCCCACATCGCCGGGTACGCCAAGCGGATCGTGCGGATTTTGGACGGAAACATCAGTGAAGGGGAGGTCGCCGATGCGTAGATTGGGTATGCTGAAGCAGAGCGCCAGAATGTCGGTGGAAAACATTCTCGGCAACCGAATGCGCTCCTTTTTGACCATGCTAGGCATCATCATCGGCGTGACGGCTGTCATCTCGTTGATGACCATTGTCACCGGCGTGACGGACTACATGATGGGCCAGTTTTCCAGCATGGGAGCCGACTCCATCACCGTCAGCGTCACCGGCACCGTGGTCAAAAGCGGCCTGACGGAGACCGACCTGGCCGACATCGAAGCGCTGGACAACGTGTCCGGGACATCTCCCTCTATCTCCGTCACAACCAACGTGGTGCGGGACGGGCAGATCAGCGACGAAGTGACCGTCACCGGCAAGAGCGATATGTATTTCATTCACAACGATGAGATCACCTACGGCCGGGGACTTTACAGCACCGACATGGACGGCAGCGTCAACGTCTGCGTCATTGACAGCACCTGCGCCCAAACGTTTTTCCTGGGGGAGAACCCGGTGGACCAGCAGATTCAAATTGGCGGCGTGCAGTACACCGTGGTGGGCATCTGCGGGGCGGACGACAGCCTGCTCTCCAGCTTTACCGGCGGCAGCGGAGACGACGGGATCATTTACATCCCCTACAAAAACGCCCTTCTCCTGAACGGGCGCTACACCATCAACAGTCTGGAGGTCTATGTGGCGGACACCGAGCAGACCGACGCCCTTGTGGATGAGCTGGAGCAGCTGCTGGACAACACCTTCAACAACGCGGACGACGCCTATACCGTTGTCAACATGACCAGCCTGGTGGACATGATGAACACCATGCAGACCATGATGACCAGTCTGCTGGCGGGCATCGCCTCCATCGCGCTGCTGGTGGGCGGCATCGGCATTATGAACATGATGCTGGTCAGCGTCACCGAGCGCACCCGTGAGATCGGCCTGCGAAAGGCACTGGGCGCGGAACCCAGCACGATACAGATTCAGTTCCTGATGGAATCCATCATTTTGTCGGTGCTGGGGGGTATCATCGGCATTTTGCTGGGGGAACTCATCTCCTACGCCGCCGCGCAGATGATGGGGCTGGACTTTGCCCTCAATGTGTCCGCCATCGCCCTGGGCTTCGGCTTCTCTCTGGGGGTGGGCGTGCTGTTCGGCTGGGCACCGGCCCGGAATGCCAGTCGGCTGAACCCCATCGACGCGCTGAGAAGCGAGTGACAATATACATTGCGTTCGCTTTCAGCTTATCCCACTCCATATGCTACTGGCCATCGTGTGCGAAAAATCGGCGAATAGCAGAAAACGGTGTGACCTTCGGGTCGCACCGTTTTCTCAGCCTGTCAAAGAACCTCTATAATTGCTATACGAAAGAATGAACCGCCGTAT
>JAJBVG010000038.1:53672-65405 GCA_020859945.1 Clostridiales bacterium | reverse complement strand
TTATACGGCGATTTATTCTTTCGTATAGCAATTATAGAGGTTCTTTGACAGACTGGCGCGTGTGTACGCGCGTACACACGCGTAAGGAATATAAGGAAATGACTGTCCTACTGTCCACCGTGTCCACGCCGAGGAGGAACTACGAGATGAAAGATATAATCAGTGAATCATACATTACCCGCTGTCAGAAGGCACTTAAAGCGTGGGGTGCGCCTTTGTCTGACTGGTATTGCATCGAAGTGATCGATATCGCAGATGATGACGGCGAGGTGACAGAGTTTGCCGTTTGTGAATTATGTGGCTGCCGGAAAGTCAGATACATCCATGTGATGCATCATGATGAATACTTTGAGAATGTGAACGTTGGGTGCATCTGCGCTGGCATCATGGAGGGTGATATCATTGCCGCCAAAGAACGTGAGCGCCACATGAAAAACAGAGCTAAACGGAAACGGAATTTCCCCTACCGCAAATGGCGTGAAATCAGGAATGGCATCTACCACCTGACCTATAAGGGCAAGCATGTCTACATCAACAGGAGCCGATACAACCAAAACCGTTATGGAGTCCAGTGCTGCGGAAGGTCTGTCTGGAGTTATAAGAACCGACCGATTGATAACTTCCTGTCTGCTGCTTACGCCGCTTTCGATTTGGCGGACCCCATCGAAGAGGTGATGCGGGATGACTGAAAAACAGATAGAACAGGCTCTTGTGCGGAGTGTAAAGGCGGCGGGAGGCATCTGTCCCAAGTTCACCTCCCCAGGATGCGATGGGATGCCGGACCGTCTGCTCCTGCTGCCGGGAGGCCACTTCGCCTTTGTGGAGGTCAAGGCTCCCGGCAAAAAGCCCAGACCGCTGCAAGTGGCAAGGCATGAAACGTTGAGGCGTCTGGGCTACCGGGTGTATGTCCTGGACAGCCCAGCCCAGATAGAAACCATCATCAAAGAGACAGGAGGTGATGCCACATGAAGTTCATTCCACACGACTATCAGCGATATACCATCGACTACATCGAGAACCATCCCATCGCAGCAGTCTTTTTGGATATGGGCTTGGGTTAGGAAAGACCGTCATTACCTTGACCGCCATAGCAGACCTGTTGTATGAGCAGTTCGAGGTGAGCCGGGTGCTGGTCATCGCTCCCCTCCGGGTGGCACGTGACACCTGGCCTGCTGAGATCCAGAAATGGGACCATTTGCGGAACCTGACCTACTCAGTGGTCATTGGCACTCCTGCGGAACGCCGCGCCGCCCTGTTGGCGGGAGCGGACATCATCATCATCAACCGGGAGAACGTGGCTTGGCTGGTGGAAAAGAGCGGTGTGCCCTTCGACTTCGACATGGTGGTTGTGGACGAGCTTTCGTCCTTCAAGTCCTGGCAGTCAAAGCGGTTCAAAGCCCTGATGAAGGTCAGGCCCAAGGTGCGCCGCATCGTTGAACTGACCGGTACCCCCAGCAGCAACGGCCTCATGGACCTTTTTGCAGAGTTCAAACTTCTGGATATGGGAGAGCGCCTGGGAAGATTTATTACACAGTATCGGCTGAACTACTTCACACCTGACCGGATGAACGGGCAGGTGGTGTACAGCTACTCCCTACGTCCAGGAGCAGAGGACTGGATATACGAGAAAATTTCCGACATTACCATCTCCATGAGGGCCAGCGACCATCTGCGGATGCCGGAGTTGGTTAGCAGCGAATACCCAGTGTATCTGAGCACACGGGAGCGCAGCCTGTACGATGGCATGAAAAAAGACCTCATCCTCCATGATGAGGAGAATGAGGTCACAGCGGCAAACGCGGCGGCGCTGTCCAACAAACTGTCCCAAATGGCAAACGGCGCGGTGTACACAGACGATGGCGCCGCAGTTCACATCCACGACCGGAAACTGGACGCGCTGGAGGATATTATCGAGTCAGCAAATGGCAAGCCACTTCTGGTGGCGTACTGGTTCAAGCACGACCTGGAACGGATAGAAGAGCGGTTCCCGGTGCGGGAGTTGAAGTCCAGCAAGGACATTTCCGACTGGAACGCCGGGAAGATTCCCGTTGCCGTTATCCATCCCGCCTCTGCAGGTCACGGGCTGAACCTCCAGTCCGGCGGCTCCACGCTGGTGTGGTTCGGTCTGACCTGGTCGCTGGAACTGTATCAGCAGACCAACGCCAGACTCTGGCGGCAGGGACAGACCGCCGGCACCGTGGTCATCCAGCACATCGTGACGAAAGGCACCATTGACGAACACATTCTGAGAGCATTGGAGAAAAAGGACAGCACCCAATCCGCCCTGATCGATGCGGTCAAGGCGACCTTATAGGAGGATATGACCATGTACAAAAACCACGAAGGATACAACGACCCCACCGCTGGCACGGCATTGGGCCATATCACGGGAGAGGAGAACCGGAAAAAGCGGTCTGACCGCCGCAAGGCACAACGGAAGAAGAACCGCCAGCAGAAAGCCCTGAAACACAGAGAGAAAACGGAGGTGGCAGGATGAACGGCTTTCAGATGCTGGCCCAGGCTATTGTGATGCAGGCCGTTACCGACTATCGGCGTGCGATGCGAGACCTGATAGTTTTCCCCGGTGACGGGTCTGCATACCGCATGAAAGAGGACTGCGAGCGATTCTTTCGCTCCAAATGGTTCTTAGACCTCAGTGGTCTGGACGGCGAGTACATCATCCGCAGACTGGAACGGGAGGTGCGGAAAAAATGACAGCGAAGGAATATCTGCAGCAGGCCGTTGATTTAGACGCACAAATCGAATCTTATATCCAGGAAAAAGACAGCCTCCGCCGTATGGCCTGCAGCATCCGCAGTCCCCAGATGGGTGGTCGGGTACAGACGAGCAGGGAGCCGGATGCCGCCTTTGTCCGGGTACTGGAAAAAATCGAAGCTGTGGAAGAAACCATTGTACAGAAAATCGACCAACTGGTCGACTTGAAAGTCGAGATGTCTGCCGCCATCGAAGCATTAGAAGACCCGGACGAGCGTGCAGTGCTACGGTATCGGTATTTCAGTCTTTACTCGTTTGGGGAAATTGCGGCGAAGATGCATTATTCGGAGAGGTCCATTTACCGGCTTCACACTTCTGCCCTAAATAATTTTAAGATTCCTGGGAAATAACCTGTTTTTTGCATGGACAACTGTGTAATTTATATTTATAATAGAAGCATAGATTGAGCGGCTAACTTGCGTGGTCAAGATGGTCACAGCCCAGTTCTTACCACTCAATCTTTGAGTATGGGTGCTTAGGCACAGGGTGGAGCCCTGCGGGATTCAGTCTCGCAGGGCTCTTTTTCGTTTCTTATAGTGATATTTTTTCTTTTACACTCAGGTTGGCAGTCCGTGGCAGTCTTTGTCAGTACCCGGAGAAAAATTTTGTGATATAATGGTACCATGAAAAATTATAGATATAAGCCTTCACGGGACCCCCTCCCGCGAGGGCTTTTCTTATGCCCCAATGGAGGTGTGACCCATGCCGCGAAAACCAAAAAAGCCCTGTGCCTACCCTGGCTGCCCCAGGCTGACGGACGATGTCTACTGCGAGGAGCATAAGAAGCTGATGGTGCAGCGGTATGAGCAGCGGGAGCGTGACCCCTAGCACGGCAAACGGTACGGACAGAACTGGCAGCGCATCCGCACCGCCTACGTCCACACCCACCCACTGTGCGAACGGTGCATGGCAAAGGGACGCTACGTCCCGGTGGAGGAGATACACCACATCGTACCGCTGAAGGACGGCGGCACCAACGAGTGGAGCAACCTGATGAGTCTCTGCCGTAAGTGCCACGCCGAGATACACGCTGAGATGGGAACGCGCTCTCACAATTCCACCGTGTACGAGATGCACGGCTCACACCACAAGTGACCTCCGGGACAGGTGACAGGACAACCCCCCAGGGGGCCTAAAAATCCCTAAAATGGCACCCAAAAAGACCGGAGGCCCCCTCAAACGCGGAAAAAGTGCGAAATCAAAAGGGTAATTTAAGGAAGCAGGTGAGGAAGATGCCCACGAAATCGAATAACACCGGCGGTCAGGGCGGCGCTCGTCCCGGCGCGGGACGGAAAAAGAAGGCCCTGAGCGAAAAGCTGGAGACCGGAAACCCCGGCGGTCGGACGCTCAAGGTGCTGGATGTGCCGGATTTGGAGGGTGTGGAGATGCCCGAGCCCCACGACTTCCTCTCCGCCACCCAGCGGGACGGAGGAAAGCTCCAGGCGGCTGAAATATACGAGGAGACCTGGAACTGGCTCAAGAGCATCGGCTGTACCTCTGTGGTGTCCCCGCAGATGCTGGAGCGATATGCCATGTGCGCCGCCAGATGGATTCAGTGCGAGGAGATGACCAGCCAGCTTGGATTCCTGTCCAAGCATCCCACTACAGGAAAGCCCATCCCCTCCCCGTTTGTAAACATCGGCATCAACTACATGAACCAGGCGACTCGCCTCTGGAATGAGATATACCAAATCGTCAAGGAGAACTGCTCCACGGAGTACAGCGGAGCAGCCCCCCAGGCAGACCTTATGGAGCGGCTGCTCCGCGCAAGGAAAGGACAGAGCGGAACATGATAGAGAAAGTGAACCCTTCCCACCCCGACAAGGTGGCAGACAGGATAGCGGGCGCCATCGTTGACCTGGCCTATACCGCAACGCCAGACCCCAAAATCGCAGTGGAAGTCCTGCTGGGACACGGGATGTGCCATATGGTCATTGAGACCACAGCTATTCTCCGCCGAGCCGACATCGCGGCTGCGGTGTGGCGCATTGCGGGACCGGTCATGCTGGACCTTCGCACCCTCCCCCAGGACAGCCGCTTGACGAATAACCAGGCACACGGATTCCGCTGTGGGGACAATGGCATCTTCAAGGGGATGCCGCTGACGGAGGAGCAGAAAACACTCTCCAGAATTGCCCATGACATTTACAGTCATTATCCATATGACGGAAAGTACATTCTGGACGGCGACCGGCTCATCCTGTGCCAGAGCAACGCCGATACCACAGAACTGCAGTCGCTGTATCCCGGCGCGGAGGTCAACCCTCTGGGCGACTGGACGGGCGGCATGGATGTGGATGCGGGTGCCACCAACCGGAAACTGGGCAGCGACATGGCGGACTCTGTCACCGGCGGCGGTCTGCACGGCAAGGACCTCAGCAAGGCGGATGTTTCTGTGAATATCCACGCCTTCCTGAAAGCACAGCGTCTGTCGAAACCTGTCGAATTGTGCTGCGCCATCGGTGATGAAACCGTTGACGGCCTGCCCTACTCCGACATCGTGGAGGAGGCACGGCAGTACATCCAGTCTGTGGGCGGCTTTGAGAAATTTGCGGAATGGGGGTTATTCTGATGGCAAAGACAACGACCGAGATGCAGCTCGTCCCTATTGCGAAGCTGGTGCCTTATGTGAATAACGCTCGGACACACTCCCCGGAGCAGATCACCAAGCTACGTTCCTCCCTGCGGGAGTTTGGGTTCATCAACCCCATCATCATCGACCGGGACTACGGTGTAATAGCTGGCCACGGGAGATTGCTTGCCGCAAAGGAAGAGGGAATCACGGAGGTGCCGTGCGTCTTTGCCGACTACCTGACCGAAGCCCAGAAAAAAGCGTACATTATAGCGGATAATAAAATGGCGCTCGATGCGGACTGGGATGAGGAACTTCTGCGGGTGGAAATCGAGGCCCTGCAGGAGGAGGACTTCGACATCGGCCTGACCGGGTTTGACGAGAAGGAACTGACTGCTCTGTTCGCCGGAGAGGACGAATCAGGCGCGGAAGATGACGATTTTGACCTGACCACTGCGCTGGAACAGGCGTCCTTCGTAGAGCGTGGAGATATCTGGGCAGTGGGCAGACACCGTCTGCTGTGCGGGGACGCCACCTCCGCCGAGGATGTGGCAGCGCTCATGGACGGCAAAAAGGCAAACCTCATCGTGACTGACCCTCCGTATGGGGTCTCGTTCAAGTCGGCGGGTGGCCTGACCATCCAGAACGACTCCATCAAGGGAGAGGAATTTTACAGGTTCCTCCTCGCTTCGTTTGAAAACATGGCGGCGCATCTGGAAAAAGGCGGCGCCGCTTATGTATTCCACGCCGACACAGAGGGCCTGAACTTCCGCAAGGCGTTTGTGGACGCCGGGTTCCATCTGGCGGGTGTGTGTATCTGGGTGAAAAACTCCCTGGTGCTGGGACGCTCGGACTACCAATGGCAGCACGAGCCTATTCTCTATGGCTTTTTGCAAAACGGCAAGCACCCCTGGTATTCCGACCGCAAGCAGACCACCATCTGGAACTACGACAAGCCCAAGCGGAACAAAGACCATCCAACAAGTAAGCCTCTGGACCTTCTGGGCTACCCCATCGGCAACTCCAGCCAGGAAAACAGCATTGTACTGGATACATTTGGAGGCTCCGGCTCCACCCTCATGGCCTGTGAGCAGATGAACCGCATCTGTCACATGATGGAACTTGACCCGAAGTATGCCTCTGTCATCCTCCGCAGATATGTGGAGGACACGGGTGACACGGACGGCGTGTACGTCCTGCGCGGCGGGGAGACGATCCCCTACTCCGCGCTGGTGAAAGAGGTGGACACAGATGGATGAACTGACCCTGGGCAGTCTCTTTGACGGCTCCGGAGGTTTCCCGCTGGGCGGGATGCTGGCGGGCATCCGTCCCGTCTGGTCTGCGGAAGTGGAGCCTTTTGCCATCCGTGTGACCACCAAACGGATGCCCTTTGTGAAACACTATGGGGATGTGTCCACACTGAACGGCGGCGAGATGGAGCCGGTGGACATCATCACCTTCGGGAGTCCCTGCCAGGACATGAGTGTGGCAGGCAAACGAGCAGGGCTTGGCGGCAGTCAGTCCTGCCTTTTTTATGAAGCAATTCGCATTGTGAACGAAATGAGGTGTGCAACCAATGGCAAATACCCCACCTTCATCGTCTGGGAAAACGTGCCGGGGGCCTTCTCCTCCAACGGCGGCGAGGACTTCCGCGCGGTCCTCGAAGCGGTCTGCTCCGTCAAGTGGCCGGGTGTATCTCTGCCTCGGCCTGAAAGATGGACGACCGCTGGTGAAATCCTGGCGGACGGTTTCTCCCTCGCCTGGAGAACCCTCGATGCGCAATACTGGGGAGTCCCCCAGCGCAGAAAACGCATCTACCTTGTCGCAGATTTTGCAGACCGGCGTGCAGGAAAAATACTATTTGAGTCCGAAGGCCTGTCAGGGTATTCTGCGGAGAGCTTCCGTGCGTGGCAAAGAGCTGCCGGAGGCGCTGCGGCTGGCACTGGAGCGGCAGGCGGGGATGACTACCTGGCCTTCCACATCAACCAGCGGGAAGAAACGATAGACCTGCACGGTGTTTCCGGCGCTCTTATGGCCACCCAAAACACACAAATGCAGACCTTCATCGCTTCGCCAATCTCCGGCGTGGTGCAGTCGGCGGGATTCTGCACGGAACACTCCGCCAAAAGCCGGTCTATCGGCTACGAGGAGGAACGTTCTCCGACCCTGCGGACGGGGACCGTCCCGGCAACGGTGGCTCTCTATGAGAACCACGCCCAGGACAGCAGATACACCGGCCCTCTGGATACCTCACCCACAGTCAGCGCGACCTACGGCACCGGCGGCAACAATCAGCCCTTCGTGGTGGGCGATACGCCCAAAACGCTGAAAATTCGCTGCGGCTGTGCTGGAGGCGGAAAGGGCGCGCTCATTCAAGAGGACAAGTCCGCAACGCTGGGGTGCAGCAACGACCAGACCGTCTTTGTGCCGCAGGCATATGGAATCTCCGCCCATCTCAGCAAGGCTATGCTCTCAGGCAACCCCCACAGCGGCATTTACGAGGCCGACACAAGCCGGACTTTAGACGCCAAATGTGGTCTGCCGAGCTGTAACCAGGGAGGTATCGCCGTTGTGGAACGGTCGGACGAGGATACCGTCAACGCCCTGACCACCGGTGCCTTTTTGCAGACTGCTGAAGACCAGGCACCCACCCTTCTGGCAAGGGACTACAAGGACCCGACAGCAGTGGCCTACGGCATAGGACGGGACGCATTCAATCAGGGACAGAACGCCCAGTTCACCCCCAGTGTGTCGGAGGAACTGCAGCCGCCGCTGGTGGCGAAAGGCCCTGGCGCTGTCAAGTGCGGATACACCGTCCGCAGGCTGACCCCCATCGAGTGCGCCCGGCTCCAGGGCTTTCCCGACTGGTGGTGCGATGGCCTCGGTACGGAAAATCCAACTGATGAGGAACTGACTTTCTGGGCGGAGGTCTGGGAGACACACCGCCGGGTGGTCAGCCATGCCAGCAAGCCCAAAACGGAGCGGCAGATCCGCAAGTGGCTGTTGAATCCCTACACGGACAGCGCGGCGTATCGGCTTTGGGGCAACGGCGTGGCCCTGCCCTGCGTCTATTTCGTCCTGGCTGGCATTGTGTACTACGCACAATTTCCTTTGTGATAATTTGGTTCATATTTTCACAGAAAACGCTTGCTATTTATCCGATTCAGAGCGAATATGTGACCAACAAAAGCAAAGGAGGACTTCACATGGAAGTCAGATACAACGTAACAGGCGCACGGCGCAAAGAGCTGGCGCAGGTCATTTCCAACATTACTGGTGCAAGAGCAAAATACCAATACACTCCCACCTTCGCCTACCAAATCGACTTCTTTACCCTCACAAAAGAAGGAACGCTGGTCTTTTCCGACCGCAGTGACACCGAAATCGTGGAGGAGGTGCTGGAGGGCATCGCCAAAGCTGGCTTCGAGTGCGAACCTGCGCCCGGTTACGAAGAGGACAAGGAACTGCCCACCGAACCCACTGAAAGCGCACAGGACGCGAACGTGGGCCTCACAGTGGCAATCCCACGGGAGAAGGTGGCGGTGGAAAACCTGAACCGCCTGCTGGACGCCAAGGGGAACCTCATCAGGAAAGCCCTGGGCATCGATGCCCTGCCGGTCGAGGTCAGCGAGGATACCGTCTCCTTCCCCTGGTTCCCCGACCTGCCTGACGCGGGTACCGCAAAAGCGTACACCCACCTCATTGCCGCCCTCTGCGAAATGAGCGTGAACCAGAAGCGGGTCACAGCGAGGGAGAAGACAGTGGAAAACGAGAAGTACGCTTTCCGGTGTTTCCTTCTCCGGCTGGGTTTCATTGGCGCGGAGTACAAGGAGGAGCGCAAAGTCCTGCTCCGCAACCTGGCTGGCAACTCCGCTTTCAAGAGCGGCTCCAGAAGGGAGGCGGCAGACGATGCAGTTCCCCAGTAAGGACATCGTCCGGCGGGTACGTGAGGCGTACCCTGCCGGAACCCGTGTGCGTCTGGTGAAGATGGATGACTGCCAGGCTCCGCCCATCGGCACCCTCGGCACTGTGATGGGGGTGGACGACACTGCCAGTGTCCTGGTGCGCTGGGGCAACGGCTCTCGCCTGAACGTGGTGTACGGCGAGGACCTCTGCGAGGTGGTCTCCGATGGGGAACGAACGGTGTAAAATCACAGTTTTTTGGCCGGATATTTGGTGGATTTACAGCTCAGAATTAACTTGCTATTGTTCCGATTCAGAGCGAATATGTGTGTACCGGAAGGGAAAACCCCTTAAAAACTTACACGGAGGTACACACCATGAACGAGAAGACCAGAAAGCAGATCGAGGCCATGAAGACCCAGACCATCGGGGTGGAAGTTGAGATGAACAACATCGGCCGCGAGAAGGCCGCCAGCATTGCGGCAGACTTTTTCGGCACCAACCGGGTCATGAACACCGCACGGCGTAACGGATACTGCACCTGGAGCGCCTGGGACGCGGAAGGCCGCGAGTGGAAGTTCCAGCGGGACGTCAGCATTGCGGGACCCGACAGCGAGAAGTGCGAACTGGTCACTCCCATCCTGCACTACGATGACATCGAGACCTTGCAGGAGCTTATCCGCCGCCTGCGCAAGGCGGGCGCAAAGAGCGATGCCACCAGGGGATGCGGAGTTCACATCCACATCGGAGCCGCCGGTCACACGGCGCAGACCCTCCGGAACCTGGTCAACATCATGGCAAGCCACGAGAGCCTCCTGACCAACGCATTGAACCTGGACCACGGTCGCATCAACCATTACTGCAAAACGGTCGACCCCTACTTCCTTTCCAAACTGAACAGCAGAAAGCCCAGGAACATGAGCCAGATGGCGGACATTTGGTACGGCACCCAGGGCTGCGACCACGCCCGGAACGCCCACTACAACCACAGCCGCTACCATATGCTCAACCTGCACGCCACCTTCACCAAGGGGACCATTGAATTCCGGCTTTTCCAATTTGACGCGCCTGCCAACGGAAAGCAGAACGGACTGCACGCAGGTCAGCTGAAAAGCTACATCCAGCTTTGCCTGGCGCTCAGCCAGATGGCCAAGACGGTCAAAACCGCCAGCGCCAGACCCCAGCAGACCGAGAACCCCAAGTACGCGATGCGCACCTGGCTCCTCCGGCTGGGCTTCATCGGAGACGAATTCGCAACAGCAAGAGACCTGCTGACCCGGCGGCTTGACGGGGACGCGGCCTTCCGCAACGGACGCTCCGCCTGAAGGATTTAGGTTAAACGCCCTGCTCAGCCCGCCTCGGCGGGCTTAAGGCAGTAGAAGGACGCTTAACCCAGGTCCTTCGGAAAGGACTGAACGAACATGAAAAAAAGATACTACATCGCCTATGGGAGCAACCTGAACATCCGTCAGATGCTGTCCCGCTGCCCTAACGCCAAAATCGCTGGCACTTCCTCCATCCCCAATTACAGGCTGCTGTTCCGCGGCAGCATGACGGGCGCCTACCTGACCATTGAGCCGCAGGACGGTGGCTCGGTGCCGGTCGCCGTGTGGACGGTGGACGCGCACGATGAACTGGCGCTGGACCGCTACGAAGGGTTCCCCCGGTTCTACTACAAGAAGGAACTGGTTCTGCCCATCACTGGCATCCGTTCCGGCAAGGTGCGGAAGCGGACAGCCTTCGTCTACATCATGCACGAGGACCGGCCCCTTGGGGTGCCGAGTGGAAACTACGTGCTGACCTGCATGGAAGGGTATGAAGATTTTGGTTTCGACCTGGCGCCGCTGATGAACGCCTGCGCCGAGAGCAGACAGGGGGTGCAATCGTGAAAGAGCCTAACCGAACCGCCGTGTGTCCCCGCTGTGGGCAGACCTACCACGGCGCTCCCGCCCTCTCGCGGCTGGACAACGAGACGCTGATCTGTCCCGACTGCGGCACCAGGGAGGCGCTGGAGAGCCTCGGCGTGGATGTGAAGGAGCAGGACAAGATTCTGGCCGCCATCCTCCGATACCAGCAGCCCTGACAACAAAAAGCGGAGTCACACGGCTCCGCTTTTTCTGTGACAATCGTTGTGGAATAAAATCACTCGACCATAAGCTGGCACAGGTCTCCGTTCTCATCCGTAGTCGAGCCTGCAACTGTGTAAACCTCACCAGTCGTTTCACTTATCACGCAGTCATCTCCGATGCGGAAAACCCCTTTGTCGGTGGTGAGGATTCCGTTTTCGTTCTTCGTAACTTTCAGTTCAATCATGGTGCGTACCTCCTTTTGGTAGTGTGTATATTACCGTCAGAGGCAGCAGAAAGCAAGTTGATTCTGGACAATATATTGTACAAGAAATCAGTGATTTATTTGTGTAATATACTTCTCAGAATTAACTTGCTATTCCTCCGATTCAGAGCGAATATACACTCACCGAAAGG
>JAJBVG010000038.1:0-53572 GCA_020859945.1 Clostridiales bacterium | reverse complement strand
TCAGAATTAACTTGCTATTCCTCCGATTCAGAGCGAATATACACTCACCGAAAGGAAAACACACAAAACGGAGGAAAACACCATGAAAAAGAACCACATCGAAATCGAGGACATCATCGACAGCCGCATCGCGGAACTTGAAGAAGACTACGAACTCGACTGGGACGACATCAACCGCATCCGCTTGGCGATTTACAAGGAGAACGGATGGAACTACGACCCCTTCCCCGAAGAAGACCCCGACGAGGAGGAAGAGGAAGAAAGCTACGATGAAGAATACCGCTACAAGAGCCTCGAAGAACTTCTGAACGAAGTCGGCTTGACCATGAGGGTTTTCCTTTGAGGGAAAGCCCTCCCTCCGAGAAGCCCGGCACCTGCCGGGTCCTCTCTCGTTGTCCGGCATGGTGTATAAATGGCAAAAATCCTCCGATTTATTTGTGTAGTATATTCCTCATAATTAACTTGCTATTCCTCCGATTCAGAGCGAATATACACTCACCGAAAGGGAAAACCAACACAAAACGGAGGATTACACCATGAGAACCAACTACTACCTGAACGGCAAGAAAATCACCAAAAAGAAACTCACCGAGATGCTGGGAGCCGACCGGGTCAAACGGATAACTGACTGCGCAAAAGAAGGGTTCCGGGAAGACCCGAACGAGGAACTGGACTTCTTCCTCGGAACCAAAGGAATGCTGAACATCCAGTTTTCCTGACGATGACCAGGCAGGAGACGGAGCCGAAAGGCTCCGTTGCTCGTTGCCAGGCATGGTGTATAAGTGACAAAAATCCTCCTATTTATTTGTATAAATTATTCCTCAGAATTAGCTTGCTATTCCTCCGATTTAGAGCGAATATACACTCACCGAAAGGGAAAACAAACAAAACGGAGGAACCGAAAATGACAGCGAAGTACATCAAGAACATGAACACCTACGAGATCACCCTTACGCGCAAAGAGGCCGAGGCGTTGGCCTACAGTTCCACTTGCTACGACATCCTCCTCACTGCCTTGCACCTCAACTGCTGGGAGGACGTGGAGACCTTCCGAATCTACGGCAACAAGTTCCAGGTTGCCGCTGACCTTGCCAAAGCCATGAAGAAGGCTTAAAACGAACCAGACTACACAGGGACGGAGCCGAAAGGCTCCGTTGCTCGTTGTCCGGCATGGTGTATAAGCGACAAAAATCCTCCTGTTTATTTGTGTATTATATCCCTCAGAATTGACTTGCTATTTCTCCGATTCAGAGCGAATATACACTCACCGAAAGGGAAAACCAAACAAAACGGAGGAAAAACACCATGAAAATCAACAACGAGATTTACAGCCAGCGCAACAACTTCTGCCTGATGAACGGCAACACCACGATGCCGCGAGACGATTTTGAACACTACTTCACCAGGACGAAGGAGAAGATTACCTTCACCTTCAACGACTGGGACGGCAAGAGCTACGATGGCGAGAGCCGCACAGCCCGCGTCTACAGGCTGAACTTCGCAGGCTTTGAAGATGTGAAATTCATCAAGGTCGGCAAAGGGCTGCACTACATTGACGAGGAGCGCATGGTGCCGGAGAAAGCCACAGGCATCAGCCATCCGGAAGCATTCTGGTTCGCGGATGTCGCAAGAGCGTAAAACGATTTACGAGGGGACGGAGCCTAAAGGCTATTTCTGCTCAGCAGGAAAGATATTGACATCATGCCTAAGCCATAGCATTTTTACGAATGGGTAAACGTTTCAATACCGACAGACGTCAATCCAGCCGACAGCGCCCGAATACTGCTCCAACTCCGTGAGGTTCAGCCCGATGGCGCTGTTGCCGCTGCCTGCCGCCGGATAGACGATATCAAAGCGTTTCAGCGATTCATCGAGATAAACGGCCACACCCTGCCTGATTGCGAAGGGACAGACGCCGCCCGGCGCGTGGCCGATCCATTCCTCCACATCATCGCGGGGAATCATCTTCGCCTTTGTATGGAACTGCGCCTTGTACTTCTTATTATCCACCCTCGCGTCGCCTGCCGCCACGATCAGGATTGCCCTGTCTCCCTGTAAGAACGACATTGTCTTGGCAATCCGACAGGGCTCACAGCCCAGCGCCTCCGCAGCCAGTTCCACCGTCGCGCTGGAATGCTCCATCTCCATCACGCGCTCTTCCATCCCATACTGCGCAAAATATGCTTTTACCTTGTCTACGGACATTTCAAACGTCTCCTTTAATTTTTACTCTCTAAATTTAAAATATTAGCATACATTTCATTATTCTGCAAGAATTTAAAGTGCGAAAGTTAAAAGTCGACAGAACCAGTCATTTATCAGGCTGGCTCCGTTGCTTGTTCACCATAAATTTTGGAGCCGCTGAGAAGCGGCTTTTTCCATGCCATAAAACGGAGGGAGGGAACACAGTGGAGAATTACACACCGACCAGATTCATGGCAAAGAACTCCTACTATGACGAGGATATGGCAAACTATGTCGTCAGCTTCATTGAATGCCTCTGCCACACCAAGGGAAGATGGTATGGACAGCGGTTCCATCTGCTCCCCTGGCAGGAACAAATCGTCCGGGACATCTTTGGTGTCCTGAAACCCAACGGAAAACGCCAGTTTAACACTGCATATGTAGAAATTTCCAAGAAGAACGGCAAAAGCGAACTTGCTGCTGCCATCGCTCTGTACCTTCTCTTCGGAGATGGGGAACCGTCCGCAGAGGTTTACGGTGCCGCCGCCGACCGCCAGCAGGCCGGAATCGTCTTTGATGTGGCCAGCCAGATGGTGCAGTTGTCCCCGGCGCTGAACCGGCGCTCCAAGATACTGACGGCGAACAAGCGCATCCGCAATTTTGAAAACAACGGTTTCTATCAGGTGCTGTCCGCAGAAGTCGGAACCAAGCACGGCCTGAACGTCTCCGGTCTTGTGCTGGACGAGGTCCACGCACGGCCCAACCGGAAACTGTACGATGTGCTAACCAAAGGCTCTGGCGATGCCAGAGAGCAGCCGCTGTATTTCCTTATCACCACGGCGGGAACGGACACCAACTCCATCTGCTACGAACTGCACCAGAAGGCAAAAGACATCATCGAGGGCAGGAAGATAGACCCCACCTTCTACCCCGTCATCTACGGCGCCGACATGGACGATGACTGGACCGACCCGGAGGTGTGGAAAAAGGCCAACCCCTCGCTGGGGTACACCATCACCATAGACAAGGTGCAGGCGGCCTGTGAATCCGCAAAGCAGAACCCCGCCGAGGAGAACTCCTTCCGTCAGCTTCGACTAGACCAGTGGGTGAAACAGTCCGTCCGCTGGATGCCGATGGAGAAGTGGGACGCCTGTGCTTTTCCCGTGGACGAGGACGAACTGGAAGGGCGCGTCTGCTATGGCGGCCTGGACTTGTCCCAGACCACGGATATGACTGCCTTTGTGTTGGTGTTCCCACCCAAGGACGAGGGCGAAAAGTACGTGGTACTGCCCTATTTCTGGATACCGGAAGACAACGTAACGCTGCGGGTCAACCGAGACCACGTCCCCTACGATGTCTGGGAACACCAGGGCATCCTCCAGACTACTGAAGGCAACGTAGTCCACTACGGCTACATCGAAAACTTCATCGAAAAACTGGGAGAGCGGTACAACATCCGTGAGATCGCCTTTGACAGATGGGGTGCCGTGCAGATGGTGCAGAATCTGGAGGGCATGGGCTTCACCGTGGTCCCCTTCGGGCAGGGGTTCAAGGATATGTCTCCGCCCACCAAGGAACTGATGAAGCTGGTGCTGGAACAGAAGATTGCCCACGGTGGGCATCCCATCCTGCGCTGGAACATGGACAACATCTTCATCCGCACCGACCCGGCTGGCAACATCAAAATGGACAAGGAGAAATCCACAGAGAAGATAGACGGCGCGGTAGCCACCGTCATGGCTCTGGACAGGGCGATTCGCTGCGGCGCAGAGCCGG
The DNA here is from genome assembly GCA_020859945.1 of Clostridiales bacterium. GTDB lineage: Bacteria > Bacillota > Clostridia > Oscillospirales > Oscillospiraceae > Onthomonas. The sequence goes on along the minus strand of JAJBVG010000038.1, from coordinate 49,612 downwards.
ATGATTCCATATACAACCACAGAGGCATTCTGTTTATCTGACGAAGGGAGCAACTGATGGGTATCTTTTCAAGCATTTTCAAGGCGAGGGACAAACCCCAAAATAGTACCGCCGGGACAGCCTGGCGGTTTTATCTTGGCAATTCCTCGTCCAACAAACTGGTGACCGAGCGGTCGTCCATGCAGGTGGCGGCGGTGTATGCCTGTGTCCGGGTGCTGTCGGAGGCAGTAGCGCAGTTGCCTTTGCATCTGTACCGCTACACTGGGGAGGGCAGCAAAGAACGCGCTGTGGACCATCCCCTCTACACCCTGCTCCACGATGAGCCAAATCCGGAAATGAGCAGCTTCGTGTATCGGGAAACCATGATGACGCACCTGCTCCTGTGGGGAAACGCATACAGCCAAATCATCCGCAACGGCAAGGGCGAGGTTGTGGCTCTGTATCCCCTTATGCCTAACCGCATGACGGTGGACAGAGATGAACACCAGCGGCTCTACTATGAGTATCTGCTCAGCGATGATGACGCTCCCCAGGTCAAAAAGAAGATTTTGAAACCCTCCGAGGTGCTGCACATCCCCGGCCTGGGCTTTGACGGGCTGGTGGGCTACTCGCCCATTGCGGTGGCCAAGAACGCCATCGGGCTGTCCATCGCCACGGAGGAGTACGGAGCAAAGTTCTTCGCCAACGGCGCCACCCCTGGCGGCATCCTGGAGCATCCAGGCGTCATCAAGAACCCGGACGCCGTCCGGGAAGCGTGGAACAAGGGCTTTGGCGGCAGCGGCAACTCCAGCAAGGTGGCAGTGCTGGAGGAGGGCATGAAATACACGCCCATCTCCATCTCCCCGGACGAGGCCCAGTTCCTGGACACACGCAAATTCCAAATCGATGAGATAGCCCGTATTTTCCGTGTCCCGCCCCATATGATTGGCGACCTGGAACACGCGACCTTTTCCAACATCGAGCAGGAATCGCTGGAGTTCGTGACCTACACCCTTCAGCCCTGGCTGGTGCGCTGGGAGCAGGGCATCCACAGGGCCCTGCTGAAAGACGAGGAAAAGAAGAACTACTTCGCCAAATTCAACGTGGATGGCCTCCTGCGCGCCGACTACCAGAGCCGAATGAACGGCTACGCCACGGCGCGGCAGAACGGGTGGATGTCCGCCAACGACATCAGAGAACTGGAAAATCTGGACCGCATCTCCGCCGAGGAGGGCGGCGATTTGTATCTTATCAACGGCAATATGACAAAACTAGCCGATGCCGGTTTATTCGCGGCTGAAAGCGGAGAGGAGGAAAAATCGGATGAAGAAGTTCTGGAACTGGAAGACCCGGACGGTGACGAATCAGGAAACGGACGTTCCGATGCAGGAGCGAACGCTGTACCTGAACGGAGCCATCGCAGACGAAAGCTGGCTGGACGATGAAGTCACACCCCAGCTGTTCAAGGATGAACTGAACGCCGGAACAGGCGACATCACCGTCTGGATAAACAGCCCCGGTGGGGACTGCGTGGCTGCGGCTCAAATCTACAATATGCTCATGGATTACAAGGGCAGCGTCACCGTCAAAATCGATGGCATTGCTGCGAGTGCTGCATCTGTTATCGCAATGGCGGGAACCAGAGTGCTGGTCTCCCCGGTGTCCATGATGATGATCCACAACCCGGCCACCATCGCGGCGGGCGATTCCGCAGAGATGCAGAAGGCCATTGCCATGCTGGACGAGGTCAAAGAGAGCATCATGAATGCCTATGAGATAAAGACCGGCTTGTCTCGCGCAAAGCTCTCTCATCTTATGGATGCGGAGACCTGGATGGACGCCAACAGCACCGTGGAGATGGGCTTTGCGGACGAAATCATGAAACGCTCTGACGCGGAGAACATCGAAGTCCCCCAAGCCAGCATGGTGTACTCCCGCGTGGGTGTCACAAATTCCCTGATGGAAAAGCTGGCCCGTCACTGCAAAATCGAGAAACCCGCTGAGACTGGCCGCACGGCAGACGAACTGCTGGAGCGGCTGAACCTTATCAAATACCACTTCTGAGGAGGAATTTACCATGACCATCAACGAACTGCGCGAGAAGCGCAACAAAGTGTGGAATGACGCCAAGGCATTTCTGGACAGCCATCGAGCCAAGAACGGTACCCTGTCCGCCGAGGACGATGCCACCTATTCCCGCATGGAACAGGAGATCAACGACCTGGGCAGGGAAATCTCCCGCTTGGAGCGTGCCGCCGAAATCGAGAAGCAGCTCTCCCAGCCCACCAGTGACCCCATCACCGGTCAGCCTGGCGGTAAGGGCAAGCAGAAGACCGGACGCGCCTCCGATGAGTATCGGCAGGCAGCTCTGGCTGCGCTGCGCTCCAACTTCAAGAACGTGAGCAACGCCCTGCAGGAAGGTGTGGACGCCGAGGGCGGCTACCTGGTGCCGGAGGAATGGGACCGGCGGCTCATTGATGTGCTGGACGAGGAGAACATCATGCGCTCTCTGGCCACCAAAATCACCACCAGCGGCCTGCACCGCATCAACCTGACGGCGAACAAACCCACTGCCGCCTGGATCGAGGAAGGCGGAGAACTGACCTGGGGAGACGCCACCTTCGACCAGGTGACGCTGGACGCCTACAAACTCCATGTGGCCATCAAGGTGACAGAGGAACTGCTCTACGACAACGCCTTTGGTCTGGAGAACTACATCACCACCCAGTTTGGCAAGGCTCTCGCAAACGCCGAGGAGGACGCCTTCCTGAACGGGGACGGCGCAGGCAAGCCCACCGGCCTGTTCACCACCGCCACTGCGTTTGACGCTGTGGACGAGGTGGACTCCGACAGCCTCATCTCTCTGGTGTACGCGCTGAAGCGCCCCTACCGGAAGAACGCCTCCTTCATTATGAATGACGCCACCATCGCCGCCATCCGCAAGCTGAAGGACAACAACGGCGCATACATCTGGCAGCCCAGCTACCAGGCTGGCGAGCCTGACCGGGTGCTGGGGTACGCCGTACACACCAGCGCCTATGCGCCCACCACCGCCATCGCCTTTGGCGACTACCACTATTACAACATCGGGGACCGCGGCACCCGTTCCTTCGCGGAACTGCGAGAACTGTTCGCGGGCAACGGCATGATCGGCTATGTCGCCAAGGAGCGTGTAGACGGTCGGCTGCTCCTGCCGGAAGCCGTGCAGGTGCTGACCATCGGCAGCACCACCGGCTAACCTGAAAAGGAGGATGCCATATGAGCCTGATTACGCTGGAGGAAGCGAAAAATTATCTGCGCGTGGACACTTCGGACGATGACGGTCTCATTGGCGTCCTCCTGGCCTCCGCCTGCCGCCTCTGCGCGGACGTGGCAAGGCTGTCGGACGAGCAGTGGGCTGTAGTGGATGGCGGAGAGGACGAAGCAGGTCTTTACACCGAGGACGAGTTGGCGCGTATCCAAGAGGTCATGAAGGTCGCCGTTTTGTACTCCCTCGGTTACCTCTACGAGCATCGGGAGGAGGCCGACCACTATGGTCTGACGCTGACCCTGCGGTCCCTGCTATTCGCCATTCGGGAGGGGGTGTTCTGACATGAACATCTCCCTCCTGAATGTGCGCATCACCATCCAGAAAAATTCTGTCACCGTTGATTCTGTGGGAAACCACATCAACGAGTGGACGGACTATTTCACCTGTGCCGCCACTGCCGCCGCATCCGGTCTCCAGCAGAAGGAGCAACAGGCAGCGGGTGTCACATCTGCGGAGGAATCGCTGGTGTTCACTGTCCGTTCCTGCTCAGAACTGGCAGACCTTGACACCACCCACTATCGTGTCCGGTTCCGGGACAAGCCGTATAACATTACGTCCATCAACTGGATGAATTACCTGCGCAAGTCCCTGAAACTGACCTGCGAGAAGGAAAGGCGGGATACCTGATGTCCACAAAGAAAGTGAGCATTGACGAGATGGCGGACGCCATCAACGAGGGCTTGCAGGAGTACGCTGACCTGGCAGCGGAAGATATGAAATCCGCTGTCAGGAAAAGCGCGGCCACAGTCAGAAAGTCCATCCAGGCTGGCGCGCCTGTACGGACGGGCGCGTATCGGAAAAGTTGGACGGTGACAAAGACCGGCGAGGACAGCCAGTCCCTCCACCTCACCGTTCACTCGAAGAACCGGTACCAACTGGCCCATCTGCTGGAGAAAGGCCACGCAAACCGGGGAGGCGGTCGGACGAAAGCCTACCCCCACATCGCGCCTGCCGAGGCGGAGGGTGTCGAACTGCTGCAGCGGCTCATTGAGACTGCGCTGAAAGGCTAGGTGACGCCAATGACCCACGAAGAAGTGTTGGCAATGCTGGATGAGATGGGCATTCCCTATGCCTACCACCACTTTGCCGAGGGCGAGTCTCCCGACCCGCCCTTTCTCTGTTTCCTGTACCCGGCTGCCCAGCAGTTCGGCGCGGACAACATCGTCTATCACTCTGACCGGGAACTGGACATTGAGGTCTACACCGACCGCAAGGACCCGTCACTGGAGGAGAACATCGAGGCAGTGCTGACAGCCCATGAACTGTATTTTGAGAAGTCCGAGGTCTGGATAGAATCGGAACAACTGTATGAAGTTTTATACGAGCTGGTCGTGTGACCGGCGAACAGACAAGGAGGAAAACTTATGTCTGCAAACAAAATCAAGTACGGCCTGAAAAGCCTGTATTACGCCAAGGCCACCTTTGATGATGACGGCAACGTGACCTACGCCACGCCGGTTGCTATGCCGGGTGCGCGGAGCCTGTCCATCAGCGCGGAGGGCGAGCCGGAGAACTGGTACGCCGATAACATCGTGTATGTGGTGCTGAACAACAACAGCGGTTACTCCGGCGACCTGGAACTGGCGCTCATCCCGGAGGCGTTCCTGCAGGACATTATGAACGAAACGCTGGATGAAAACGGCGTACTGGCGGAAAACACCGAGGCGGAACTGGAGCATTTCGCTCTGCTGTTCCAGTTCGAGGGCGACCAGAAGGCCACCCGGCACGTCCTGTACAACTGCACCGCATCCCGGCCTGACATCGAGGGCGAGACCATCGAGGACAGCAAGGAGCCTAAGACGGACACCCTGACCATTACCGCCGCTGCGCTGGCCAACGGTTACGTCAAGGCAAAGACCACGTCCACCACCTCGGACACCGTCTACAACGGCTGGTTCAGCGCCGTTTACACCGACATCTTCACCACCACGGAGTCGTAACAGGAGGGTGACATCATGGCTGTGACAAAAATCATTGAGATCGATGGGCAGGAGGTGCGGCTGAAAGCCAGCGCCGCCATTCCCCGTATCTACCGCATGAAGTTCGGACGGGACATCCTCCAGGACATGAACGGCCTCTCCACCGTGACCCAGGAGAGCGATGCGGATGCCTCCAGTCTGGACCCGGAGGTGCTGACCATGTTTGAGAACGTGGCCTACACCTTCGCCAAGCACGCCGACCCCAAAGGGGTCCCTGACTCGCCGGATGAGTGGCTGGAGGAGTTCGGCACCTTCTCCATCTACACCGCGCTGCCGGAGATCCTCGACCTGTGGGCGGACAACCTGCGAACTGAGGTGGAGCGTAAAAAAAACTTAACCGCAGCAGCCGGGAAATGACCACGCCCCTGTTCCTGCTGCGGTGTGTCCAACTGGGCATCTCTATCCGCGACCTGGACCTGCTGACCATTGGTCTGGTCAACGATAGTTCGCAGAGAGCCACAACGATGGGTATGACTATCCGCTGGTGGCCACGCAGGAACAGATGGATAAATTTTAACAGCAAAATACCCTCGGCTGCGGTGCCGAGGGTACTTGGAGTTCATGAAATATCGGGCTGCCTAGTCATACTTCTTTCGCATGGAATCAAAGAAAGCGTGCCCTTCTACCGACTGGTCATCGGCATCGACCTCATCCAATGCTTCGTTCACAAAAACCGCTGCCTGTGCTTCCGTTGTCTGGGTTTCGGAACTGATCATGTTTTCGACATCTCTGCCGCCATAAAAAATACGGATTATGGTGACCAGCATCGACTTTGTATCCACGAGGTAATAAACAACAAAGTTATTTACGGGGACTCTGTGCATTCCGGCGGATGCCCATGGTTCCCAGTCGACTTTTGCGTACCGTCCGGGAAATACATCCAGGGAACGAATTTCTTTTCGAATGCGGTTCACCTGATTGCGAGCAGTCGTTCGCTCTTTCAGTCCATGAGCGATGTAGGAATAAATAGCGTCAAGGTCGTCTAATGCCGCCGAGGAATAGACGACCTTGTATTTTTCGCTCATATGCCGTACCTCTCGCGCAGTTCCGCATCCACTTCATCCATCGTGTATGTCCTCCCGGCCTTGCTGTCCGCAAAGCCCTTAGCGAGTTCCGCATCCAACTGCTCCCTCGTCATTGCGCCGATCGCTGTCGGCTTCTTTGCCGGAAGGCGCACATCAAAGGGGATTCCATCGTTGAGTACGATTTGGCTGTAGAACATCTGAATGGCGCTGGAGGGCGAGATACCAAGCTGGGAGAGAATGCCCTCCGCGCTCTCCTTCAAGTTGGTATCAATTCTTGCGTAAACCGCTGTTGTATTTGCCATAAGAATCAACTCCCCTATCGTTTTTTCTATTATACCTGAAACGCCAGATAAATGCAAGCAATCGCAAGCAAATTTATACAAGATTCATAAGGAGGTGGTACGCAATGGCAAGCAGGATAGCCGGTATCACAGTGGAAATTGGCGGAGATACCACGAAGCTGCAGACTGCGCTGAAATCAGTTAACACGCAAATCAAAAGCACACAGTCCCAGCTAAAGGACGTGAACAAACTCCTGAAACTGGACCCCACCAACACCACTCTCCTAACCCAAAAACAGAAATTGCTGACCGCCGCCATTGCGGACACCCAGACCAAGCTGACCACCCTGAAAACCGCTGCGGAACAGGCCAACGAGCAGCTCCAGAAAGGCGACATCACCCAGGAGCAATATGACGCACTCCAGCGTGAGATCATCGCCACCGAGCAGGAACTGCAAAAGCTGGCTGACGAAGCGGCAGAATCCAACGCCGCGCTGGTCAAGGTCAGCGAGGCAGGCGAAAAGCTGGAGTCCGTAGGCGACACCATCTCCGGTGTGGGGGAAAAGCTGCTGGGAGCTACCACCGCTGTTGTGGCTCTGGGAACGGCGGCAGTCACCACCACCGCCAACTTCGAGACCGCCATGAGCAAGGTAGAGGCGCTCATTTCGTCCTCCTCCGCCGACCTGGAGGGGGATATGGAACGTCTGGAGGAGAAGGCGCGGCAGGCTGGAGAGACCACCAAGTTCTCCGCTACGGAAGCTGCCGAGGCCATGTCCTACATGGGCCTTGCCGGGTGGTCGGCGGATGAGATGATAGATGGTCTGGACGGTGTCCTGAACCTGGCGGCAGCGTCCGAGATGGACCTCGCCACGGCATCGGACATCGTGACCGATTACCTGTCGGCCTTCGGCCTGACCGCCGCTGACTCCGGCGCTCTGGTGGACAAAATGGCCTACGCCATGAGCAACTCCAACACCAGCACCGAGCAACTGGGTGAGGCGTATAAAAACTGCGCCGCCACCGCTACGCAGCTTGGCTACGGCCTGGACGAGACCACGGCGGCTCTCATGGTCATGGCTGATGCTGGTATCAAGGGCGGAGAGGCCGGTACTGCCCTTTCCTCCATTATGACCCGTCTGGGCAACAACACATCCGGCTGCCGGGATATGCTGGCGGAGTACGGCGTGGAGGTCTACGACTCGGAGGGCAACGTCAAATCCCTGTCCAGCATTCTTTCCGGGATGCAGGACGTGTGGGCTGGCCTGACAGACGAGCAGAAGTCCAACCTGGCCTATGTGGTGGCAGGTAAGACCGCTCAGTCCGAACTTATGACCGTCCTGGGTGAGTCTACAGGCAGCTTTGAGCAGTACACCGCTGGCCTCTCCGACTGCACCGGCGCCGCCGAGACAATGGCGGAGACCATGCAGGACAACCTCTCCGGTCAGCTTACCGTCCTCATGTCCCAGTTACAGGAACTGGCCATCTCCTTTGGGCAAATTCTCATGCCAGCCGTCAAGGATATTGTCAGCAAGCTGCAGGGCTTTGTGGACAAGCTGAACAACATGGACGAGGGAACGAAGGAGACCATCGTGAAGGTCGGTCTGCTGGTGGCCGCTATCGGGCCTCTGCTCATTGTCATCGGGAAAGCAATAAGCACAGTGGGCAAGGCCATGCAGGGATTCAGTTCCCTCGGTGTCAGCGTCCTCAAGGTGGTCAATCACATCAAGACCGGGACGGGTATGGCCGGAAAGCTGGCCACAGCGATCTCCGGCATCTCCGCGCCCATCCTTGCTGTCGTTGCCGTTATCGCTGTGTTGGTGGCGGCGTTCAAAACTCTCTGGGACACCAACTCTGAGTTCCGTGAGAAGATAGTCTCCATCTGGAACGACATCGTGGCGAAGATAACTTCCTTTGTGGACGGCATCAAAGAGCGACTGGAGGCCCTTGGTATCAGTTTCGAGGGTGTGGGCGGCGTGCTGGATGTACTCAAGGGCGTGTGGACAGAATTCTGCAATCTTCTTGCGCCGTTATTTGAGAGCGCGTTTTCAACAATCTCCACAATTTTATCCACAGTCCTGGACGTTATCACAGGACTTTTCGACCTGTTTATCGGTGTTTTCACCGGCGACTGGCAGCAGGCGTGGACGGGCGTCACAGAGATTTTTTCAGGCGTTTGGGACGGCATCACCAGCCTGTTCTCCATTGCGCTGGAAACGATAAAGGGCGTGGCGGATGTCATTCTGGGCTGGTTCGGCACCAGTTGGAACGAAGTGTGGACAGGCATCAGCACCTTCTTCACGGGAATTTGGACAGGTATCAGCACATTCTTTTCCGGCATCATGACCAGTATCCAAACTGTTGCCACGACCATCTGGACAGCCATCAGCACCTTCTTCACCACTGTTTTCAACAGCATCTACAGCGTGGTCTCCACAGTCTGGACTTCGGTGTATAACACCATCACCTCTGTGTGGAATTCTGTATACTCGGTCATTGAGCCGCTGGTGACTGCCTTTGGCTACCTCTTCGAGACGATTTTCCAGGCGATTCAAATTCTGATTGAACGAGCCATGAACGCCATCCAAAACACCATCACGAACATCTGGAACGCTGTCGTTTCCTTCCTGACGCCGCTGCTGAACGGGATACAGTCCACCTTCTCCAGTGTGTGGAACGCAATCACATCAGCGATAACCACGGCAGTCAACGCTGCCAAATCCACCATCTCCAGCGTATGGAATGCCATCAAGTCGCTGCTGTCACCCATCCTGAACAGCATTAAGAGCAATGTGTCCACTGCGTGGAATGCTATCAAAAGCACCACCAGTTCGATTTTCAACAGCGTGAAAAGCGTTATCTCCTCTGCCTGGAGCAGCATCAAAAGCACCTTCTCCAACGCTCTGAACAGCCTGAAATCCACAGTGTCCAGCAAGCTGTCGTCCATCAAAACCACTTTCAGCAACGCTTTCAACAGCATCAAGAAGCTGGCCACCTCCTGGGGTAAGGACATCATCCAGAACCTCATCAACGGCATCAAGAGCAAAATCTCCGCCCTCTCCAACGCCGTCACTGGCGTGGCCAACAAAATCAAGAGCATCCTGGGCTTCTCTCTGCCGGAGGAAGGCCCCCTGTCGGATGCTGACACCTATATGCCGGACTTCATGGAGCTGCTGTCTCAGGGCATCCGGGACAGCATGGACGGTGTAGTGAAGGAGACCAAAGCCGTGGCGGAATCCATCAGCGGCGTGGTGACCGATGCGCTGAACCTCTCTGATGTGGACCTCCAGATGCCGGAACTGGCGCTGGCTGGCGGCGGCACAACGACCACGACCAACAACAACCAGAACACCACCAACCTCGGCGGCATCAGTGTCGTGGTGAGCGGCTATAACGCTCAGGACGACAACGCGCTGGCGAAGATGGTGGCGGACAAAATCAGCGATATGTTCGAAGAAGACAACGCTGTGTTCCAGTGACCGGAAAGGGGGAACTGACAATGGCAGATGCACAGTACAATACAAAGAGAACATCAGGACGGCAGTATCTGTCCTTCAACGGCACCTCCAGCCGGGACTTCCTGCTGTATCTCTCCGGCCCCGGCGTCTATGACGCTCCCGCGCCGGACGTGACCGCCACCTCCATTCCCGGTCTCAACGGCGACCTGATAACCGATAATGCCAGAACGGGCCTCCGGCGGTTCCAGAACGTGGACATCAAGTACAAGGCGTTTTTCTTTAACGGTCTCCCCGCCAAGACGGCGGCAGTCAAGTCGTGGCTGCTGTCCCCGGTGGGGTATCAGAAACTCACTGATTCCTACGACCCGGACTTCTTCCGCATGGCGGTGTGTACCTCCGCCCTGGCCTTTGACGTGACCCGCCAGCAGGCGGCGGAGATGGAACTGATCTTCAACTGCAAGCCCCAAAGATGGAGCGAGACCGGACAGGAACCAGTGGCCCTTTCATCCAGCGGCGCCGTGCTGGAGAATCCTTACGCCTTTCACGCACAGCCCCTCATCCGTGTCTACGGGACGGATGAAGGGACGCTGACCATCGGGGACTACTCGGTGGTCATTTATTCTTTTAGCGATTACGTTGACCTGAACTGCGAAACCCAGAATGCCTACAACGCAAACGGCTTCTGCAACGACACCATATACTCGGAGGACTTTCCACTGCTGGCCCCCGGCGAGAACACCATCGTCTGGGACGGCGGCATCACCTCCGTTGCAATCACTCCAAGGTGGTGGACCCTTTGATACCCTGTCTATATTCCGCAACTGAAACCGCGTTTACGACCAATGGTATCGGGAAACTGGCGGATTGTATCTCCTGTCAGGTCACGGAGAAGCGGAACAGCAGCTACGAACTGAAACTGACCTACCCCACGGACGGCATCCACGCGGACAGCCTGCAAAAGGGCTGTGTCATTGTGGCGAAGCCTTCTGTGGCAACAGAGCCTCAGCCCTTCCGCATCTACAAGGTGGTCACCAACGCTGCCGGAACGCTGGAGGTGGCGGCCCGGCACGTCAGCTATCAGCTGAACTATATTACAGCCTCCACGGTCTACGGCGCAAGCTGTCTCTCCGCTATCCTCTCCCTGAAAACCAACGCCACCACCACCTGCGACTTCACCTTCTCCACCGACATCGAGTCGGACACGGCGCTGAGCATCAGCGAACCCAACTCCCTCCGCAACTGCCTGGGCGGGATAGACGGTTCCATCCTGGACACTTATGGCGGCGAGTTTGAGTGGGACTGGTACAACGTCATCCTCCACAAGGCCAGAGGCAGCGACAACAACGTCCGCATCGTCTACGGCAAGAACCTGGTCGACCTGACCATGACCGAGGACGCAGGGGACGTGATCACCGGGATACACCCCTTCTGGAAAGGCATGGACGGGGACGATGAGGTGTATGTGGAGTTGCCGGAAAAACTGGTTCTGGCGGAGGGCGCCACCGAGTACCGCATCCGGGTGCTGGACTGCAGCACCGTCTTTGAGGAGCAACCCAGCGAGACGGAACTCCGCGCCTATGCCGAGAGCTACCTGGAATCCACCAGCTATACCACGCCGGACGTGGACATCGAGATAAACTTCGCTCAGCTTTGGCAGACGCCGGATTACGCCGGCATCGCGGCGGCGGAGCAGGTCAGCCTGTGCGACACCGTCCACGTCTACATCGCCAAGCTGGGCCTTGAGGTGTCCAGCAAGGTGACGGAGACAGTCTACGACACGCTGCTGGAGCGATATGAGAGCATCACGCTCTCCAACTCCACTGTGGTGTCCAGCCGTTCTCTGGTGTCCACCATTGACGACCTGGTGGCGGCAAGCACCGCCGCGCTGGAGGCAAAGCAGACACAGCGATATGAGACGCTGTACGCCAGCATCCAGACCCTTGCGGCGGGTGCTATAACTGCCGAGACGGTCAGAGCCATCATAGCCGACTTCGACTATGTGGCTGCGGATGAGTTGAACGCCGCCATTGCCGAACTGGGCTATCTGACTGCCCCCAGATCGCTGCCTCGTATGTCCAGACGGACAACCTGTCGGCGGCTGTGGCTGAACTGGGCTATTTGACCTCAACGCAAATCGCCGCCAAGTATGTGACCAGCGACTATCTGGCCTCCAACTATATCACGGCCTCGGTCATAAAATCCACTTACGCCACCATTACCGACCTCAACACCAACTACCTGACCACCGCCCAACTCAAAGCGCAGTACGCTACGGTAGACCTGGCAAACGTAGCTGTGGCGGATGTGGGGACGCTGTTCGCCAATGTGGGCCTGCTGACCAACATGACGGTGGTGGACGGGAGCGTCACCGGCACTCTGAACGGTGTGACCATCAACGCCGATGTGATAACCACCGGGACACTCAGTGTGGACAGGCTTCTGCTGACCGGCGAGGGCGGTATCGTCTATGCCATCAACGTCTCCTCCAGCGGCCTGACCGAGACGGAATTATCCGAGGAGCAGTACCAGAACTACATCAACGGCACCTGCATTGTCGCCCAGAGCATCACGGCGAACCAAATCGCCGCCGAGACCATCACCGGGGACAAGATATCCGCCAACACCATCGAGGCGGGAAACCTCAATGTGTCCGTACTGTCCGCCATCACGGGCAATGTAGGGGAACTGACCTCCGGCATCCTGAAATCGCAAAACTACGACGCGGACGAGGGGACCGGCCTGCTCATCGACCTAAATGCGGGGACGATTTATTATGATGCGCTGACCGCCATCTCCACATCGGTCAGTGACAACACGCTGGCAATCAATAAACTGACCAGCACAGCGAACAGCCTTGTCGCCAGTGTGTCCGCTATCTCCGTAGGTGGACGGAACTACGCTCTGACCTCTGGCAGCTATACCGAGGACAGTGACCTGAGCAACTGGGTCTGGTATCCCACGGACTATTCCGCGAATGTATCCCTGACCGCCTGCGATGGATATGTGCGGATGGAGAAAATCAACTCCAGCAGCGGCATTTACGGCCTGTGGCTGAAACTCTCTGACGCGGTCGATTTCCAGGCGGACGAAAAGTACACCATCACCGTGAAATACAGGCTTTCCGCTGACTGGGAAATCGTCCTCTACGCCGGGTCTGTGCTTGCGGATGGTGGTCTGTCGCTGACTTCACTGGGCAGTTCCATCGGCGATGGGGACGGTGTGGGCGAGTGGGCGGTTGCCAGCTTTACTGGCGTTCCCTATGACTACTATTCCTCGGACACCGTGACCAGGTACATCGGTTTTTACATCCCCAATATCGAAAACGGCGACACCTTTGACATCGCCTACATCAAATTCGAAAAGGGAACGATGTCCACCGACTGGACTCCGGCTCCGGAGGATACAGACTCCGCTGTCGAAGCAGTCTCCGCAAGCCTGGCGCTGACCATTGAGGACGAGATGGACAGCAACGGCGAAACGACCCATGTGGCAAAACTATCGGCCAACGCCGACCGCATCGAACTGACCAGCGGACAGCTGGTCATCAGCAGCGACAACTTCTCCCTGGCTGCGGACGGGACAATTGTTGCCACGAACGGCACCTTTACCGGGAAGATCACAGCCACCAGCGGCACCATCGGCGGATTCACCATTGGGAGCAGCGCCCTTTATAACTCTAAATCATCCCTGAGTTCCACGGCCAGCGGTGTGTATGTGGGGACGGACGGCATCTCTCTGGGCAGTACGTTCTCGGTAACGAAGGCCGGGGTCATCACCGCAAAAAGCGGGACGATAGGACCCCTGACCATCTCCAACTCGTCCAACACCGACGCAAACAGTGGTCATACGTATGCTTCATCCTTATTTGTCCAGCAGTACGGCACAAGCGTAACGGTCTGGGACGCGACAACGGATGACAGCACGGTATCAACGACCGTAGATGCGGAATTTGGCATTAAGGCCACTGGCAGTTCCTTAACTGCGTTAAACCAGTATTTGATTTGGAAAAAGTCGGGGGATGCCTGGTCTAACGCTATTATCCCCTATTCGGTAACAGGCTGGGGAAAAGTAAAATGCAGCGGCATCGACATTTACCCCACCAGAGCCATTTACGCTGATGGGGACGGCGACTTGACCTACTGCGACAGTGAGCTTCGCTGTATCTACACCGGCACTTACTACGCCTATCTGAACCTCTGCAAAATCGTCAACGACATCGACCCGGCATCCACCAATACCTACGATTTCGGCGGCAGCTCTTATCGTTACCGCCGCATTTACGTCAACACGGTATACAGAAGCAGTGAAGAATCGCTGTCCGACCGCAAGCTAAAGCAGAACGTCAAGCCGCTGACGGAGGACTACGAGCAGCTCATTATGGGCCTGACCGCTGTGGAGTACGACTTCATCAACGGGGACAGCCACCGCAAACACATGGGCTTCATCGCCCAGGATGTCAGGGACACGGCGCTCGCCACTGTAGGCGACCTTTCTCTGTTCAGCGCAAGCGTCATTGGAGATGACCATGCGGAATACAGCGAAGAGCTGCCGGACGAGCAGCTTCAATGGTACCTGTCCTATGAGGAACTCATCGCCCCGCTGGTGGCGATGGTACAACATCAGCAGCGCCGCATCGAGCAACTGGAAACGGCTCTCGCGGCGAATACAAAGGAGGAATCATCATGCTGAACACGAAGACCAACGACTTTCTCGTCGCGCTGGCAAAGCTGGTGCAGGAGAGCGGCCTGTCTCCGGTAAACGCACGGCTGGCTCTGGACCTTGTCCGGAACCAGCTGGTGGAACTGGAGAGAGCCGCCATCGAGCAGGAAAAACAGCAAGCTGAAAAGGCCAAAGAGGAAAAGGAGGACTAAGGCTATGAGTTACTATGTTGTGAAGAAGGCAGTCGCGGCGCGGGATTTCCCCTCCAGCAAGACCGGCAAGCAGGTGGTCAAACTGACCGCCGGACAGGTGGTGCAGACGGACGACTGCGGGAAGTTCAGCAACACTTCCCTGAACAAGGTATATCTGCCCGTGCTGGTGGACGGTGTGTACCGCTGGGTGCATGACGCCTATCTGATTGCAATCTCCGACCGGCAGGCGGCAGCGCTGCTCCACGGCGAGAGCTGGCTGGGGAAGAAACCCGGCAGCAAGGCCATCGCGTGGTACAACAGCACGGACAGCGGCAAATCCGACCCCAAACCCACCAGCGAGGCTTACTGCACTGTGGGTGCCATGTGGGGAGCCTCTCAGGGAACCGACCTTGGCTCCCTGATTTCCAGAACTGCCGCCAAATTGGAAACGAAAGCCCGCAAGAAGGGCATCTGGCACGTCAAGGGTGGGAACTACGAACCGAAACCCGGTGACCTGGTGCAGTTCAAGTCTTCCGGCAAGTCCACCGCCACCCACACCGAGCTGCTGGCCTGTAAGGACGGCAGCACCCTGAACACCATCAACTACAATGCCAGCAAGGTGTGCAAGCGTCAGACCCGGAAGGTCAGCGACGATTACACCTATGGCTACGTTGAACTGACTTACTGAGGAGGAATCATCATGAGCTATCTGATCACCTGCGCGTTCATTGCGCTCGACTTCATCACCGGTCTGGTACAGGCCATCGCCACCAAGACCTTCTCTTCTTCCATCATGCGGGAGGGCCTGCTTCACAAGGTCGGTCTGCTCCTCATCATCCTGCTGGGAATCCTCATCGACTACGCCCAGGGGTATGTTGACTTGGGGGCCACCATCCCCATTGCGGGCGCTGTCTGCGGCTACATCTGCGTGATGGAGGTCGGCAGTTCCATCGAGAACATCTGTAAAATTGACCCCGACCTGATGCCGGACAAGCTGGTGGCTCTGTTTGGCGGTCTGAAGGGTGGTGATGACGATGAGTGACACCATCAACGCCGCAGGTCTCGCGCTTATCAAGCAGTACGAGGGCCTGCGGCTGACCGCCTATCAGGACTGTGCGGGCGTGTGGACAATTGGCTACGGTCATACCGGCAAAGTGGACGGCGTGGCTGTCTGCAAGGGGATGAAAATCACCAGCGCCAAGGCCAACGAGCTGCTGAAAGTCGATGTGAAGAAGTTCTGGGACTGCACCGGCCTGACCAGCTATGTGCCGGTCACGGCGGCTCTGAACGAAAACCAGCGTTCCGCGCTGACCAGCTTCGCCTTCAACTGTGGGCAGGCCAACCTCAAGAAGCTGTGCAAGAACCGCACGGTGTCCGAGATTGCGGATGCCATGCTGCTGTACAACAAGACGGGCGGCAAAGTGCTGTCCGGCCTGGTGAATCGGCGCAAGGCGGAGCGTGAATTATATCTGAAGGGAACGGAGGTGCATAACATGGACACGCTGAGAAACGGGAACAAGGGCCAGCAGGTAACAGTCCTGCAGATCCTGCTGAACTATGCGCTGGGCTGCGGCCTGGATAAGGACAGTGTCTTCGGCAGCAAGACCGAGGATGCTGTGGAACAGTATCAGGAGGCTCAGGGCCTCACGGTGGACGGCATCGTTGGGGAGAACACCTGGGGCAAGCTGCTGGGGTAAGATGAGGACAGCCGGAGGCGTATCGTTGTGATGCGTCTCCGGCTGTTTTTTTAGTCTTATCAACTAGTCATAGATGTGCGTTTAAAGAGTGTTTTGACTTATTTCTTGATTTATGATAAAATCACTTATCAAAATGTAGGTGAACAAGGGGATGTATCCATGAATTTTAGTGACATTCGTTTTGAATTTATCAAGGGCAGAAGTGATGGGCTTAACGACAATCAAATTCAAAGTATTAGGTCGATAATTCAAGAATATATTGAGAAATATCCTGGAATGCAGTTGAATTTTGTGTGCGATTTCTACCATTGGGATCACTATGATGAAAAATTCAGCATTTATAGTTATTTACATGATAAGGATGGGATTCCTTACAGCAAAAGGGATTACATGGCAAGGTATAATGATATCGATAAATTGATAGGATTCAATCATATAAGAATGTCTAATTTACCGATAGAGAATAACGAACTAATACAGAAAGTGGAAGATAATAAAAAGCGTGCTGATTTATTGGAACGAAAATGCAAACAATTACTATCTGGGAACAAAAACCTAAATCCGCATCAAACCAAATCAATTGCTGAATTCATGGATGCCAAAGAATCCATATTTTCGGAGCAGTTGAAGAAGAATTCATGTATTAAATCCGCAGATTTCGATGTGGCCCTAATTAAGTGCTTAGAAGGGAACTTGTTTGTTAAGCGCCTTACCTTGCATGAAATTGGCCATGCCATAGCTTATAATTACAATCTTGCAGATGACAGCATTATTCAGGAACTCTTTGATAGATATCGGGATGATTTTAATGATGATATACATGAATTCATGGCCCAATGTTTCATGGCAAGTGAGCTTACAAATTCGATTCCATTAGCAAACAAAGTGAAAGCTAGATTTGAATATGCAAATAAGAACATAAGTACTACATGAGAATAGGTATGCATTCTGTGAATGCCGTTACACTGTAACAGGGGTGTAACCAAAGAAGGCAAGAGCGGAAACGCACCTCTGCTATGGTGGGGGCCAAATCTCCGAAGATCATGTTTATTGGGAGCGTTGCAAAACAAAAAAACGGGAGCGTTGCTGTTTTTTTGTTTTGCAACGCTCCCTAAATTTTTTCGCTCAAATCGTGTGTTTTTCTCCAGTGGAAAGTAGAGGCTGGATGCTGTCCGCCTATTAGCATACCCGGAGGAAACCACTATGACCGATGAGCAAAAAACACTGATTAAGAATATGCGTTCACAGGGCTGCAGCTATGCAACGATAGCAGACAAGGCCGGTGCGTCACGGGATGCCGTTAAAAAATACTGCCAACGGCACAGAGCCACTATGACTGTTGCACCCATTTCTTCTGTTGCTCTGCGCTGCAAGTTTTGCGGCAACGACATCCCCGTCGTTCATGGAAGAAAGCAACCCGTGTTCTGCTCCACGGAGTGCCGCAGGGCTTGGTGGAAAGCGCACCCTGACAGCGGAAAACACAAAGCTTATTACACTATCGTCTGTGCTGGTTGCGGAAGGAAATTCGTCTCCTATGGCAACGCCGGTCGAAAATACTGCTCCCACGATTGCTATATTCGCAGCCGGTTTAAGGGAGGTAACGGCAATGGATGAAAAACAGTTTGAAGCAGAGAAGAACTACCAGGCGTCCATGCTGTGCTTTCGTCAGATGCTTGAAGAAGGCAAAATTACGCAGGAGGATTACGCAAAAATTGATACAATCATGCTCGAAAAATACCAGCCGGTTTTGGGTACATTATTTTCAGAAAACCGTTGACTTTACAGCCTTTTAGAGTGATTAATTCTACTGAAAGAAGGTGATACTTTGAAGAAAATAACGAAAATCGAGCCGCAGATACCGGCCATACCGGCGCGAAAGAAGGTCGCTGCTTACGCCAGAGTTTCAGTGGAAAGTGAGCGGCTCCACCATTCCCTCTCTGCTCAAATCAGTTACTACAGCGAGTTGATTCAGAAGAACCCGGAGTGGGAATACGCTGGCGTGTACGCCGATGAAGGCATAACCGGAACCAAAACTGACCGAGCAGAATTCCAACAGATGCTAGCGGACTGCGAGGCCGGACTGATTGACATCATTCTGACCAAGTCCATCTCCCGGTTCGCACGGAATACTCTTGACCTGCTGGAGACGGTCAGGCACTTAAAGGAACTTGGCATTGAGGTGTGGTTTGAAAAGGAGAACATCCACTCTTTGTCCGGAGACGGTGAGGTCATGCTGACGCTCCTGGCATCCTTTGCCCAGGAGGAGTCTATCAGCATCAGCAACAATGTAAAGTGGGGCATCCGAAAGCGGATGCAGGAAGGCATCCCAAACGGCCACTTTCGAATACTGGGCTACCGATGGAAAGACGACCGGTTGGTGGTCGAACCGGAAGAAGCGGCAATCGTGAAGCGCATCTTTCAGAATTTTCTCGATGGAAAATCACGGCTGGAGACGGAACGGGAACTGGAAGCCGAGGGCATTCGCAGCATCAACGGATGTGTCATGCGGGATTCCAACATCCACCACATACTCACCAACGTTACCTACACAGGGAACCTCCTGCTTCAAAAGCAGTATGTTGCCGATCCCATTTCAAAACATAAAAAGAATAACCACGGGGAACTGCCACAGTACTATGTAGAGAACACGCACGAGCCGATTATCGACATGGAGACCTTTCAGTTCGTCCAGGACGAGATGGCGCGGCGCAGAGAACTTGGCCCTCTGGCAAATAAGGCACTCAACACTACCTGCTTTACAGGGAAAATCAAGTGCCCCTATTGCGGGGTGAGTTACATCCACAACCAGCAACCGGATAAAAATCCACGTGAGTACTGGATGTGTGGGGCAAGAAAGAAAGTCGGTGGACGCTGCCCGGTTGGTGGCTCAATTATCCAGCAAAAGCTGATAGATGCCTGTTGTGACGTGCTGGGACTGGAGGAATTTGACTCCGCTGCTTTCCTGGAGCAAATTGACATCATTAACGTACCGGAGCGATATAAGTTGGAGTTCCACCTGAAAGACGGAACGATCACTGAGCGTGATTGCACTCCGACAGGACACCAGGATTGCTGGACTCCTGAATATCGAGCGAGAGTGTCAGCACAGAGAAGAAAGACAGGTACGAATCCGAAGGGAGCATCCTGTTTTACGGCAAAATTGAAATGCGTCCACTGCGGCTGCAACTTCCGGGGAGCATTTCAGAAAAAGGTGGACGCCGAGGGCGGGAAGATGCGGTATTGGAGATGCGCTGAGCATAATGGCTGTGATACCGTCGGCCTGCGTGAGGATTTACTGAAATCGTTGACGGCGGATGTACTTGGCGTAGCAGAGTTCGATGAAGGATTATTCCGTGAGCGGATTGACCACATCGACATTCTCTCCGCATCAGAGGTCACATTCGTCTTTAAAGACGGGACAACGAACAGCCGTGAGTGGGTGCCGCCAAAGCGCGTGGGTAGGCCGTGGACAGATGAGCAGAGAGCTAAATTCCAAGAATCCATCAAGGATGCCTACCCGCCGGAAAGAAGACAGCAGATGAGCGAACACATGAAACAGTTGAGGAAGGAGCGTGGGAAAGCATGGCGCAAAGAAAAGTAACTACGATACCGGCTACTCGCACCCAAATTACATCCATGCCCATCACAGAGCAGACAAAGCGGAAGGTTGCTGGATACGCCCGTGTATCTACTGACCACGATGACCAGTTCACCAGTTATGAGGCGCAAATCGATTATTACACCAATTACATCAAGGCACGGGATGACTGGGAGTTCGTGGGGGTCTATACAGACGAAGGGATAACGGGAACCAGCACCAAGCATCGGGAAGGATTCAAGCGAATGGTCGCCGACGCTCTGACTGGTAAGATAGACCTGATTATCACCAAGTCGGTCAGTCGATTTGCGAGGAACACGGTGGACAGCCTTTCCACCATACGCCAGTTGAAGGAAAATGGTACAGAATGTTATTTCGAGAAGGAGAACATCTGGACCTTTGACGGTAAGGGTGAACTGCTGATCACCATCATGTCTAGCCTTGCCCAGGAGGAGAGCCGCTCCATTTCAGAAAACTGCACTTGGGGCCAGCGGAAACGGTTCTCAGACGGGAAGGTAACTGTTCCGTTCAAACGGTTCTTGGGCTACGACCGGGGCCCGAATGGGGAACTTGTAATCAACCAGGAACAGGCAGCAGTTGTCCGGAAAATCTATCAGTTGTTCCTGGAGGGGAAAACGCCCAGTGGTATCGCCACGCAACTGACACGAGAAGGCATCAAGTCCCCCGCAGGGAAAGACAAATGGAGCCAGTCTACAGTTAAGTCCATACTCCAAAACGAAAAATACAAAGGCGATGCCCTGCTCCAGAAAACATTCACCACAGATTTTCTGACGAAGAAAACAAAGGTCAACGAGGGGGAAATACCCCAGTACTATGTGGAAGGTGACCATGAGGCCATCATTGACCCAGATACCTTTGAGATGGTGCAGCGGGAGATGGCCCAGCGTAACGCAGGTAGATACAGACATAGCGGCATCCATACATTTTCCGGGAAAATCAAATGTGGGGAGTGCGGCAGTTGGTACGGTTCGAAGGTGTGGCACTCCAATGACAAATACCGAAGGGTAGTCTGGCAGTGCAATCACAAATTTGAGGGGGATACCAAATGTCACACTCCCCACCTGACAGATGGAGAAATTGAGGAGAAGTTCGTTTCCGCAGTCAATCAGTTGCTGAAAAACCGGGACTCCATTATTGCGGACATCGACTTGGTTAAAGCCAGTGTGTACGATACTGACAGCCTTTCCGTAGAACATGGCCGCTTGTCCGATGAACTGGCACTTGTCACAGAACTGGTACAGAAGGCCATAACGGAGAACGCCCATCATGCCCTCGACCAGAGAGAATACCAGCAACGCTATGATGCTCTTACGGAGCGGTACAACGTGACGAAAGCACAATTGGACGCTGTCACCGAGCAAATTAAGCAGAAAGAACTTTCGAGAGCGGCGCTCACCGATTTTCAGAAGGCCCTCCGGTCAAGGAAGGCCATTCTGACAAAATTCGACCCGGAGGCATGGTGCACGCTGGTGGATTATGCCACTGTGTATTCGAAGGACGATATTCGGTTCACGTTTAAAAACGGGCTGGAAATAAAATCCTAAATTAAAGCAAAGAGTTGCGTTTTCAGTTCATATCTTGCTGGCAACGCAACTCTTTTGTAATATCTACTTTCGCATTTCTGATTCGACTTCTTCCCTCGTCACCAAGAAATTCCTAGAGGTTTCCAAAATCAAGGAAATTTGTTCGTCATCGTATTCCAATACCCTCATAGCCTTGATAAAAGATTGTTCTTTATTTTGCTCTCCAATCTCTACACCAGCAAATATTGTTTCATGAATACTATCAGTAAGAGATTTGCTTCTTTTATTAGCTATCGAAGAAACTAATTCCTTAACCTTCTCCGTGACTGTATTTAACGCTTTTGGCGTATTTGTTTTAATAAAATCATTTCCCCAATCTATTACAGCATCTGTTCCTGTATCAAGGAAGGATTCCTGAATCTTGTTTTTTCGAGATTTATTTTCATTACTCATCAATAATTCCTCCATGAATATAGTCTAACAAGCTATCGCCAAAAGGTGTCCCCACCTCGGAGGATTTGTCCCCACCTGAACTCAGGCACATAAGCTATCGCCAAATTGTATTAAAAGTTGAGTGGGGATTTCAATACAGCGGATGTCCTGGGGGTTCAGGGCAGAATACTCCCTATGAATTTCGGCAAGCTGTGCCTGCACCTCTGGCTCCTGCTCGGCCTCGTCCAGATAGTATTTCCAGCCCGCTTTCAGCTCGTCGTTGGGGTGTCCCTCCACCCAGAGGCGACCCAGAGAGTTTTCCACCATATAGCGCACGATCCAGTCCGGGGTGAAAAGCTGGGTAGCAGCGGGGATGTTCTCCTTGGTGATTTTCACGTTCTTTTTCAGGGCGGCGAAAACCTCGTCCTTTTTCTCAGCGTTGTAATACTGATACAACCAGCCGATGATCTGCACCTGATTCGTCCAGTCCTCCTCCGGGATGAGCGTGACCATCCGCTCGATGACAGACCCCTCCCGCAGCAGGTTCTCCGGCAGCAACAGCTCGGTGTAGTCCTCGATTTTCTGGAACATCCCCGGCAGGATGCTGCTCAGGGCGTTGCACTGGGTGATGAGCAGATAGCGATAGAGCTGCTCCTGCTCGTTGGCGTCCTTATAGGCATAGACCTTCTCCATGTCCAGCCCGTCCAGCTCCAAATTGATGGCTTCGGTGAGAATCTGGGGCTTGAAAGCGCCCTCCTCATCGGTGAACACCCGGATATGGGTGGGGAGGTAGTTGTTGACCTCCATATACCGCAGAGCGCAGAACCGGTTGAACCAGGTATAGGCCACTTCTTCCATGACCTGCTCATAGCCCTCCCGCTGGATGCGGCAAATGAGGGCGTCCCGTTGGTTTTTTTCCACAGCGGTCAGCACCCGGCCACCGATGTGGTCGTCCCCGACTTTGCCGTGGTGTTCCTCTGTAATTTCGTAATACGCAGCCTTCTGGGACACACGGGAAATCAGCTCCCGTCTCGCCCAGGTTGCGTATTTTTTTATCGCATTTTTATCCATAGCGGCACTCCTTACTGGATTTTGATGCCATCGCAGCTTTTCAGGAGCTGCATCATCTGCTGTTTCCTCTGCGCCAGATATGCGTCGATGTCGGCCTCGCTCTCCAGCGTCTTGGCCGGGAACATACTCTGCCGGTACATGGTCTTGTACACCTTGCGAGGCGGCGGGGTAGGCTTTCCGCCGCCGGGAATCGGCTTGGGCGGTTCAACGGGCGGCTTCGGGGGTGCCAGTTGAGCCTCGATGTGGGCAAGGGCGTTGTCTTTATATTGCCACATGGGAACCATCAGACCGTCCAGATAGTTCAGGGTCTTACCGGCGGCAATTTCCGACTTCTTCTGGTCGTAGTATTGGTCGGCTTTCTGCACGGCGTCTCTGGCATGGAGGTCGCCGCCTGCGGCGGTGTGAATGGCACTCATGCACTGCTGAATGACCTCTTTCAGCTCATCCCGCTTTTTCGCCATCAGTTCATCGTGACCGGCACGAACGGTATCCATCAGCCGGTTCAGCTCCGGGATGCAGTGATAGTTGAATTTGCTGCTCTGCACCACCACAAGGAGCCGAATACGGTTCATGGCGTCGTAGGCTTCCTTGACGGTGGAGAGGTAGTCGTTGTCCACCCGGAGGTCGGCCTCCATCTGGAAAGCGGCGTCAAACACCTGCACCTGGGACTTGAAGAAGCTCTCCACGTTTTGCATATCGTCCTTGTTGTCCAGCAGCTTCTCACTGTCCCGCAGCACCCGGTCGATCAGTGCGATATTATCCTTCTGCTGAGAGAGGACGACAGAGATAAGTTGAATGGATTCCGTGACCAATGGCCCGTCCGGGTATTTGCGCCCGTTGGAATAGCGGGATTTCAGGTCTTCATAATGGGTCTTCTGCGCCGTGAACTTGTCCACGATAAAGGCAATCAGGCTGTCCTCGTCGTCCGGCACATCCATCACGTCGAAGTATTCCCGCAGGAACTCCCTGGCAGCCTTCATCTTCTGGAGGGACGGAGATTTGCGGATGGAGATGCTGGTTTTGCCGATCTCGCTCTTTTTACGCAGCATATCTGGCAACTTGGGGTTGTTGGGCTGGACAGTGGCTCCGCCGTATTTGACGGTGACTTTCTGATGGTAGATGAGCAGAGCGACCACGGCGGCGATGTCGATTTCCTTCCAGCCGTAGGGGATACCTTGATACCGGGACTGGACATCCGCCATAGAGGTGGGCATTCTCTTCCGATCCTGCATAATCAGGTATTCCTCCACCTCGGCGGCAGCGTCACGGTTCGGTTCCATCCCATCAATGGCCTGGTTGGTGCCGGAGAGAATCGCAAAAATATCAGCATCGCTCTGAGCGTGTTTGGCTATTAAATCCAGTTTATCATAAACATGAACGACCAGGTATTCCAGCGCCTGATCCAGTTTGGATTTGGCGTCGCCGCCCTTGATTTCGATTTGCTCCCCGTCCACATAGAACTGTGCGGAGACGATAGCGTTTTTCAGCTCCTCCATAGCGGCTGCTTCGAGCTGAGTTGCTTTGTCCGTTTGTACACTTATAATGTTCTGTACAGATTGGGGAAGCTGGTTGATGTTACGTTGCTTTTTGTATTTGCGAATCTTCATGGCACTTTCCAGTGATTCATAATAAGGGGTATCCCCCAGCACGACGAGGGCCTGCCTAGAAGATTCTGCCATCAAATGTAGTTTCAATTTCTCCGAAGCATCGGCGGCGACGGTCAGAAATTTCAGCCGCATCCCTCCAGTAATAGCGCCCACAGTCACGCCGTCCACCATCTGGTCAAAGGAGAAGTCGTATCTGCCGTAACGATACTTTTTGGCCGTATAGATGTCCCCAAAAATCATGTGAGCAATGCGCTCAACGATGGAAATGGTGTCCACATGGGCATCTCGGATTCCTCGCTGGATGTCCTGCTCCTCATCAGTCAGGAAGTTATAAGTGTCACCGGTTCTGCCGATATAGTTCTGGCTGAGCAGACGGTCAAGAGACTCCCGGACAGTCGCCCGCAGGGTGATTTTCTCCGTTTGGATGTCTTCAGCCATGAGAATCGTAATATTATCCACGTTGGCAGGTATATCATTCACATAGCGGATTAGATACAGAAGCTTTAACACATTTACGTCAAAATCTTCAATTCCGGCACCGGTGTCCGCCGCCTTCTGGCAACGTTCGATCACTCGGCGGATGGAGCCGTCCAGTACGTTGTGGATTGGCTGATAAAACAGATAAAATGGTGCTAGCGCCATTTCATCACGCTCTTGCATGAGTTGGCCGGCAATCTGAAAGCACTCCAGCATAGAACGCTCTCCACTAGACATATTCTTACCGGAATTTCCGTACTTTCGAATTTCGTTAAGCGCCTTTTGCAAGATGATAAACTGATAAGGAACAAAAGGAAAATTCTCCGAAAATTCGGATGGTCCCGTGTAACCGTTGATGTCCAAAATAGCACCCTTGAAGCTGAACAGATTGCGGAGAACGGAATCATTTTCGGCATACAGGCTCTCCAGTCTAGGGGTGACATCAGCCTTTTTCTTCAAAATACGCTTCTGAATCACCTCATCCACAGAGGAAGATGACAGGCTCAGGCGTGTCTTAAACCGGTCCTGAATTCGAGAAAATGCATCAGCACGAACTCTGATAATTTCATCGATAGCTTCCTGCCCAGTGCAGACGACCCACACTCTGCCATCCAGTTCGCTGCCGATCTTCTCGGTCAGGGACTGCAAATTCAGCAGCATATCGGTGTCTGTGCCAACGTACTGGCCTACCTCGTCGATCATAAACAGCAGACGGAAGTTCTTCGGCTTGCTGTCTACATAGGCTTTGATGTCGTTGACAAGCTGGGCAATGGAGAACTCCACAGAGCTTTTATCCCGGAACCATGCGGTAGCGTCCTCCTCGCTCATATCCAGCACTTCCATCAGCGTCGGGATAATGGCTTTCCCGTTGAAGGCAAAGGCACGGCGCTGTTCCACCCAGGGCTTGCCCTTCTTCTCCTCGAACACCCGACGGAACTCCTCGGTTTTGCCTAACTGGTCAATGTACTGCTCCAGCATGGCAACCTTCAGGTTTTCGCCATAAAAACCCAGGTGGTTATAGAACATCTTGGCAAAGACACGGAGAACGGCGGTCTTGTCCTTGTTGATGGAGCCTTCAATGTCGATGTTGAACAGAATTGTTTGCGTTTCATAGCGGGTCGCCTGGTCAATCAGCATGAAGGTGGCCGGGTCGTCCTCAAATTTGCGGCGGAACATCTCAACGGTAGTGGTGTCGCCTATTTTCTTATTCTCCAGGATATAGGAGAGCATCTTTAAGAAGTGCGATTTACCACTTCCAAAAAAACCGGAAATCCAAACGGCGATGTCGGCGGTGGGGTTGTCAAAGCCATCTCCATAGTTGTTAAAAAAAGTGATGAAATGCTTTTTCAACTCTTTGGTAATGACATACTCCTTTACTTCCCGCTCGACTACATCATCAACAATTTGATTCACTTGTACTACGCCGTTGATTTTACGATTGATGTCATCGGCAAACATATTACGAATCAACACAGTGCTTGCCCTCCCTTAAATGATATTGAACGCTCTATAGTAATCGTTGGGTTCCAGGCGATCAAAGAGCCTGAGATAATAGCCGTTAAATTCTCCAGGGTACATGACCAGAATCGGAATATCTGAAAAATACGGCTGCAAGGCTTCCAGAAGCGTATGTACCCGCATGAAGGGGAACGCATCTCCAACGCCAGTCAGCAGCAGAACATCGCCCCGCTTGTGAGGGGAGTATTGAATCTTCTCAATGAATTCCTCCACACCAATGGCTGAATGGAGTTGTTCCAACAGATAATCACCGCCGTCCGCTTCTTCCATATCCGGGATGGCCTCGGTGATGTCCATATCGTCACAGATTTCCAGGAACACCTTGTAAATATCGCACTCCACGATCCGGCAGCGCATGGACTGGTCTGATTTGATCTGCCGGATGAAATGCCGGACGGTCATCTCATCAGCGGCATCATAACAGAAAATACGAATATTGACCTCGTTGCTCAGTCCCTTTCCATCCAGGAAGTCGTCCTCTTGCATCAAAGCCCGCAAGCCATCCAATCGTTCCTTTATCTCACCCATCAGTCGATACCCTCCTATTGAGAAGCAGTTAAACGCCGGGAGCGCCGCCTCATCGTTGTTGCTTCTGATCGCATTTTCCAAAATTGGATTCAGCAAAACCGTGTTCAGGTGGCTCGCTCTGTTACTGTCCAGGTACTCCGTCTCCACCAGCACCCTGACAAGGACAGATTTGATTTTGGCAATCGTGCTGTCAGACCAGGAGGCCACGCTATCGTCCTGCTCCTGTAAACGCAGGAAGAATACGTTCAAGTCTATTCTACCAAAGGAACTGTCCCTTAAACGGTACTTCTCGCCAATCACGGTAATCATAAAATCCCAGACCAGCCGTTGATGCTTCATCATGGCATAGAGGCAGATTTGCTTTGCCACGTCAGAAGGCTGCTCTGCGATGGCAACAACCAGCGACCTGTCGTTCATAGCGTTCAGTCTGTTGATACAGGCATGGGACAGATTGCGCAGGGACTTCTCCGTTGGATACTGAAATAGATTTTCCGTCACGATGCGGTCAACAATGTCCTGCTCAGATAGCCCTTCTGCCATCAGCTTCGCAGTTGTCCGCATCTCATAAAACAAAAACTGCTCTCTGGTCAGAGAACCCTTATATGGGCTGTTGTGTACTGCTGTCATTATTATGACCATTCCTTTCCGCTGCGTTCCAAGGCATCAAAGGGAACGAAACACAATTGCTTCTATCGCAACGAGTCCTGATTTGTTAGAATATGCTTGCGGAAGCAGGCACACTACAGAGTTCGTGAAGGTGAGCAGATCCAGCTTCGGTTATGTGTGTCGGACGCTCTTTCAAGCACGGCCTTACCAGAATGGCAGCTTACGGCAATCTACAATATGCTCAAGACAAATGAGCCGTACAGTCCAGAACTCTACCGTAAGGTTGACTAGCCTCCTGTGCGTTGTGAGGTTTCTGTGGCAGAGGTATCTTGTGATTGCTCCTACTTCTAGATAGCTCAGCGGCAATCAAACTCCGCTCTTTCGCTTTTTAGGGGCTTGGTTTTGTGCTTCTTTTTTTGTATCATACTCAATTACAATATTTCAACCTTACTTCCTGCCAAATCAAAAGAATTCCGCCGTATGAATCAAATAGGGCTTCAGTCGTTACACGGTATCGCATACAATGATTGTAGAGATCTTATCGTCGTTGTCAATCCTCAAAAGCATACAGAACGGGGATTGTCTTGTAGATGTTGAGCTATGTAATAACTACAGAAATTGAGAAACAGAGCGCTCATCTTCTAAACAGTCCACATGACAAATTTTGCGGGAGCAATACTGATAGTTTACCACAGATAATACATATCTGCAAACCAAAGTTGACTGTTACATAATATTTTAGTTAAGGCTTGTAGATAAAATCCTTATACCCCGCGACATACTTTCTGTAATCGACCTTAATCAGCGGGATCGCGTCCTTACCCGAATTGAAATGATCCGCCCATCGAAAAGCCATTGTACCCGCAAAACCGATAAAATTGACCGTTTGGTTCTTGTTCAGTGCCATAATGGAATCCGGTTTTCTTTCCCGCAGCGACACGCCGTCGCCGTAATGAAAATATTCATTCTCCGCGTCTTCAATAAACTTCTGTCGCGTTTTCTCATCTCCACAGTAGACATAGACCCTGCCGTTGAGCTTCGTGAGTGCTGTAAGTGTACGGTCTTCCGCGGGATACGACACTTCCTGGCCATGATTGACCTCTTGATCTCTTTCTTAGCCTCTTTTGCTGCCTTCTCGATTTTGACCATGATATTGCGCTCCTTTGAAAAGCGCAAAGAAAAGCACCCATCGTCCTCGATGGGTGCCGAAATAACATTATAAACCCCATCGAATCAAGCTTTAGCACCTTACCAATCGGCAGGTTGCTGTGCGGTCAACGGGCTTGTCCCTCGCGCACTCTTTATGGTGATAATAGAATATCATATCATTTGACGTTAGTCAAGCATTATATTCGCTTCGTCTTGTAATAGTATTCAACAAACCTCTGCATCGACTTTCGGAGATCATCGCCTCAATTCACATCGCAAAAGCTCATTCGGTGCGCCGGGCCACCACCACGAACCGTCCTTCGTCGGTGTGGTAGCTGCAAGTGGAGAGAGTGAGCATCTGGTCGCCATAAACGGCGTCGATGTCCCCACCATAGACATTGTACCGGGCCAGGTTTTCCAGGTACTCGTCAAAGATTGTCTCATCGGTCAAATCGGTGTACTGGTAGTATGGGAAGTCATCGTTGTTCAGGTCGTAACAAAAGGCTGCCACCACCTCGTACTCCCGCAGCTCGTAGAGGGTGTCGAATCGGATCACCGGATGTTCTTCCCTGTAAGCCTCATCTCCGTAGTCCACCAGGGAGCCGAACATGGTGTTGTCCCTCATGTGGTGGCCGTAGATGATGATATTGCTGGCGTCGGGGCCAGACCCCTCTCCGATGAACAGGCAGCCGCTTTTGGCGTCGCTGCCATCAAAGGCCCGGTGCAGATAATACTCCGGGTCCTCCGGCGTGTACATGACCGGATAATCAATGACAGTCCCCTCAATGGACAGCCATCCCGCCATGTCGTGGTTCTGCTCCCACAGGGTCTCGAACCGAAGCAAAACGCCATTTTCGTTTGTCTCATCTTCCGCGTCGGTATCCACCTGGTCTGCCAGTGCTTCGTTGGCGTTTTTTTCTGTGGTTGAGGTATAGGAATACTGCGCCAGCAGAAAGGTGGAGGCCAGAAGCATCGCCAGCAGCGCAAGCAATAGGATCGGTGCCAGGATACCGCGCTTTTGTTTCGCTTTTTGTTGTCTCATAGTTGTCCCTCCCTAAACTTTCAAAATGAGTGCGTAAAAGCGACAGAACGTCCTTGTAGGTCGTTCCGCCGCCCGGCTCAATTTTACTCTGCGGCAGCTATCATTGTCTCAAAATGCGCCGCCGAGAGTATTCTTTTTCAAAGTTCGCTGTGCCAATCAGTCTTTCTATCATTCAAGGCCAAGAAAAGCATCTATGTCAACAATGCCCTCGCCATTGACATCGAGCAGATCATCAAATCTTATCACCTCATCGATGGAACCTTTTTCGGTTTTCCTGCCTGCGTTGACTTTCAAAATTCTATAAACACTATCTACGCTGCTCACAGTGCCGGTTATGGTCACATCATAGCCAATATCCCCTTCATCGACATCTGGCTGAAAGTAGACAACGGTCACTGTCATTCCCTTCCTTACCTGCATGAGCTTGTCGGAAAGGATTTCTGCTTCTTCCTCGGACAGCTCTGTCCGGTGACACCGCCGCAGTTTCACATCTTCTTCCCCCAGACGCTCCGAATGTCCCCGGAGAGCCGCAAAGGGAGCGAAAATTTTGGCTCTGTCCTGCAATGTCATTTTTGGGTGGTTTTGAAGTGTGCGTTCCGGCCAGGGCCTTTCCATCGCTATGATGTCGTCGTAATTCTCCTCTGTCCCCACGATTAGACCTCCTTTGCCCGTATCTATAACTTTTCAGCATCCCCGGCTTTGTGACCGCCAATCTGCTGATTCCTCTCCCGCATCGTTGCGCCTTCCAGGAAGTTCGTCCCCTTCAACACGGCATTCTTGCCGAACCGCTGCTTGAGTTTGACCATAGTGTCCTGTAGCCGCTTCTCTTTTTCCAATTTCGCCGCGTCAGTAAACAGATCCAGCTGTACGACGCCGCTATCCTTCACGACCCGGTTTGCCGTGATGGTGATGCGCCGCACAGTCAAATTTCTGTCCACGATTCGGTCAAACAAACCCACGACTGCTTCCTGGAGCTGGCTCCCGATGTTCGTCGGGTTGCCACAGCGTGTACTTCCGTGGGAAGGACACGGAACCAATCGGCCATAGTGGTCAGCCTTCATTGGGCCTTTATAGTTGCCGCTGTCACAATTCTCCCGGTCATAGGAGATGTCTAATGTGAAAGAATCCGAGGCCATTCCCTTGCTGTTCAGTTGCAGCATAAGAGAATCCGTCATCTCCTGGACGATGATCCGTGCCTTTTCATACGGATAGGGTTCCGAAAGCACCTGCCCTTCCGAGATACAGTTTGTCTCCGGCCGATAGGATTTTACCAGTTCCATCGTGGTGGGTTCTACGCCCCAGGCGTGGTCGATAAGGATCTCCGCGTCGATGCCGAATGTTTTGTAGAACCATTCTTGGTCATAGATGGACGCTCTCGCCAGCTGGCCCATCGTGAAAATGTAGTTCTTTTCGAGTTTTCGCGCCGTCCCGTGACCGATGCGCCAGAAATCCGTGAGGGGCGTGTGGTTCCACAGCAGCTTGCGGTAGGAGTATTCGTCCAATTCGGCAATTCGCACCCCGTCTTTGTCCGCCGGGACGTGCTTTGCGACAATATCCATTGCAATCTTCGCCAGATAGAGATTCGTTCCGATGCCGCCTGTGGCTGTTATCCCTGTGGCGTAGAGCACTTCCCGGATCAACGTCATGCAAAGCTCGTGCGCCGTCATGTGATAGGTATTCAGATAACCGGTGGCGTCGATGAATACCTCATCAATGCTGTAGGCGAAAATGTCCTCCGGGGCGATATACTTCAGATAAATGGCATAAATCTGGGCTGAGACTTCCACATACCGGGCCATCCGGGGCGGGGCAACGATATAGGAGAGCTTCAGGCTTGGATCATTGGCAAGCCCTCTGGCATCAAAACATTCGGTTGTAAACCTGTGACCGGGGGCTTTGCGCAGACGTTCCCCGTTGATTTGCTTTACCTTCTGCATGACTTCAAAGAGCCTGGCGCGCCCCGGTATCCCGTAGGCTTTCAGGGAAGGAGAGACCGCAAGGCAGATGGTTTTGTCCGTTCGGCTCTGATCCGCGACAACAAGATTTGTGGTCAGCGGGTCCAGGTGCCTGTCGGCGCACTCTGCGCTGGCGTAAAATGATTTCAAATCTATGGCTAAATAGACGTGTTGGTTTGCCATAACAATGGCCCCCTGTGGTATTTTGTCGTCGGGGTGTATCATCCCGCATTACTGATCTCTACAAACCATCTTCCAAACCGCGGCGGATAAGGCGCAGGTTCAAAAATCATATTTTGTGTAATTTCCAATCTTACAACCGGTATTTGGCCCGTCATGCTTCACAAAGGCCGAAGGTTCCCCTGTATTCATCATTTCACACAACCTCATAGTTTAGTTCAGAACACGGCCAACGATTTGAAAACCAAGAGCCGGATTGATTTCGATGGGTTCGTATTCTTTGTTGTGGGAAACCAGAAGGACTTTCGGGTATATTACGCCATCGACCAGGTAGTCATTCATCTCCTCCTCGTCAGGCATAACTTCCTGGTACTCCTTGATGTACCCACAGCCGTCGTAAATGAAAATGCCGATTTCGCCAGGATTGAGTTCCTCGCACTGTTCCACCCAAACGATTTGGTTGTCCGTATAGGTTGGCATCATACTGTCTCCACTGACACGCAGGCCAAAGTCCGCCGCCTCGATGGTTGGTGAAGATGGAAATTCCTTCATCTCGAAGTTATCTTCGTCCAAAAAGTTGCCGGTGCCGGCGGACACGGGGAGCTTGCTCACCGCTTTGCTGATTTTCTGGATCTGCTCAAAATACTTTGTCGTTCTGCGGCGCTCCTTCGGCACGAACTGGCCGGACGTGATGAGTGCCTCCTTGAAGGATTGAAGGATATTCAATCCCTTCTGGTTCAACTCCGGGGAGAAAGCAGGAGACTCTGGCACGTCTCCAAGAAAATAGTTCCTTATATCTGTGATGCCGAAAATGTCGCAGAGAGCAAGCAGTTGGAGGGCGCTGGGTATTGATTCGCCCTTTTCCCATTTACTGATAGCGGCCGGGGTGATGCTGTTTCCGTACTGGCTCAGAATTGCAGACAATTCCTTCTGGCTCACGTTCTTGCTCTTACGAGCCTCAGTCAACTTCCTGCCGATCACATTATCATTCCTCATGTCCTGGAACTGAAACGTGATGGTGCTTTTCTTCTTCCGGTCTGTAATTAAAGCGTTCATCTTAATCATTTTCGGGCTGTTGTCAGCCATAGGTCATGCCCCCTTGCGGTTTGGTTATTTCTATTATAAATCAAATTTAATTCTATGTCAACAAAAATAAGTGAATCTAGTTTGATTTTTTCTTGATAACGTCCATGACAGTGATTATACTGTTCATCACGACCAGGGAGGAGGGTGTGGATCATATCCCTGCAACAGCATCCTGCTTCACAGGGAGGTAAAAAAAGTATACGATGGAGGTTTCGCATCTGGATGTGAAGCAGATGGTGGAACAGCCGTAACCGCAGCCGAGGAGGGAAAAGTATGATTTTATCACATAGCGACATCGAGGATATAGCCGCAGCCGTAACCTGGGATTTTGACCGGTTCTTTTTCGGTGCAGATGACAGGGAGAAACGACAATATGTTCAACCAACCCCGATTGACCAGTTGGCCAAAGAATACCTCAACCTCAACGTGACCTTTGCAAATCTGTCACAGGACGGGAGTATTCTGGGGCTGACCACCTATGCTGACACACAATTTGAGATCATACAGAACGGTTGCTCACGCATTCTGCCACTGAAACGCAACCAAATCGTCCTTGATTCGAGCTTTATTCAACCAGGTAACGTCCGAAGAATGCGCGGGAGACGCAGATTTACTCTTGCTCATGAATGTGCGCACCAGATTTTATTCCAGCTTGAAAAAAACGAGAGTAAACCGACCCACAGACGGGCCTATGCTGAACGCAGAGTGCATACGCCAAGATTGCTGAAAACCCATGAAGATTGGAACGAGTGGCAGGCAAACGCCTTGGGCGCGGCTATCCTTATGCCCTGCGCAGAGGTAGACCGGGCGATGTGCTATCTGACCTGTAATAAGCCAATAACCAGATACGGAGACTATTTTTTCGGTGACGACAAAATCCTTATCAAGAAGTTTTGCTCCACCTTTGGCGTCTCAAAAACCGCGGCAAGCATTCGTTTAGAGCATCTGGGGTATTTGGAGAGACGGTCCGTCTGGGAATATCAAGATCCGCTGGAGGTGGTGATGTAGCCATGAGCCGACCGATCCGAATTTCGGAGCCTTCAGATGAGATGATGGGCAAAATCGTTCGAGCAAGGGAGGCGATTGCAGAGCAGGAACCCAGGACAATTCGATGTCCGTACTGTCATCACAGCTCAATCGTGGTTTTTGGTGACACAAGAGGTCATGTTCAAGCAAAATGTAAGGTTTGTGGTAAGGAAACCGTTTTCGATGTTTTGGAAATGCGCAGAGTACGGCGACCAAAAGCGTACCACTCTCCACTTCCCGAACAAAGTAAGTAAAATCACTCAATTACACAACAGAATAATTCATAGCTGTGCTGTGGAGCCGCCTGATGGTGAAGTCTTCCTAATGCCGCATGATTACAAAAATTCTCTTTTATGGGGTTTTTGTTTCTTCGGTATAGGATTTTGGTCTCACTGTCATGCGGCTCTTCTCTTTTCCTCCTGCTCTGCGGAGCAGCGGAAAGGAAAACACTATGTATTTCAACGCAAAAGAATTTGGCAAGAGGCTTCAGAGCGCAAGGAAAATGCGGGGTCTTACGCAGGCGGAACTGGCTGAGCGGCTGGGACTGTCAAGCAGCCAGCATATAAGTAAGATTGAGCGGGGTGAAAAAACGTGTTCTATCGACCTCTTGGTAGAACTGTCCTGTGTGCTTCATGTAAGTACCGAATATCTACTGAAGGGTGTGGATGCTGACCGGGAGCAGGTGAAAAACGAATTACAGTCGATTGTTACGCAACTGACAAGAATTACAAAGGAACTCTGAAAAATAGTACCACTAGTACTACCTGATTAGTACCACTGGTACCAATACAAAGCAAAACTTCTCTGCTACAATTTACTTGTGCCAAACAAAAAAGGCACAACCTGCACCTTTCCAACTGAATATCAGTACACAGGTACGTTCCTGCTGTGACGAGCCACATCAGCGGTACGCCGTGACCCGGATTCTATCCGGCAGCGATTCCTACCGTCTGTGACAGTCGCCTCGCAACCGACTCGGCCACGACCCGCAGCAGGGATAATGATACTTCTGCCCAGCCACAGCCCCGGCCCGACAGCCGGGATCAAGCAATGGGGGCAGCTCATTGAGGAGGGGTGAAGCCCATGGAGCTGCGCGAACAGCCGCCTGTGTAACTCCCACAGACTCTGGGATGTCGAGGACAAATAAGAGTTCATCATAAAAATTGGGAGGACTGCTGCACCGAGGGTGGTCTGGCAGTCCTCTTTTACATCGGGAACCGATGAATCATAAACAGAAACGAGATGAGAAAAATGTTGAAAATCGACCCGGAATTTGCCGACCAGATCCCGCCTCTCACCGAGGAGGAGTTCCGGCAACTGAAGGCCAACATTCTGAGCGACGGCGAGGTCATCAACCCCATCATTGTTTGGAACGGCGTGATCGTGGACGGTCACAACCGCTTTCGCGTTCTGGAGAAGCACCCGGAGGTTCCGTACAAGACCTTTGAGAAGCAGTTTTCGGACCGCAGCGAGGTGGTGGCCTGGATCTGTAAGAATCAGCTTGGACGGCGGAATCTAACTCCGGTACAGAGAAAATACCTGATTGGGAAGCAGTACGAAACAGAGAAGTCACCACATGGCGGCAATCGTGGAACGATTCGGGATGAAGAAACCGGAGAGTTCACCGCAAGTTCTGAAAATCAGAACTTGCGGTCAGGCGGTAAAACCTGCGAAAGAATCGCTAAGGAGAACCATGTCGGAAAAGATTATGTGGTTCGAGCTGGCCACTTCGCAAATGGCATTGATGCCGCTGAAGAAGCCGTCCCCGGCACCCGGCAGGACATTCTCTCCGGCAAAATCTGCCCGGTAGATGCGGCGGTTCAGGCTGTTGCCCAGGCTCTACCCGAAGAACGGGAGGCCCTCGCCAACCATCTTCGAGACCCGGAGGTCCAGCGGCGAGGCAAGCCCCGGTCAGAGATAAAACGGACGCAAACGGAGAGACAGCCGGAAGAAACCGACTCGTCAGAACCGTTCGACGACGAGGATGAACCCGCCCCAACAGTATGTTGAACTCTGATGGTATCACCACCGAGGATGACGTGGTTCTGGATATGCAGGACGCCGTTGACACCCTGATTTTTCGCTGGAACAAGTGTCTGGAACTGAACCCGGAAATTGCAAAAGCGGCGACTTTTTCCACCCGTATCAAACAAATCGCAAAAGAAGGTATCTACTACTTACAGAAATTTTAGGAGGGAAAAATGAAACCTGTGGAATGTCCGTATGAGATCATGCTGCTGAACTCGCAGCAACTGATCATCCCGAAGGACTATCAGCGCCGTCTGCGTCCCAATCGCGTGGACGCCATTGTCTCCGACTTCGATGAGCGCATCGCCAACGAACCGAAGGTGAGCTGCCGCAACGGGCGCTACTATGTGTTCGATGGCCAGCACACCATCGACGCCCGCGTCGCCAAGAACGGAGGCCGACCTCTGTCCATCCGGTGCAAGGTTTATTACGGTATGACCGAGAGCGATGAGGCTCTGCTGTTCGCCAAGCAGACCGGCGCTTCTGCCCGGCTGACCCCCGGCGAGAAAATCCGCGCCAATATCTTCGGCGGCGAAGAGGTGGAGATGTGGTTTCTCCGTGTCAACGAAAGCCTGGGCCTGACGCTGGACTACGACCAGAAACAAGGTTACAAGCGAATCGCCTGTATCAAGACAGCGTTCGAAGAGTTCCAGACCATCGGTGAGGACAAGTACAAGGAGGCCCTGGGACTGTTGCTGGCGGCGTGGAACGGCGACCCGGATTCCCTGTGGGCAGCGAACGTCAGAGGGATGTGCCGGTTCGTGGCACTGTATCACGGCGAGTACAACCCCAAGCGCATGGTGACGCAGCTCCGCAAGGTGGACCCGCTGACCATCTACCGGGAGGGCCGGGCCATCGGCAGCAGCCTGACCGGACACAAAAAATATCTCTACCAGGTCTACCGGATTTACAATGGGAACAGCAAAAAGTATGCTCTGCCCTTGAAATTCTGAGGTGCCTGCCATGAGAGAAAATTGGGTGTACCGCCGTGGCGACGTGTATCTCGCCGACTGCGGCGCATGGCGCGGCTCTATTCAGGGCGGCATCCGCCCGGTGGTGGTTATGCAAAACAATACCGGCAACCGGCACAGCCCCACGCTCAGCGTGGTGAAACTGACCTCGAAGGTGAACAAGAAGCCCAAGAAGCCCAACCAGCCCACCCACTACACGCTGGAAAATGTGAGGGGTATCCCGTACCCCTCGCAGGTTCTGGCGGAGCAGCCGGACACCATCAACAAGTCGGACATTATCCGCTATATGGCACATCTGTCGGACAGGCATATGGAGGCAATCAGCCGGTGTCTGGAGGTGGAGCTGGGGCTGGATACGGAACACAAACCGACTTCCTCCCAGTGCGTGAAAAACCTCGCTCATCAGACAGACGAGCCTGACAGCGTATAAACGTTTGGAGAAACGCAAATACTAAACCAAAATCAGCCAAAAGAAAGGACACGCTATGATTATCGCGGAAATGCAGACCGAAGCAGCCACCGTTCGGATTCACGACGAATTTTTTACCGGCGTTTCCCAGGGGAGCCTGGAGCACATCAGTCAAATCATCACCAACTCCTACAAGAGAAGGAACGCTGAAAAAGAAAAAGCTCCCAAACAGGAGTGAAACGTATGCCGCAGCACCGACTGCGGCATATTACATAATTTGGCGCGGTTCGCACCGTTGACGCTGTGCTGAACCACAACTATAATAATGCCAGAAAGGCGGCCCCTATGGAGCAGTACGTCAAGTACCTTCGTAAATCACGTTTTGACCGGGATTATGCGGAACTCAGTATTGAGAAAACGCTGAAAAGGCATGAAGCAATTTTGGACAAAATGGCAAATGACAGAGGGTATTGTATTGCGAAAACCTATTATGAGGTCGTTTCTGGCGAATCTATTGCGGCCAGGCCGGAGATTCAAAAAATGCTGGAAGAAGTGAGCGCCGGGCTGTACGCCGGTGTCCTCGTAGTTGACGTGGAGCGTCTGGCCAGAGGCAATGGCGCAGATCAGGCATACATTAGCCAGGTGTTCCAGTTCTCCGGCACAAAGATCATCACACCCATGAAGGTCTATGACCCGTCCAATGAGTTTGATGAAGAATACTTCGAGTTCGGCCTATTCATGAGCCGGAGAGAGTACAAAACCATCAACCGACGGCTCATCCGAGGGCGCGACAGCAGCGCCTCCGAGGGCAAATACCTGGGCAGCATTGCCCTGTGATACAGTCAATGCCAAACAGGAAAACAGTCGCTTTTTCACAGCGCTGGAAATGCTTTTTTTGCGGCAAAAAAGCGTGCCGGATGCACCGACACGCTTTTCCCCGCTCCGCACGTTACCCGCCGCAGGCGTCCAGCATTGTCTCCGCCAAAATGCCATAGCCGCGGGTGGGGTCGTTGACGAGAACGTGTGTCACCGCCCCCACCAGCTGCCCATTCTGCAAAATGGGCGAGCCGGACATTCCCTGAACGATGCCGCCGGTGGCCTCCAGCAGCTCAGCGTCCGTCACCTGGAGCAGTAGGTTTCGGGTTTCCGAGGCCGCCGCGGGATAAAGCCGCAGAATTTCCACAGAATACTCCTTGACTTCGTCTCCTTCCACATTACAGAGGATGGTAGCTTTGCCAGTTTGGATTTGGCTCCGCTGTGCCACCGGCAGCGACTCGCCGTCCAATGACCCGTAGAACTGGCCGAACACACCGCAGTCGGTGTTCGCCGTCAGGCTGCCCAGGTCCTGGGTCAGGTCAAAGGTCCCGTGGAGCTGCCCCGGATGACCGCTGCTCCCCACAACAGCGCTGGTCACGGTGGCACTCATGATGCTGCCGGTTTTCAGCGGCATTAGCAGACTGGTGTCCACATCGTTGATGCCGTGGCCCAGAGCGCAGAACCGTCCGGTGGCGGGGTCGTACCAGGTAACGGTGCCAATGCCCGCCATCGAATCCCGCACCCAGGCTCCCAGCTTATAGCTGCCGTCGGCCAGGCAGGGGGCGGCCTCTGCTGTCACCTCCAACCGCTGCCCCGACCGCAGAGCGGTGACCGCCAGCGCCTCTCCGCTCTGCTGGCGCAGAATCGTCTCAACCTCCTCAATGGTGTCCACCTGCTGGCCGTCCAACTGGGTGATGATGTCCCCCACCTTTAAGCCGCTCTCTCTGGCCGGGGAGTAGCTGCCCTGGGCGGTGGCGATCTCCTCCAGCCCCACCACCATGACGCCGTGGGAAAACAGTTTGATGCCCACTGTCTTGCCCACTGGCACCAGCATGGTCGTCTCCGCCTCACCGGAGCATTGGACAGCCCGGTATCGCCACACCTGTCCAACGGCAGTGAGCAGGAGCGCCAGCGCCAAAGCCAGTGCCGCACCCAGCAGGACGGCGGTGCGTGCCGTCTGTTTTTCTTCCTTCATTCTCCATCCCTCCATCTGCGGCCCATTTTGCGGAGAAATACGCCAGTTTAGGGATTTTTCTCCGCGCTATGGGCCAAATCATGCTGCCAGATTACTATTTCTCGCAGAGCCGAAAAAAACCGCGCCGCCGCTGCCAAAGTCGGGCAGCGTTGGGCGCGTCAAATGTCGGCGGAACTGTGCCGCTGGAGATGGGAACGTTTCGCTGGAGAAATTTCTCATTAAAAAGGAAAACGTTGCAAATTAAAAGAAGATGAAATTGCCGTTTTTCGCTTGTGCAACCCCGCCGTTTTGTGGTACAATGGGCTTCAATCTCAGACAGAAAGGCGATGCGGAATGAAACGATTGACGGCGCTTTTTTTGGCGGTCTGCATGGCGCTCTCGGCCAGCGTACTGGCCTTGGCCGACGGCACCGGCACGGAGACCAAAGGCTATCTCGTGCTGGGCGAGGACCTGACCAGCACGGAGCTGGAAACTGTGCTGTCCTTCCTCCAGGTGGAGGATATGGACGACTATGTGGTCAGCTACACCACCAACGAGCAGGAACACGAAGCCTTCGACAGTTATCTCAGCGCGTCGGTGGTGGGCAGCCGCGCTCTGTCCTCCATCCTGCTGGTTCCCGGCGAGGAGGGAGACGGCATCTCCGTTACCTCTTATAATATCACCTACTGCACAGTGGAAATGTATCAGAACGCGCTGATTTCCGCCGGAGTGGAGGACGTGGCTATCTACATCGCCGCGCCCTCCGCCGTCTCCGGCACCTGCGCTCTGGTCAGCGCCATGAACGCCTACTCCACCCTGACTGGGGAGGAAATTTCCGAAGCCAGCGCCGACGCCGCCGTGGACGAGCTGGTGACCACCGGCGAATTGGGCGACGCCATCGGCAGCAACGACACCGCTGCGGAGCTGATCGCGCTGCTCAAACAGCAGCTGTTGGAACAGGACCTGAACGAGGACGAGCTTTCCGAGGCCATCGACAACGCCTGTGAGGAAATGGGCGTGGCCATCGACGATGAGCTGAAGCAGAAAATCATCGACCTGCTGCTGAAGCTGAAGGAAACCGACATCGACGTGGACGCCCTGGCCCAGCAAGCCGGCCAGCTCTACGACAAAATCAGCGAAACCATGGATTCTATGGGCATCACCAGGGAATCGGCGCTGAACTTCTTCCAGAAGGCGCTGCAATTCGTGCAAAACCTGCTGAGCAGTCTGTTCGGCAGCGGCGAATGAGCGTTCCCCGCTGAACAGACAAAAAAAGACCCGGCGATTCAACCTCTCGCCGGGTCACTTCTGTTCATTGTCCAAGGGTCCTTACCTCAACTTTTCATAAGGTACGTTCAGGACTATTCACTGCGCCGTCACTGATGGCTGTTCTGAATTGTTCTTTGGTCTCAGTCCTTTCTTCCGTCGTCTAAGAAATCTTGAGCACACGCTTCATATCACGCGCCTCCTCTATAGGCGGAATGTGGATAGGGACAAACTTACCTGTACATTGGACCGTACCTCCTGCGTTATTTGATTGCGGCTCTGAAAGCAACCCTCATAACACATTCATCCTTTCGGAAAACGGGGGTGGTGGATAGGGACGAACTTACTTGTACATGGGACCGTACCTCCTGTGTTACTGAATAGCTGACCTGAAATCATACCACATAACACATCATCCTCTCAAACGGTCAAGTGGATGGAGCGGAAGGAACATCGCTGCTTGACGGAACAGCTGCCGTTTTCACTGCGTCTTGGGAACCGACCCCTTTCTGTAGTGAATTTTGGTATCCTCTTTTGGATGAATAAAGGATACCACAGATCCGCCCATCTGTCAAGCGTTTTTGCAAAAATTTTTTATAAAGTTCGAGATGGGAACAATCCACATCTCAGGAGGCGTTTTTTATGACAAAAAACATCGTAATGGACATGGGGAATGTGCTGCTGGACTTTGACCCGCAGGTGCCGTTGGATTTATACTGCTCCACCCCGGAGGAAAAGGAGCTGATACGGCGGGAGCTGTTTCAAGGTCCGGTATGGCTCATGGCCGACCAGGGGCTGATCCGGGACTGCGAGCGATTCGACCACGTCAAAGGCCGGGTGCCAAAAGAGCATTGGCCCGCCCTGAAAGCCTGCGCGGACAACTGGTGGGTGTGTATGCACAACCCCATTCCCGGCGCGCTGGACTTCCTTCACGACTGCAAGACGGCGGGGTATGGGCTGTACCTGCTCTCCAACGCCTCCGACCTGTTCTTTACCTACTTCCCGGCTTTCTGCCCGCTGGAGTTCTTCGATGGGGCGGTGATCTCCTGCCAGGAGAAACTGCTGAAACCCGACCCGGAAATTTACCGGCGGCTGCTGGAGCGGTATCATCTGGAGCCGGAGACCTGCTATTTTGTGGATGACCGCCCGGACAACGTGGCGGCGGCTCAGGCCCTAGGCATGGGCGGACACGTATTCCGCATGGACTACCCCGCCATCCGCCGGGAACTGGGGATGCAGCCATGAAAAAGGTCGCAGTCATCAACGATCTGTCCGGCTTTGGGCGCTGCTCCCTGACCGCCGCCCTGCCAGTGCTGGCCGCCATGGGAGTGCAGCCGGTGCCGCTGCCCACGGCGCTGCTCTCCGCCCAGACGGGCTACCCCAACTACACCTATTTGGATTTGACCAGCCAGATGGACGGCATCCGCTGTGCATGGCAGGCGATGGGCGCCCGCTTCGACGGCATTTCCACCGGTTTTGTGGCGGACCCAGCCCAATTCGACCAGCTCAGCGCCTTTTTAGACGCCTTCCAGCAGGAGGACACCCTGGTACTGGTGGACCCGGTGATGGGAGACGGGGGCCGCGCCTTTGGGATGTTCAGCCCGGATCTGCTGGCGGGGATGCGGGGGCTGTGCCGCCGGGGGACCCTGCTGGTCCCCAACCTGACGGAGTGCTGTCTGCTGACCGACTGGGATTATACCGCGCTGACCGCCCACCAGCGGGAGCAGAATTACACCGAGCGGGTGGCCACCTGCGGCGAGGCCCTCCGTCGCCCCGGACAAACGGTGGTCATCACCGGGGTTCAGGTCCCCGGCGAGGACGGCAAGCCCGCCGTGGGCAACCTGGCTCTGTGGGACGGCGGAACGTTTTTCCTGGCCCAGCCCTACAACGGCAAAAGCTACTCCGGCACCGGCGACCTGTTCGCCGCCGCCCTCCTGGGGGCGCTGTTGCGGGGAGAGACGGTTCCACAGGCTGTGGAACGGGCGGAGCGGTTTCTCTCCGCCTCCATCGCCGCCGCAGCCCGGGAAGGGACAGACCGCAACGACGGCGTTCCCTACGAGGCGCTTTTGGGGATGCTGCTGCAATAAATATGCAATTTGCAATTCGCAATGTGCAATGGTTCCGTTTTTCACCATGCGTGAAAAAAACAGACGAAAAGAAGCGCAAACCGCCCTCTGTATGCACCAGGGGGCGGTTTGCTGTTTTGTATAACGTCTTACTCTTCCGGTTCCAGCGCGGGAGCCGCAGGGTCGGTGGGCGCGGCGTCCTCTGGCTCCGCCTGCTTGGGGGCCGCCTTGTAGCGTTTGATTTTCCGGGTGGAGGTCTTTTCAAACTCCTTGTCCCGGATTTTCAGCCGCTGGATATGCTTGTAGCTGGGGAGGGAGGCGTTGAGCTTGTCGATCTGCTTCTGGATGCGCCGCGCCAAATCTTTCCGGTTCAGGCCGGTCTCTGGGTCTGGGTAGACCTCGGCAGTGATGGCGTTTTCGTCGGCGTAGACCACCACCTCCTGCACCTCGTCAATGCGCTCCACATACTGCTCGATTTCCTCCGGGGAGACATTTTCCCCGTTGGAGAGGATGATAACGCTCTTTTTCCGCCCGGTGATGGAGAGGAAGCCGTCTTCGTCCTGATAACCCAGGTCGCCGGTGTAGAACCAGCCCTCGCTGTCGATGACCTCACTGGTGGACTTGGGGTCGTGGTAATAACCCAGCATGACGTTGAGGCCACGGACCGCTATCTCTCCCCGGCCCTTGCCGTCCGGGTTTGCGATTTTCAGCTCGACGCCGGGCACGGGCAGGCCCACGGAGCCGTCCCGGTGGTAGTTGTTCCGGTTGGCGGACAGCACGGGGGAACACTCGGTAATACCATAGCCGTTGATGATTTCCACGCCCAGGCTGCGGAACTCCTTCACAAACCGGGGGTCCAGCGGCGCACCGCCGCAGATGATGGTGTGCAGCTGACCGCCGAATTTCGCGTGAACGGAGGTGAACAGCTTGCGGCGGCGGTCAATGCCCAGACGCAGCATGGCGTCGCTGGCGGTCATGCCCCGGCGCAGGGTCCTGGCTCGGCCCTGCTTTTCGGCGGTGCGCCAGATGGTCTTGGAAAAGGTCTCCACAAACAGCGGCACCAGCACCAAAATGGTGGGCTTTGCCAGTGGAATTTCCCGCATAAAGTTGGACAGGCTGGAGCAGATAAACACCGGCATCTGGCAAAAGAAGGGCACCATCAGCCCCACCACCAGACCGAAGGCGTGGGTGAAGGGCAGCACCGACATAGTGGAGCCGGTGGGGTCAAAGAGCTGCAACATGCCGATGATGTCGCTGGTCATGTTGCGCTGGGTGAGCATAACGCCCTTGCTGAACCCGGTGGAGCCGGAGGTAAAGAAGATGCAGGCCAGAGCGTCCGGGTCCACCGTCACCCGGTCATAGTGCTTCTTGCCCTTGTCCAGGGCCTTGTATCCCGCCGCCAGCCACTTGTTCATGTGGCTCATGGAGTAATAACGGCATTTGCGTCCATATTTCGCCTTGCAGAACCGGGCGACCCCCTCGCACTCCTCACTGGTGACGATCATATCCACGTCGCTCTGGAACACCAGGGTAGATGCCTCCAGGTCGGTGGAGTCCTTGGAAATCAGCACCGCCACGTTGCCGGTGGTGACGATGGCAAAGTAGGCCACCAGCCAGTAGTAGGAATTTTCGCTGATGAGGGCGATTTTTCGCCCGACCGTGTAGTGCTTGAGCAAAAAGGTCC
Organism: Clostridiales bacterium; assembly: GCA_020859945.1. Lineage (GTDB taxonomy): Bacteria > Bacillota > Clostridia > Oscillospirales > Oscillospiraceae > Onthomonas. The sequence goes on along the minus strand of JAJBVG010000038.1, from coordinate 4,803 downwards.
CCAGGGCGCGGACATCCCGGTAAAACTGGCCGTAGGTGCGTTCCACCATGGCCTTGCGGCTTGCCATATAGCGGAAGGCGGGTTCATCGGGGCAGGACAGGGCCTTTTGCTCCAGTAACTGGCGCAGGTCGGTCAGCTCCCGCGCCGGATAAAGTGGATAGTCAGCATTTTTCATTCGCAATTTCTCCTTTTGTATAGAAATCTTTTCTTTTCTACAAATATTTTAAAGGAACAAGATACAAATTGCAAGCACTGTTTTTCTGACTTGCAGTCAGTTTTTGCAAAGAGGAAACAAAACAAATTGTTTAAGATATTATAACAACAAAAAAACAGCAAAACCACCACAAATGAAAAGAATCAGGGCAGAGAAAAAATTTTCTGCCCTGATTCTTGAGCCTGTCTCCGACAGGCTCTCGACCAAAATCACGGATTTTGGTCGAAAATGCGGCCCCGGCAGCGCACGCGCAAGCGCGCACGTTTGGGGCCTCCCTGTGTGCTTTTGCCGGTACACGCCCGGCTAAAAGCACGGATTTCAATTTATTTTGTTGCTTGCGCAACAAAACTCCTGCGGAGGGTTTCTATAACGTTTCGTTACACTTAATTCGATGGAAATGACTTTTTTGACAATCTGAAGAATCAGGGCAGAGGAAAAATTTTCTGCCCTGATTCTTCTGCAAATTCACCGTTCAGTTGGACGAACTCTGGTCCTCCTGCTCCCGCTTCTGCGCGTAGCGCTGGAGCAGGTTGCCCGCGCTGCCCCGGAGCTGGTTGGTGGCGTAGGACAGGTTCTGGTAGTCCTCGTCCTTGAGCTTTTCGATTTTTTTGTTGAGGATTTTTTCCACGGCGGCCATGTCGTTCTTGACCCGCTTCTGCTCGCCCCGGTCCAGTTCCTTGCCGCAGACCGTCAGCGCCGCCTTGCACTCGTTGACCAGAGACTCCGCCTCGTTCCGGGCCTCCAGCGCCTGTTTCCGGGCGGCATCCTGTGCCGCGTACTCCTGGGCGTCCCGAATGGCCCGCTGAATCTCGTCCTCCGGCAGGTTGGAACTGGAGGCAATGGTGATCTCCTGGGCACGGCCTGTGCCCAGGTCCTTGGCGCTGACCTTCAAAATGCCATTGGTGTCCAGATCAAAGGTGACTTCGATCTGTGGCACCCCTCTGGGGGCGCGCTTGATGCCGGTGAGCCGGAACTTGCCGATGGTCTTGTTGTCCTTCGCCATGGGGCGCTCACCCTGGAGGACGTGAATTTCCACCATGGTCTGGTAGTTGGCGGCGGTGGTGAAGATTTGGGAGTAGTGGACGGGCAGGGTGGAGTTCCGGTCAATGAGCCGGGTGGCTACTCCCCCCACCGTCTCGATGGACAGAGACAATGGGGTCACGTCCAACAGCAAAATCTCATTGCCGCCCACTGAGCTGCGCACCCCGTCGCCGTTGGAGACGGTCAGGTTCGCGCCGCTGAGGGTGCCACCCTGCACCGCTGCGCCCAGTGCCACGCACTCGTCCGGGTTCACCCCTTTGGAGGGCTGGAGGCCAGTCAGCCGCCGCACCTTTTCCTGCACGGCGGGGATGCGGGTGGAGCCACCCACCAGCAACACCTTGCCCAGGTCGCGGGTGGTGATACCGGCGTCGTTCAGGGCGGTTTGGACGGGGAGATTAGTCCGTTCCACCAGGTCCTGGGTCAGCTGGTCGAACACCGCGCGGGTGATGGTCAGGTCCATATGCACCGGGCCATTGCGGTTTTGGGCGATAAAGGGCAGGTTGACGCTGGCGATAGAAGAGGTGGAAAGTTCGATTTTGGCCTTTTCCGCCGCCTCCCGCACCCGCTGCATGGCGGTGGGGTCCTTTGCCAGGTTGATTTTGGTCTGGCGCTTGAACTCACTGACCAGGTAGTTGGCCACCCGCTGGTCGAAGTCGTCGCCGCCCAGATGGTTGTCGCCGCAGGTGGAGAGAACCTCAATGACCCCGTCGCCGATTTCGATGATGGAGACATCGAAGGTGCCGCCGCCCAGGTCGTAGACCATGATCTTCTGGGCCGAGCCGTGGTCCAGGCCGTAGGCCAGGGCAGCGGCAGTCGGCTCGTTGATAATCCGGCGGACGTTCAGCCCAGCGATGCGCCCGGCATCCTTGGTGGCCTGGCGCTGGGTGTCGTTGAAGTAGGCGGGGACGGTGATGACCGCGTCCTGGACCTCGTGGCCCAGGTACGCCTCCGCGTCCTGCTTGAGCTTTTGGAGGATCATGGCGCTGATCTCCTGGGGGGTGCGCCTGCGCCCGTCGATGTCCACCCGGTAGTCGGTGCCCATCTGCCGCTTGATGGAGGAGATGGTGCCTTGGGCGTTGGTGACGGACTGCCGCTTGGCCAAATCGCCCACCAGCCGCTCACCGTTTTTGGTAAAGGCCACGACGCTGGGCGTGGTGCGCCCGCCCTCCGCATTGGGGATGATGACGGGCTTGCCCCCTTCCAGGACGGCGACACAGCTGTTGGTGGTGCCCAGATCAATGCCGATGATGGTGTTGTTCATGTAAAAGCCTCCAAAATGTGGAGCGGGGAAAGGCAGCGGGTCGGCAGGTTCCCCCTCCATCGTTCATTCTGGAGTTACTATACCACACGAACATGAAGAAACTGTAAAGATTCCGAGAAAAAAGCAAAAATTGCAGAAATTTTTGTTTTCAGGCGGGGAGGCACTGCGTACTGTGACCGTGACGTGACCTGCGGTCACAATCTTACACGCTTTTCTCCTAAATATTGGTAAATATAAGGCAAAAAGAGGCTCCCCAACTGTTAAGTCAGGAAGCCTCTGCAATGAGATTTAAGAACTTCTAGGAACTAAAAACGCCGATATTGTTTATTCACAGCGGTTTCTTAGAACTATCCACGCAAAATAGGTTTAATCCTTCAGGGCCTCTGCGACGGCGACGGCCACGGCCACGGTAGCGCCGACCATGGGGTTGTTGCCCATGCCCAGGAAACCCATCATCTCCACGTGAGCAGGGACGGAGGAGGAACCGGCGAACTGAGCGTCAGAGTGCATACGGCCCATGGTGTCGGTCATGCCGTAGGAGGCAGGGCCAGCGGCCATGTTGTCGGGATGCAGGGTACGGCCGGTGCCGCCGCCGGAAGCGACGGAGAAGTACTTCTTGCCCTGCTGGATGCACTCCTTCTTGTAGGTGCCGGCCACAGGATGCTGGAAGCGGGTGGGATTGGTGGAGTTGCCGGTGATGGAGACATCGACGCCCTCCATGTGCATGATAGCCACGCCCTCACGGACATCGTCCGCGCCGAAGCAGCGGACAGCGGCCCGCTCGCCGTCGGAATAGGCGGTCTCTTTGACCACGTTCACCTCGCCGGTATAGTAGTCAAACTTGGTCTGCACGTAAGTAAAACCGTTGATACGGGAGATGATCTGAGCGGCGTCCTTGCCCAGGCCGTTCAGGATGACGCGCAGGGGCTCTTTACGGGCTTTGTTGGCGTTGCGGGCGATGCCGATGGCGCCCTCAGCGGCGGCGAAGGACTCATGGCCAGCCAGGAAGGCGAAGCACTTGGTCTCGTCCCGGAGGAGCATGGCACCCAGACCGCCGTGGCCGATGCCGACCTTGCGGTCGTCAGCGACGGAGCCAGGGATGCAGAAGGACTGGAGGCCGATGCCGATGGCGTCGGCGGCGTCAGCGGCGGTCTTTACGCCCTTTTTGATGGCGATGGCCGCGCCCACGCAGTAGGCCCAGCGAGCGTTCTCGAAGGAGATGGGCTGGATGCCGGCGACGATCTCATAGGGGTCGAAGCCCTTCGCCTGGCAGATCTCCCGGCACTCCTCCACGGAGGAGATGCCATACTCGGCCAGCACAGGCTGGATCTGGCCGATTCTTCTATCGTAAGATTCAAACAGTGCCATGTTCGTTCACCTTATTCCTTTCTGGGGTCGATGTACTTGGCGGCGCCAGCAAAGCGGCCATAAGTACCCTTCGCCTTCTCCAGGGCCTCGTTCGCGTCCACGCCCTTCTTGATGGACTCCATCATCTTTCCAAGGTGGACGAACTCGTAGCCACAGATCTCGGAATTGTCATCCAGAGCCAGGCGGGTGATGTAACCCTCGGTCAGAGAGAGATAACGGGGGCCCTTGGCCTTGGTGGCAAAGATGGTGCCCACCTGACCACACAGGCCCTTGCCCAGGTCCTCCAGGGAGGTGCCGATGGGCAGGCCGCCCTCGGAGAACGCGGTCTGGGTACGGCCATAGACGATCTGCAGGAACAGTTCACGCATAGCGGTGTTGATGGCGTCGCACACCAAATCGGTGTTCAGCGCCTCCAGGATGGTCTTGCCAATGAGAATCTCACCGGCCATAGCAGCGGAGTGGGTCATGCCAGTGCAGCCGATGGTCTCGACCAGGGCCTCCTCGATGATGCCGTCCTTGACGTTCAGGGACAGCTTGCAGGCGCCCTGCTGAGGGGCGCACCAGCCAATGCCATGGGTGAAGCCGGAGATGTCCTTGATCTCCATGGCCTGAACCCACTTGCCCTCCTCGGGGATGGGAGCGGGACCGTGATAGGCACCCTTGGTGACGGAGCACATACTTTGCACTTCTGCGGAATAAATCATGAGATGTTCCTTCCTTTCTTCGATATACAGCCAACGGACCCAGTCAACAAATCCGTGTGGCAACGCAGGCGGTGGACAGTTCCTTAAAGAAATCTCACTTCTAAAAGAATTATAGGACAAAATCCGGGGCTTGTCAATACAGAAGAAAGCTATTCGCTATTGTAGCTTTACAATAGATGTGAGACCAGGGTATAGAAAAAGGCGATTGAGTTTGT
>JAJBVG010000024.1 GCA_020859945.1 Clostridiales bacterium | reverse complement strand
CTCCCCCTCCCACCCCCTCTGTTGAGACGGAGGTCACGGTGGCCAGCCTGTCCCGCTTCCAGGAGGCCCTGGAGGATGACAGCGTCACCTCTATCCACCTGGTGGGCAACATCACCTGGGAGACCGAAAACGGCGTTCTGGAGATCAACAAGACCGTACACGTTGATGCAGGCCTGCTCAGCCTCCATGCCGTGGTCGTGGGCGAGGGCGGCAGCGTCGAGATCGCCAGCGGCGGCAGCCTTGACTCCGAAATCGGCCTGATTCAAACCAAGGACGGCGGCAGCATCACCGTGAGGGACGGCGGCAGTCTGGGCGCCTGGAAGCTCTGGGTGGAGCAGGAGGACGATCTGACCCTGGAGGACGGAGCCTACATCAACATGTTCGGGTGCGATTCGTGGGACGAGATAAAGGCAGATCCCACCTATTACATCGCTCTCTCTGAGGAGGAGCTGTTTGCCGACGCCACCCCCGTCACCACCTGGGACGAACTGCAAGCCGCCCTGGAGGACGGCAGCACCCAGGCCGTGAAAGTCACCAGCGGCAGCGAGATCACCGTGACAGAGTGGTTCGAAGCGCAGGTGCCCGTCCTCATCGAGGAGGGCGCAATGGTGACAGCTGCAGAGGACGGCGAATGGGGCCTGCGCGACACCGTGCTGGTCAACCGGGGAACCATGACCTGTGACCTGTCCCTGGAGGACGGCGGGAGCGACATCGGCATCGTCAACTACGGAACCATAACCGGCAGACTGAGCGGTTGCAGCTGGAGCGTGTTCCTCAACGTGGGTCAGATGAACCTGTGCAGAGGGGGTGCGCTGCAAAGCACCGACCTGGTCAACCTGGGGACGATCAACGTCGTCGGCGATGGCGAGGACGCTGAGTTCGACTTCGACTTCCGGAATAACGTTCTGATGAACTTCGGCGGATGGACGCTGGAGGGGCAGAACATGGCGGATGGCGAGCGAGCCTACCTCACCTCCACCGGCAGGTTTGTCAACTGGGGTACCTTTGAAATTGGGGCCGACGCCAGCCTGGTGAACTACAACTACATGGACAACTACGGCAGCATCAACCTGACCGAAGCCTCCTCGACCCTGCATAACGAGGGGAATCTCAACACGAACGAGGGCCAGATCAATGCCGTAACGGACAGCTCACTGGACGGCAGGGGTCTCATCACTTACTTCGACGCGGACGCGCTGACGCTGCCGGAAAATATCACCGAGGCGTTGACCCTGGTCAACGTGACGGGCGACGGCGATGAGGTCGAAAGTGTCTCCAATCTGGAGGAGCTGGAGCGCGCTCTGGCCAACGACGAAGTGGACCGAGTGATTTTGGACGGCGAGGACGTCACCGTGTCCGGCGACCTGACCGTCAACAAGCAGCTGATCCTTTATAACTCCTTGACCGTGGAGGGTAGCCTGACCGTGACCGGCGAGGGCGCATACCTCTCTGGGGCGGTCAATACCGACAGCCTCACCGTCTCGGACGGCGCTGTGGCGGATCTCGGTGGTTGTACCCTCGGCAGCTTGACCGTGGAGGGCGGCAGCACGGTGTATGTCGGATTTTGGGAGTCTGAAGCCTCGCTGACCCTGGAGAGCAGTTTGCTTGTGGCCTATGATGGCCTTTCCCTGGCGAACGCGGAGGTCACGCTGGAAGACAGCGTGATGTTCGTTTCGAGGGATTTGGGTCTTGAAAACTGCAGCGTGACCATCGACGAGGACAGCGAAATGTTCCATGGGTATGGCGACTTCATCCTGAGCGGGGACAGCACGCTGACCAACTACGGCAACAAATTTGAAGAACGCAGCGACTGGTGGATCTATTATTGCGACCTGGACGGCACTGTGAACAACTACGGCATAATGTACCTGAATACGGACGCTAACGTGAACCTGAACGGCACGTTGAACAACTACGGTACCCTGTACGCCTGGTACAGGCCGGACATGGATAATGGTCTGTTCATCTACGGCAGCCTGAACAACCAGGGTACGTTCTACCTGGACGGCAGCACCGTGGGCGACGTTCTTCGGGACGACGGCATCTATTCCGGCAACGACCCGGAGTGATTTTCGCAAAAAAAGCGGCCTGCTCTTTGAGCAGGTCGTTTTTTGCTGTTGTTGCTCGGCGGGGGTTGGGCGTATGGATACTCAGTCGATGCGCTCTCCCTCGTTGCCGTAGCACTCACAGAACCGCGCCGCGAAGGAGGGCGGCTCTTCCCCGGCGTAGAGGTGGGAAATGTCCCCAAAGGAAGTGACCCGGAACGAGGCCACCCCCGGCCTGCGCTCCTCGGTGACTGCCGTTGTCACCGAGGAGGGCGCGGCGCAGAGACCGTGCCACAGAATCATGGGGGACACGTTCCACAGGTGGCTGAGCAGTACGCACTCCAGCGCGAAGTGGCAGAACAGGACGACGGTGTCGTTGTTGGGGCGCACCGCCCGATAGCACTTGCCGTCGCGCACATAGCCGTGCTGCTCCAGCAGCGCGTCAAACTGCCCAATCACATAGTCGTACTGCTGCCCGACCTGCCCCGCCTGCATGACCGGGTCGTCGGCCCAATGCTCGGCGGAAAAGAATCCCTCCCGGCGCGTCCAGTCCTGGGGCAGCCAGTCCCACGCGATGGTCTGCTTCCCCGGCACGTTGGGCTTTTCCACCCGGGCGGGAAATTCCTGTAACCAGTCGCACACAGTCGCCGTGCGGCCCAGCCGCTCCAGCGTCAGGGACGCGGTGTCCTTTGCCCGACCCAGCGGTGAGACATAGTAGTAATCCGCCTCCTGCTTCGTCAGCCGCCGGGCCAGCAGCTCCGCCTCCCGCCAGCCCTTTTCGGTCAGCGAGTCGTGGGCATAGTCCGGGTCGCCGTGTCGGACGATGAGCAATTTCATAATTCTTCCTCCTCAGGATGCAGAATTGCCTTGACCAGCCCCTGCACCTTGCCGCAGACCCACAGCACCGCGCTGCGGATGCCGTCCACCATGATGTTGGCGGAGAGGGACACCTCAAAGGCCAGCAGCACAAACACGATCAGCACCAGCCAGCCCCCGTGACTGAGAGCAGACAGGTCCAGAGAAAAGATGGGCTGGAGGAAAACGACGCAGACGGCGAAGGCCGCCACGCAGGTCACCATCAGCAGCCGCCGCAGGGCGTTGTAGGGCTTACAGGTCCGGTGGACCATCAGCAGGCCCACCACCGCCAACACCAACGTGCAGATGGTGCTCAATTCGTCGCCGGACAGGTCAAAAACGATATAAAACAGCACCACGCCGATGCTCAGCACCAAATCGCTCATGGCGGAGGGCAGCGCCCGGTAAATGACGTTGGGCATAAACCGGCCCTGGATGCGGTTCTTGTTGGGTTCCAGCGCCATGACGAAGGAGGGCAGGCCGATGGTGATGGCGCTGACCAGGCTCATCTGGGAGGCAGAGAAGGGATAGGTGAAGGTAAAAATCAGCGAAATGGCCGCCAGGCACAGGGAAAAGATGTTTTTCACCAGATACAGGCTGGCGGAGCGCTCGATGTTGTTGATGACCCGCCGCCCCTCCGCCACCACCGAGGGCATGGCGGAGAAATCGGACTCCAGCAGGACGATGTGGCTGACCTGGCAGGCCACCTGACTGCCGGAGGCCATCGCCACCGAGCAGTCCGCCTCTTTCAGGGCCAACACGTCGTTGACGCCGTCCCCGGTCATGGCGACGGTGTGGCCCGCCTGGTGCATGGCCCGCACCAGCTGGCGCTTCTGCTCCGGCGTCACCCGACCAAAGACGGTGTACCGCTCCGCGGCCTGGGCCAGCTCCTCGTCGGTGTGCAGGGTGCGGGCGTCCACGTATTGGTCCGCGTTGGGAATCTCCGCCCGAAGCGCCACCTCCGAGACGGTGACGGGGCTGTCGCCGGAGATGACCTTGACATTGACCCCCTGCTGCCGGAAGTACCGGAAGGTCTCCGGCGCGTTGTCCCGGATCTTATTGGTCAGCAGCACCAGCGCCAGCGCCTCCACCGGCTCCGTCAGGGCGTCTCCTGCCAGACTGCCGCCGTAACGGGCCAGCAGCAGCACCCGGCACCCCAGCCGGGAATACTTCTCGATTTCCTCGCTGTAGCGCTGATATTGGCCTCCAAGCAGGTTTTCCGGCGCACCCAAGAGATACGTTCCCTCCCCGGCGAAGGTCACGCCGCCGTACTTCCGGGCGGAGGTGAAGGGCAGCGCCTGCATCACCACCCGGCGGGAGTGCTGGCCGTCAAAGTAGCGTTTCAGCGCCGCCATGGTCTCGTTGTCGTTCTGCATGGCAAAGACATAGTCCGCCAGAATCTCCCGCAGCGCGTCCAGGCTCAGGGGGGAGGCGCTGACCGCCACCAGATCCTCCACCACCATCTTCGGCTCGGTGATGGTGCCGGTCTTGTCCACACAGAGGGTGTCCACCCGGGCCAGCGTCTCGATGCAGCCCATCTCGTGGACCAGCGTTTTCCGCTGGGCCAGCCGCAGTACGCCGGTCATCAGCGCCAGCGAGGTCAGCAGGTACAGCCCCTCCGGTATCATACCCACCAGACTGGCCACGGTGGACACCACGCCGTCCCGGACCGTGTTGTCCAGCACGGCGATCTCTTTGTAGGCCATGGCGATGCCCAGGGGGACGATGATGATACCGATAGCCAGCACCAGCCGGTTCAGGGAACGCATCATCTCGGACTGGGGCGGCTGGCGGGTCTGCTTGGCCTGGAGGGTCAGCTTGGACATATAGGAGTCCCGGCCCACGGCGGTCAGCCGGGCGCGGCACTCCCCGGAGACCAGATAGGAGCCGGAGAGCAGGGAATCCCCCTCGGTTTTCCTGATTTCATCCGCTTCGCCGGTGAGCAGCGATTCGTTCACCAGGCACTGGCCCTCCACCACCTCCGCGTCGGCGTAAATTTGGTCCCCGGCGCGAAAGACGGCAATGTCGTCCCGGACGGTTTCGTAGGCGGAGAGGTCCAGCACCTGGCCCTCTCGCACCACGGTGGCCTTGGGGCTGGAGAGCAGGTTCAGGCTGTCCAGCTTCTTTTTGCTCCTCCACTCCTGGCCGATGCCGATGCAGATGTTTGCCACCACCACGATGAGGAAGGTCAGCTCAGCCCACGCGCCCACGGCGCATACTGCCACGGCCAACACGAAAAAGATGAGGTTGAAGTAGGTGCAGACGTTGGAGCGGACGATTTCACCGAAGGACTTGGAGGTGGATTCCAGTTCCACGTTCCGGCAGCCGCTCTCCCGCCGTTCCTGCACCTGCGCGTCGGTCAGGCCCTGGCCGGGCAGGGCCTCGACCACAGGGACCTCTCGGACAGGGGCAGCCTCAGTCTCTGGGGTCGGCGGTTTCCGGCGGAACTGTCTTTTGGCGGGGGGTTTACGGGTTTTCTTTGTCTCAGACACAGGTTTCATCTCCAGAGTTTTAGGCGATTTGCTTTTGGCGTTGGCTAACAGCTATTATACCATGCGGAAGGCAGGTTGTGAACCCGGGAGTTTAATTAAAATCAGGTAAAAAATAGGCCATTGGCATGGCTTTTGTACAGAAACGGTACGCAAATCGAAAAAAGGCCCCCAGGCCGGGAGGCTTTGCGCCTCCTGCCTGAGAGCCGGATGGATGGAGTTGTCTATGGATGCGGGCAGGGGGCGTACCCCGTCTCCGCCCGCAGAGACGATGCGCCTTTACAGCCGGGTGTCGAACAGGCCGCAGAAGCTGTCGATGGGGTCGGTGCCCTTGAACGCCTCCGGCCCGGTCATCAGGTCGTCGATGAGGGCGTCGAAGGTGTCACTCTTGGAGTCGTAGGTGTTGATATAGGTGCGCACCTGGGGGATGTCCGCCAGCATGGTGGGCTGGCCGCAGCCGATGGCCACCACAGGCAGCTCGAACACATACCAGGGGATCTCGCCGCCGCCCTTGGAGAAGCCGAACACAGGCCGTCCGCTGGAAACGTCGCAGAGGGTGATGATGAGGTCCTGGCCGCTGACGAAGTCCTCGATGGCGTTCTTACCGGCGAAGTAAACGTTCAGGCTGGGATGCTCCCCCGCTTCGATCTGCTTCTTCACCTTGTCGATGGGGCTTTCATAGATAAAGGCGTCGAAGCCCTTTTCAATGAGCTTGTCCCGCAGCACCTCGGCAGCGCTCTTCTTGGCGGGCGCGCCCAGCAGCTTCATCAGGGTGCTCATGCCGCTCTCCGCTTCCTTGATGTGGACGATCATGACCCGCTTGTAGCGCTCCGGCGTGATGGGCAACACGTCCTTGTCCTTGTACTTGACCAGGGTGATGCAGTCGTCGCTGATGGCCTTGTGCATGGCCTTGTACTCAGCCTTGCCCAAGGTGGCCGCCACCGTCTCCTGAGAGGGAACCAACTCGTCAACGGTCTTTTTGTGCATCCCCAGGTGGGCTTTCAGGCCCAGGATACGGGTCAGGGCCTCGGTGATGCGCTCCTCGCTGATGGTGCCGTCCTGATAGGCGGCCAGCATGGTGGCGAAGTCCTCGTCGGGGTCGTTGAAGAACAGGAACATGTCGCAGCCGGCGTTGATGCAGCGGGGCAGCATTTCCCGGCGAGTCATGCGGTCGGTCATGCCCACCATGTGGGAGGCATCGGTGACCACCATACCGTTGAAGCCCAGCTTGTCCCGCAGCAGACCCTTCATGATCTCCGGGCTGAGGGTGGCGGGCATCATGTCCTCGTCCTTCAGGTCGGGGTTGATGGCTCTGGCGTACTCCGGCAGCATGATGTGGCCCGCCATGATCGCGTCCAGCCCGTTGTCGATGAGGGTCTTGTAGACCATACCATAGGTCTTGTCCCACTCGTCAGGGGTGAAATAGTTGACGTTGTTGGACAGATGAGCGTCCCGGAAGTCCTGGCCGTTGCCAGGGAAGTGCTTGGCCGCACAGGCGAAGCCGGGGATGGTGTGGGCGCCCTGGACATAGGCGGCGCTCATCTTAGCTACCTTCTCCGGGTCGCTGCCAAAGGCGCGGCAGATGATCTCGGTGTTCTCCCAGTTATAGGCGATGTCACAGACCGGGGCGAAGGCCATGTTACAGCCGATGGAGGCCGCCTCCTCGTTGGCCATCTTGCCCAGCGCGTAAGCGTACTCCACCTTGTCGGTGGCGCCGATCTTGACACCGGAGCCGATGGCGGTGCCATCGGCACAGGCCCCGTCGCCGCCACCCTCGGTGTTGCAGGCGATAAAGATAGGCACCTTGGCATAGGTTTGCAGGGTGTGGTTCTGCTCCTGAACCTTCTTGCCGGGCATATTGTTGTACCGGCAGCCGCCCAGGTGGTATTTCTGCATCAGCGTCTTGAGGTAGGCTTCATCCTGGGATTCGGTCAGCTGGAAGAACAGCTGGCCCACCTTCTCCTCGTCGGACATGGAGGCGATGGTGTCCTCTACCCATTTGATGTCTTCGTCAGAGAGGTAATAAGGGTTAGCTTTCAAATCGACCATAATTGGCTCCTTTCTGCGGGCGTTTCGCCCACAACGCGCATGGTTTGCATCTGGTTATGGTTGAACTTGTTTCGTTACGAGAGGTTCTGGAGGAAAGCCGCTACCTTCTCCTCCTGATAGGCTCCGCCATATTCGCCGCCGATGAGCTTGTCCACCGCCGTCTCCCGGAACTCCACCCAGGATTCCTTCTCGTGCTTGACCAGGATGGGGTAGTAGTAGACGCCGTTCTTGGTAGCCGCGTCGTAGTCGCCGGGGGCGTCGCCGGTCATCAACACGTTGGCCGGGTCGTAGCCCTTTTTCAGCAGTTCCTGGATGCAGAAGGCTTTGCTGCCGGTGTCCTGGGCCAGCACCAGGTCCACGTGGTCCAGCAGCTTATAAAGCTCCCACTCCTCCATGACTGCCTGGAGGTTGGCGGAGGAAACGATGACCACGTCCGCCCGCTCATTGGCATAGGCCAGGCCCTCCCGGACGCCCTCATAGGGCTTTTTCACCTCGAAGGGCAGGGCGTTGATGGCTTCGTTGACGCTTTCCGACCAGGACAGGGCCTTTTTCAGGCAGACGCTGCCGGTTTTCTCAATGGCCTTGGCGATTGCGCTGTTGGACAACTCGTCGCTGTTGGCCGCCCAGTCCTCCAGGGACTCCAGGTCCTCGATTTTGGTGTACTGGTCGTTGACCTCCCGGAGCATCAGCGCCAGCCCCTTGAACCGGTTGATACCGCGGGTCATGGTGTACAGGTTGATGTCGTTCCAGCGTGTCAGAATGGGGTCCTTCCACTGCTGCAAGTTCCATTCCTCCACCATGCACGGCCCAAAGCAGCGGATGTGCTTGATGTCCATGGTGTCCATCGCACAGCCGTCGGAGTCCACGCAGATGAGGAAGTCCTTCTTTTTCTGGAAGGTTTCCAACTTACCACCCATTGTTCTGCCTCCTAAACACTCAATTTGCAAGACAAAATGGACCGTATACGCTCTATTAGGTTCCATTTCATTTTACCTTCTTTTATTTTAAGCGTTTCAGAGGCGTTTCGTCAAGCAGAAACGGTAAAGTCCCAACAAATATCCAAAGACAGCTAAAAAACCGGCAAACGCACGAAAGCGCTGCCGATGCTATGGCCGCTCTTTGCAATACACGCAAAAAAACAACCCTGCGGTATTCATCCTCTCACGGAATCTTACCACAGGGTTTCCCATTGTAAAAGGCTGCGCCATCGTTACGACTTTGCGCACTTTTTTGTACCGGCTTTCTTCAGCACCTGGAAGTATTTTTCTTTGTCATTCGGGAATCGCTCCAGTATCGAGCCATATTCCAGGATAAAGAACTTTTCAGCCAGTTCCATTTCATTTAACTGATAGTCTCGCCGTGCATAATACAGCGTCCGGCTCATGATGTTGATAAATTCAGTGTCACACGACCATGCGTCAGGCAGAACGAACCCCGGAAATCGCTCAAGACCTACCCCTGGATTTTTTTCTTTTTCTTTCTCAAAAATTTGATTCACAGTCGCCGTTATAAAATCAAGGGCTGCAACCAGCAGCACCTTTTCAGCCCCTATATTGATGGTATCCGGTCCAAGCTGCTCATCTATTTTACTCGAGTCGATCACGTCCCGTTCCAGTCCCTCAACGACCATGATCGCGGCGACCTTATGTCGATCCAACTCGCTTGTATTCGAACTCATATATTTGCTTTTGTATTCCTTGCATTGCTTTTTGACCGCATCACAATACGCAGTCTTTTTTTCTTCCCGAATGGAAATTGGCACATTATGCTTATTCAGAATTTCGCAGTATACACTCAGCAAACGCCAGTACGTTTCTATTGTCGGTGTCATCAGCTTTCCTTTCCGCTCACAGTCAAGCAGGACAGATCAAAAGTTCCAGACTCCAGTTGTTCAACGTCAATGTTAAAGCCCTTTGTGCAGTAGTCTATGCCGGAGTTATGGGCCAAAGCAAACGCCTGACCGTCCGGCGCCTTTTGGTCGTCCTCTGCATTTTTTTGGTTCAGGCAGTTTCGCTCCATCTCTGATGAGAGTTTCGCTTCAACCTTCGATTGGATGCGGGCCAAAATTTGTGCCCTCAGTTGAGCCTCCAGTTCCGTCTCCAGTTTGGCGCTGGCCTTCTCCTCCTTTCTGCACAGGTAAAAAATAACCAATGCAGCGACAAGACCAACGCCTACCATAAACAACAAAAAGATTATCATACTACACCTCAATCAAACGGTTTCTCTTTCTCCGATTTCACACCACGGCAAAGGATATCCTTTATTCCTATGGCTCCGCTCTGAACCAGGCCACACTTTGCTCGATTAAAACTTCCCAAAAACCGATCAGAAGGAAAACAATTGTGGACGCAACCAGGAGTGCAGAGACTATCCCATCTCTCAGCCCCTTCTCCAGGACCTGATGACTGGCACACAGGGCGATAAACACTATTACACAAAAGCCAAAGCAACAGAGCAAAACAATGACATAGAACTTCAACCTTCTCTTATAGGGAGAAGCTGTTTTTGGCGCTTTTATATCCGCCAGCTCTGGCTCCTTCTCTGCATCCAGCACAGCGCTGATGCTCTCGAATACTCCTCCGGCGCAGGAATCGGGGATGTGTTCCTTCACATACGCCTCCGCATACTCCTCGGCACTCTCTTTGTATTCTCTCCTCTTCCGGCTTATGTATTCCTCGTGGCGCTGAACCAGAGAACTCAGCGTCTGCCAAACACAAGTAAAATTCACCATCCACACAACAATGGCCGCAGTTCCCTCAGTCCCCAGTATGAGGTACATCGAACAACTGGAATATATAAGTGACCAAATACAGGTAAATTCTATCGCAATTTTTTCCAACCGTTCCTTTGGAATGGAAGTATCGCCCTCCTGGTAGCCAAAATGCCGCAAAATTCGTCCCAGCAGGTAGAGAAGTAGATTTTTCAGTTTCTTCAATCTGACCCTTCTCCTCCCTACGGTATCGCACCCACTTTGACTGCACCATAGGGTGTTCAAGACCTGTCCTCTGTATTTTCCGCTTTGTAAGCCTGTGTCCTATGGAATGAAAAAAGAAGGAAAAGCATATTTAGTGGAATCATGCACATAGTAACCACTAGATACAGCTTTTTCCTCCTCTTGCAACATAAATATTTTACCACACACAATTACTTGCGTCAATCACTTTTTCAATATTTAACAAAGTTTTTTCTTACATTATCTTTGGATGGCCCGTTTAAACCAGTCGCATCGCTCCAGCCCACAACAGTGTGTGAACTGGAGCGATGTTTTTTGCCCTAGAAGTCAGGCTGAATCAGCGTCAAAGCCGAAACCATCTTCGTTCCTGTCTGCGGTTCATCCGTTCAGCGTAATGGTTGCCGGGTCGCTGGACACGCTGTTGCCGTTGCCGTCTGTGACCACGCAGTAGACCTGCATCCCATCCCAGCTGCTGTTTGCCGTTGCGCTCGTCGTCGCCGTGGTATGGTTATTCCAGATAGACCAGCTGGTCGCTCCGGCCTTCTTGTAGTACCACTGATAGCTCAGGTCCGTCCCCGTTGCCTCGACAGTGAAGGAGACTTCCTTTCCTGCCTGCACCGTTACGTCCTCCGGCTGGCTGGTGATTGCCAGCGTTGCTCCCAGCGTAATGGTTGCCGGGTCGCTGGACACGCTGT
>JAJBVG010000049.1:62323-69139 GCA_020859945.1 Clostridiales bacterium | reverse complement strand
GTAAAGAAAAAGTTCTGAAACCCACAGATTTCAGAACTTTTTATGGTTGCGGGGGCCGGATTTGAACCAACGACCTCCGGGTTATGAGCCCGACGAGCTACCGAACTGCTCTACCCCGCGATATTGAATTGGTGCCGGAGACCGGGATCGAACCGGCACGGGATTGCTCCCACGGGATTTTAAGTCCCGGGCGTCTACCAATTCCGCCACTCCGGCACGCCGCGATTTCTCGTGTCTCTCATGTGCTTGTTTATAATACCACCGGGGAGGCGGATTGTCAAGCAAAACTTTTTTGGAAATTTCGACAACTTTGGCATGATTTAGGGCACATTGTTTTGACGACACACTGTCCTGCATTTTATTCGCTCTACGGCATCCGAACACGTCAGCCGCGCCTCGCATAGGAAACGCTCTTGCCGAACCGACAAACCCGTGGTAGAATAGAGCGAAACTGACCAGACGAGGAGAGATCCCTTTGAACATCGGCCCCATTGTACTGCCCAACCCGCTGATCCTGGCTCCCATGGCGGGAGTCACTGACCTGGCCTTCCGTACCATCTGCCGGGAGCTGGGGGCGGGCTATACCGTCACGGAGATGATCTCCGCCAAAGCCCTGTGCTTCCAGGACAAAAAAACTCTGCGCCTGATGGAACTGGGGCCAGAGGAACATCCGGCGGCGGTGCAGCTTTTCGGCAGTGACATCGACTGCATGGCGCAGGCGGCAGCCAAGGTCATGCGCCTGGCCCAACCGGACTGCATCGACATCAACATGGGCTGTCCGGTGCCCAAGGTGGCAAACAACGGGGACGGCTCCGCCCTGATGAAGGACCCGGAAAAGGCAATGGCCATTGTGGAGGCAGTCCGCCGGGAGGCTGGAGTTCCTGTCACCGTCAAGACCCGGAAGGGCTGGGACAAGGGCAGCGTCAACGCCGTGGCCTTTGCCCAGGCGATGGAGGCAGCGGGCGCGGCGGCCATCACCATCCACGGGCGCACCAAAACGCAAATGTATTCCGGCCGGGCGGACTGGGACATCATCCGTCAGGTGAAGCAGACGGTGTCCATCCCAGTCATCGCCAACGGCGACATCTTCGAGCCGGAGGACGCCGCCCACATCCTCCGCTACACCGGCGCGGACGGGGCCATGGTTGGCCGGGGCACCTTTGGCAACCCCTGGCTGTTCCAGCGGGGGCTGGCCGCCATTCAGGGCGAGGACATCCCGCCGCTGCCCCCTCTGCGGGAGCGCATGGCGGTGGCCCTGCGCCAGATGGAGCTGGCCCGGGACCAGAAGGGAGAGAAAATCGCCTGTCTGGAGGCCCGGAAGCAGTACGCCTGGTATCTGCGGGGGGTGGCCCACTCTGGCTACTGGAAAGGGGAAATCAGCCACATCTCCACTATGGAGGACATCTACCGCATCACCGAGGGCATCCAGCGAGAGCTGCGATAAGACCCGCGCACATCCCATAAACACAAAAGGCGGGGACAGGTTTCCTCTTCGGAGGCTGTCCTCGCCTTTTGTCCAGTTTTCCGCGCTTATTTCGCCCCGGCCTGCTCCTTCGCCAGCGTCTCCGCGATGGCGTTGGTCAACTCGTCGCCCAACACCTCCTGCACATAGAGCTGGAGGATACGGGTAATCTGCTCCATCTCCAGGTGGGTGGTGTTGATGACCAGGTCATAGTGGTCCAGTCGGTCCCACTTCATGTCGGAGTAGAAGTTGTAGTAGCTGGCCTGGGACCGGTCCATCTTCTTGATGTAGTTAAACGCATTCTGCTCGTTCAGCTTCAGCAGGTCCATAATGCGGTGGGCGCGGACCGCAGGCTCCGCCTGGACGAAGATGTCCACCGTCCGGGTGTAATCCCGGAGGATATAGTCCGCGCAACGGCCCACGATGACCGCCGGGCGGGTATCCGCGATGCTGCGGATCACCGACGAGGTGGCGGAAAACAGCTGGTCGCTTACCGGGACGTTGTAGGTGCTCCCCGCCCCCAGGCGGTTGATGGCGTAGATAAAGCTGTTGGCCGCGTTGGTATTCTCCGCCCGCTCAAAGAGCTTGGGGTCGAAATGGCTCTCCTTGGCCGCCATTTCCAGCAGCTCATCGTCATAAAAAGGGATTCCCAGCGCCTTGCCCAGCTCCCGGGCCACAATGCGGCCCCAGCTGCCATACTGACGGGTGATCGTGATGATTGGATACGTTTTTCCCATAACAGACACACCTTTCTTCTGCAAACACCGCGCAGACGGCTGATTCCGGCAAAGGCTCCGTGGCAACCGCGTCGGTCTGGTGCTGCACGTTCTCTCTAGGTATATTATCTCAAAAATGCACAAAATAGTCAAGCACTTTTTGAAAGCTCTTATCGTTTTCGACAAACCCTGCTCCCCCAGCTGCCTATTTTTTTGCACAGCGCTCTTTTTGTGGAAAGAAAGCCCAAAACGATCTGAGCCGGAGCAAACGGATGTCCCCCCTGTCCTCATGGCTCCAGATGCGGACGAGCCGACAGTAAAATTTGCATGTTTTCGCCGCAAAAATCTATTTACACGCCGCCGCGCTTGTTGTAAGATAGCAACAAAGAGAGTGGAAGGGTTTCCGCTCCCCCTATTTCTGAACATTGTTTGGAGGAAACGGATATGAAGATTTTAGTCACCGGAGGCGCCGGGTACATCGGCAGCCACACCGTCATCGAGCTGCAACAGGCGGGCCACCAGGTCGTGGTGGTGGACAACCTCTATAACGCCTCTGAAAAATCCCTCCAGCGGGTGACCGCCATCACCGGCCAGGATGTCCCCTTCTATCAGGTGGACATCCGGGACCGGGAAGGGCTGACCCGTGTTATGGAAGAGCACCAGTTTGACTGCTGCATCCACTTCGCCGGGCTGAAAGCCGTGGGCGAGTCCGTGGCAAAGCCCCTGGAGTATTACGACAACAACATCGCCGGGACCCTGGTGCTGTTGGACGTGATGCGCAACCACGGCTGCAAGAACATCATCTTCTCCTCCTCCGCCACCGTGTACGGCAACCCCGCCGTCATCCCTATCACGGAGGAGTGTCCCAAGGGCCAGTGTACCAACCCCTACGGCCAGACCAAGAGCATGATCGAGCAGATCATGATGGATATGCAGAAGGCCGACCCGGAGTGGAACGTGGTGTTGTTGCGGTACTTCAACCCCATCGGCGCGCACCCCTCCGGCACCATGGGCGAGGACCCCAACGGCATCCCCAACAACCTGATGCCCTACATCACCCAGGTGGCCATCGGCAAGCGGCCTGAGCTGGGCGTCTTTGGCGACGACTACGACACCCCCGACGGCACCGGCGTCCGGGATTACATCCATGTGGTGGACCTAGCGGTGGGCCATGTGAAGGCTCTGGCCGCCGTGGAAAAGGGCTGCGGCCTTGCCATCTATAACCTGGGCACCGGCAAGGGCTACTCCGTGCTGGACGTGGTCCACGCCTTTGAGGAGGCCAGCGGCGTCAAGATCCCCTACTCCATCAAGCCCCGCCGGGCCGGGGACATCGCCACCTGCTACTCCGACCCCGCCAAGGCCGAGCGGGAGCTGGGCTGGAAGGCTCAGTACGGCATTTTGGAGATGTGCCGGGACTCCTGGAACTGGCAGAAGAACAACCCCAACGGGTATCGGGACTAACGTCTCCAACAAAATGCAAGCATTTTGTTGGAAATGTGCGGCCCCGGCAGCGCACATCGTCGGAGCAGACTTCATATCCTTCGCTTCCGGCTAAAGCCGAAAGCTCATCCATTCCGTTGCTCCTCCTCTCCCAGCCAAACCCGCTTCGCTGGGCTTTGGCTGGGTCCCCTGCTCGCACGTTTGGGGCCTCCGCCGTCAAGCGGCACTTCCGGGGCGCTGCCCCTCCCTGCCTGTGTGCTTTTGCCGGTACATGCCCGGCTAAAAGCACGGATTTCAATTCATTTTGTTGCTTGCGCAACAAAACTCCTGCGGAGGGCTTCTATAACTTTTCATTACGCCTAATTCGCTGGGAATGACTTTTTTGACAACCAGGGGAGCGTTGCAGCACACCCAAAGCTGCGACGCTCCTTTTCTCTGCAACGACAGGAAATCGCCGTTTGCTCTCGGCTCCTCACAGGACATTCCTCAAAAACCAGAGAAAAGCAATTCCCCGAGAGTTAGTCGCAACTAACTCTCGGGGAATTTGTTTGCCGCAGGCTGCAACTGCGGCATTTTGACTGTGGGCCGGAGACTGCTATGGCCTCAGTCCCCGGCGCAAGGCTCCAAAAGTGAGGAATCATTTGGAGGAGGGAGTCAGCAGCCCGCCGCCTGCCGGAGACAGGGAGGAACAATGCTCCGCAGGGAGAAGCGTAGCTTCGGAAGTGCTGCTCGACGGCGGCAGTACCGCTTGACGGAGAAAGGAGGAACGGCAAGCGGTTTGCTCTTGCTAACTGTTGAGAGTATACGATAAAAAGCGTGAGTTGTCAATAGGTAACTCGAAAAATTTTTCGTAAAATCCGTGTAAAGATTCTGCAAAGAAATATGCTGCTTCCCTCTGGCAATGCGTACCCCATTGTGCTATACTATGTAGTTACCGCCGGGACGGTCAGAACGCAAAATCCCCCAGCACGCCACGTCCCGGACGCCCAGGTTGCAGCGCGCCGACTGGCGCAGAACGCCCTCTTTCCGCAGACCGCACTTAGCCATAACCCGACCGGAGGCAGGATTCTCCGGGTCGTGCTGGGCGGTGACCCGGTTGACGCCCACCCGGTCAAAGAGAAAGTCCAGCACGGCGGAAAACGCCTCCGTCATGATGCCCTGGCCCCACCAGGCCCGGCCCACGCAGTAGCCCACCTCCACGCTGTTCACCCGGAGGTCCTGGTGGGCCACAGAGATAGAACCGACGGGCTGGCCCAGTTCCCGCAGGACGATGGCCCAGGTGTAACGGTCCTCCTTCCGGTACTCCCCGGCCAGGTTCGTCAGGTAGCGTCTGACATCCTCCACGCTTTGGTACGGCGGCCAGGTCAGAAACTTCGTCACCTCCGGGTCGCTGGCCCAGTTGTCGAACATGGCCTGGGCGTCCTC
Source organism: Clostridiales bacterium (assembly GCA_020859945.1). Lineage (GTDB taxonomy): Bacteria > Bacillota > Clostridia > Oscillospirales > Oscillospiraceae > Onthomonas. The sequence continues at coordinate 64,096 of JAJBVG010000049.1, read as the reverse complement.
CGGTCGAAACCGGCGCAGGAGCAGCCGCTCTGTCTGGAGGGGCTGGGTGCCGAGGTTGTTCATGCTGGGTTCCTCCTTTTTAATGGATAAAGAAAGTATACCACACCCCCAGCGTCCCCGGCAACGGCGGAAAAATTTTTTCAAAAATTTTTGAGACCCCTGCAATAAAACGGCCCCTTCCCGCATTGTTATAGTGAAAGGGCAAACAAGAACCGGTTGTACAACTCAGAAAGGAATAAAAAGCTATGGCACAGACTACGGCGGCGGCCAGTTGGGGCAGCCATACCCATCCGGCCGTAGACGACCTGCTGATTCAGCGGATCGCCGAAGGTGACCACGACGCGCTGCACACGCTCTACGAGAGCGTGGGGAACAACGTCTACGGTTTCGCTCTTTCAATCACCAAAAACACTCATGACGCGGAGGACGTACTCCAGGAGACCATCCTGTCCGTCTACCACAAGGCGGCGGACTACCAGGGCAAGGGCAAACCGATGGCGTGGATCTTCACCATCGCCCGCAACTTCTCTCTGATGAAGCTGCGGGAGCACCAGAAAACCACCTCCCTGGAGGACAACGAAATTTTAAACAGCGCCAGTTACTCCCACATTGACTCAGCGGAGCTTCGGATGACCCTACAGGCGGTCCTGAAACTGCTGGACAGCAAAGAGCAACAGATCGTGATGCTCCACGCCGTAGAGGGAATGAAAAACCGGGAGATCGCCGAAATCATGCAGATTCCCCTGAACACCGTGCTGTCGAAATACCACCGCGCCATCAAGAAGCTGAGAAAGCATTTGGAGGGCCAAATCGAATGAAGAATCGAATTGAAACAAACCTTTCCGCTGCTCTCTCCCAAATGGTTCCAGATGATATGTTTGATCGTATCATGGAAGACGTAGACTCCATTCCAGAAAGGAACGTGACGCCTATGAAGCGGCAAAATCAGAAGACGAACGCAGCGGATCGCACCCGCACCAACCGTAACCGCCCCCTTCGCCTGTTGAGCATGGCGGTGGCCGCCTGCCTGGTTTTGGCGGTGGGCCTCTGGGGAGGCAGATACTACCAATACAACTTCGTGACCGACTCCATCGTGGACATCGACGTGAACCCCAGCGTGGAGCTGACCACCAACCGCAACAACAAGGTCCTTGAGGCCGAAGCCGTCAACGAGGACGGGGCCGAAATTCTCCAAGAACTGAACCTGAAGGGCACCGACCTGAACGTGGCGGTCTACGCCGTCATCGGGGCCATGGTCCAGAACGGCTACCTGACCGGTGACGACGGCAGCATCCTCATCTCCGTCCAGAACGACGACCAGGAGCGGGCACAGACCGTTCGGAACCTGGTGCTCTCCGATGTGGACGCCTCCCTCAAGAGCAGCGAGGTGACCGCCTCCGTCCTCAACCAGACCGTCACCACAACCACCACAGACGCGCAGACCTTCGCCGACGAAAACAACATCTCCCTGGGCAAGGCGGTGTTCGTGCTCAACCTGGCCTCCAAGGACAACACCCTGGACGCCAACGAACTGGCCGCCATGACCCTGAAGGAGCTGGCCGACCTGGTCGCCGAGCGGGGCATCGACATCAGCGACATCGTTGACTACGACGCGGACGACTCCATCTGGGAGAACATCACCGACGCCGTGGAGGAGGTCAACGAGAACGGCACCACAACGACCACCACCACCTCCGGCGACATCATCACCACCGCCGAGGCCAAGGAGATCGCCCTTGACCACGCGGGCATTGCCGAAGCCGACGCCACCTT
>JAJBVG010000049.1:0-62223 GCA_020859945.1 Clostridiales bacterium | reverse complement strand
GCCGAAGCCGACGCCACCTTCACCAAGACCAAGCTGGAATACGACAATGGCGTACAGGTCTACGACGTGGAGTTCTACACCACCGACGCCGAATATGACTACAACATCAACGCCGCCACCGGCGCAGTGGTCAATGCGGAGCAGGAGGGCAGAAAGACCCAGACCACCACTACGACGACCACCACCTCCGGCGACACCATCACCTCTGACGAGGCTAAGACCATCGCCCTGAACCATGCAGGCGTCTCCGAGAGCAACACCCGGGAGATGGAGGTCGAGCTGGACTATGAGGACGGCATCCAGGTCTATGAAGTGGAGTTCAAGTCCGGCACCATGGAATACAGCTACGAGATCAAGGCCGCTGACGGAACCATCCTGGACTACGAGCAGGAGGTAGACGACTAACCCCGCCGCAGACGCGGCACATCACCAAAACGCCTAAACAGGTAAGCTCTCCGGGGCGGTCCCCCTCCCCGGAGTCCACATAAAAACACTCTACTCTAATCTTATTACAAGGAGGACCCTACCATGAAGAAGCGTCTATTAGCCCTCATTCTCACCCTGGCCCTGGCCATGAGCCTGCTGGCCGTCCCCGCTATGGCGGTGGAGACCTCACAGGAAGCCGAAGCCACTGTCTCCGCTCAGGCGACAGTCGCCACCACCGGGTACTGCGGCGACAACGTAAAGTGGAGTTACAGTAGCGGCACCCTGACCATCTCCGGCTCCGGCAAGATGTATGACTACAACAATCAGGACGCTCCCTGGAGCAGCGACTATTGCGAAGACAACTACGGCGAACGCTATGAAGACTACTTCGAGACCCGCGTCAAGAAGATCGTCGTGGAGAGCGGCGTCACCTACATCGGCAAGGATGCTTTCGGAGACCTGGAGAACGTGACCTCCGTCTCCCTCGCCTCCTCCGTCACCTCCATCGGCGCGGAAGCCTTTGAAGGGCTGGAATTCCTGAAGTCCATCACCCTCCCCTCCAAGCTCAAGACCATTGGCACCGCCGCCTTTGAGGACTGCGAGTCCCTGACCTCCATCACCATCCCCGCCACCGTCACCTCCATCGGCAAGGAAGCCTTCGCCGAGTGCTATGACCTCAAGACCATCACCTTCAAGGGCAACGCCCCCACCATCGGCACCAACGCCTTCAAGTACGTGACCGCTACCGTCAACTATCCCGCCAATGACAGCACCTGGACCGCCTCCATGCGGGGCAACTACGGCGGCACTCTGACCTGGAAGACCACCTCCGGCACTTCCACCTCCACTTCCACCAGCACTTCCACTTCCACCACGACCACCACCGTGGCGACCCCTACCCTTGGTAAGATCGCCAACAAGGAATCCGGCGTGAAGGTCACCTGGACCGCCGTCTCCGGCGCCACCGGCTACCGGATCTACCGCAAGACCAGCTCTGGCAGCTGGACCAAGGTCAAGACCATCTCCAAGGGCACCACCACCTCCTGGGTGGACGATGAGGACAACCTGACCAGCGGCACCACCTACACCTACACCGTCAAGGCTTACGTCAAGCAGAACGACGTGACCACCTGGAGCAGCTACGACAAGACTGGCCTGACCATCAAGTGGCTGGAAGTCCCCGATCTGGATGACGCCAAGAACGCCGCCTCCTCCGTCACCGTCAACTGGGAGAAGGTAAAGGGCGCCAGCGGCTACTACATCTACCGCAAGGCCGGGAACGCCACCTCCTGGACCAAGGTCGGCACCGTGAAGAGCGGCAGCACCCTCAAGTGGAGCGACACCAACGTTTCCAACGGCACCATGTACACCTACACCGTCAAGGCCTACTCTGGCAGCTACACCAGCGGCTATGACGCCGAGGGCGAAGAGGTTTACCGCCTGAGCCGCACCAGCATCACCAGCCTGACCAACAGCTCTTCCAAGAAGATGACCGTCAAGTGGAAGAAGAACTCCAAGGCCACCGGCTATCAGATCCAGTATTCCACCAACAGCAGCTTCAAGAACGCCAAGACCGTCAAGGTCACCAGCGCCTCCTCCCTCTCCAAGACCATCTCCAGCCTGACCAAGGGCAAGAAGTATTACGTCCGGGTCCGGGCTTACAAGACCACCGGCGGCGAGACCTACCGCGCCGCGTGGAGCGCCGTCAAGAACGTGACCATCAGCAAGTAAGCAGTCCTTTCCTCTGATTTGAACATCTGATACCCAATTGAAACCGGCGCGGCCTCTTGACGGGGCCGCGCCTGAGCCTGTCGTGGACAGGCTCTCGACCAAAATCACGGATTTTGGTCGAAAATGCGGCCCCGGCAGCGCACGCGCAAGCGCGCACGTTTGGGGCCTCCGCCGTCAAGCGGCACTTCCGGGGCTTTGCCCCTCCCTGCCTGTGTGCTTTTGCCGGTACACGCCCGGCTAAAAGCACGAATTTCATTTTATTTTGCCGCAAGCGGCAAAACTCCTGCGGAGGGCTTTTATAACTTTCTGTTACAATTAATTCTGCTGAAAACGACTTTTTGGACAACCTAAGCGCGGCCCCTTGACGGGGCCGCGCAGTTCTTTGTATAATAATATCGAACAATACCAGCCAGCGGCTCTATGCCGCGGCAGTCAGAAAGGATGGGTCACAATGATGGAAGCCATTCAAATCAAAGACCTTTATGACCTGAACCACACTCTGGCGGGGGACTACCTGCGCCAGTTCACCTACCCCTGGGAGGCGCTGGACGGCATCGGCGCGCTGATCGCCGCCCTGGGTCCCCAGCTGGACCCGGCGGAGTACCAGCAGGTGTCCGAGGGTGTGTGGGTGGCCCGCAGCGCCACCGTCGCCCCCACCGCCTATCTGGGCAAAAACTGCATCATCGGCAAAAACACCGAGGTGCGCCACGGGGCCTTTGTCCGGGGCAACGCCCTGGTGGGCGAGGACTGCGTAGTGGGCAACTCTGTGGAGCTGAAAAACGTCATCCTCTTTGACCACGTGCAGACCCCCCATTACAACTACGTGGGGGACAGCATCCTGGGCTACTACTCCCACATGGGAGCCGGGTCCATCACCAGCAACGTCAAGAGCGACAAGACCCTAGTGGTGGTCAAGGCCGGGGAACAGCGCTGGGCGACCGGCCGGAAGAAGTTCGGGGCTATGCTGGGCGACCACGTAGAGGTGGGGTGCAACTCCGTGTTGAATCCCGGCACCGTCATTGGCCGGGGCAGCCACATCTACCCCCTGTCCTGCGTCCGGGGCGTGGTGCCGCCCAAGAGCATCTACAAAACCGGCGGCGTGGTGGTCCCCCAGCGGTAAAAAACGCGCAAAAATCCCCGGAGGCGGCGCCTCCGGGGAAATATGCGGTTGAAACTTGGTTGTGCGGTTATCCCTTTTAATCAGCCTTTCGATTATCCGGCCGGGAAACCCCTCCACCATGCTTCGCATGGTCCCCCTCCCCTTTCAGGGCAGGGAGCGCAGCGGAAGTGCCGCTTGACGGCGGAGGCGAGAGGGGTGGTCAGTTATCGAATGATATTCTTTGTGGAAAAGTTGTACTATTCCCCTTCGTCGATGGCCTCCTGGCCCTGGAGGGTCAGGGCGGCGCTGCCCGGTTCCAGCTGAGGCTCCGCGCCGGGCGTGGTGACGGACTGAGCGAACTGCCGGTAGAGGTCGGAGCGCTCCCAGGCGGCATAGTCGAAACCGGAGAGGGGAACGCCGTAGTCCAGGGTGAGAAACCCCCGCCGCTGGAGCTGGAGCAGAGCGGTCCCTGCCTCGCGCAGTTCCTCCTGGGTGGTCTCCGGTCCAGTGAGGTAGACCGGCGCGGACATAACGAAGGACATCTCCGGGTTTTCCGGGCTGCGCAGCAGGAACCGGGCCACCGGAAGAAAGGCGGTTTGGGCCAATTGATCCAGCAGCTGACGCTCCGGTTCGGTCAGGGGCGTGGGGTTGCCGCACCCGCCGCAGTTGGGACAGGGCATAGGTTGCCTCCTATTAGTTCAAATTGGGTTACGCCGTGGCCTGGCTGTGAATGATCCCCCGCAGATACCAACCGTCGCCCCGCCAGAGAAACACCAGCTTCAGCGCCGACCAGTCCAGGTTGTCGTCCCCCTGGCCGGGCAGATAGCAGTCCACAAAGCGGCAGTCGGGATACGCCTCCGTCACGTTCTCCTGGGCGTTGCCGGTGTAGAGGACGGTGTCCACCCCAAAGGAGGGACAGGCGGTGTAATCCGCATCCCACAGAAAATCAGAGAGAAATTCCGTCACGGTCATCTTCATGGGCTCCCCGTCCCCCAGGCTGACTCCCCAGACGTAGCTGGTGGTCTCAGACCCAGCGTTTTTCAACTCCTTGGCGGTGAGGGTCACGTCGGTGGAAAAATCCACCGTGGAATAAGGGGTAAAGGTCACACCCACCTCCGGGTCCGCCCAGTCGGACAGGGCGGAAGTGTCCTGACTGTTCAGCGCGTCCAGCACGTCCATGGCGGCACAGAGCAGCGCTGTGCTGCTGCCGCTGCCGGTTTCACTTGAGTCGGACTGAAACGCCGAAAATCCCTCGCTGCCGGGAAAAAACAAGCCCCACAAAACACAACCGGCGGCCAGCCCGATGACGAGCGCAAGAATCACTGCAAAAATTGCGGCACGCCGTGTCACGCAAATCAGCTCCTTTTTGCAAGGCATAACCATAGATATTAGTATTTTACATGAAACGACGGTGCTATGCAACAACAAATGGTTACAAACAATAACAAAATGATAGATTTTCCGTTTTTTCCATCGAGGCACAGACGAAAGGAATGAAATTTTTATGGCAGACACGCAACTGGACCGCTTGGCGGCGGCAATGATTTCCTATTACGCTGGCGACCCCCTGCGCATCCAGCACTTTATGAAGGTCCATGCTTTCAGCCGTCTCATTGGCCGGGCGGAGGGCATGGACGAGGCCGCACTGTTCACCCTGGAGGCCGCGGCCTACGTCCACGACATCGGCATCAAGCCCGCCGAGGCCCAGTACGGCAGCTCCGCCGGGCCGTATCAGGAGGAACTTGGCCCCGCCCAGGCGGAGAAACTGCTGGGGGAGTTGGGCTTTGAGGGGCCGGTCATCCGCCGGGTGTGCTACCTGGTGGGTCATCACCACACCTACACCAACATCGACGGTCTGGACTATCAGATTTTGGTGGAGGCGGATTTTCTGGTGAACCTGTTCGAGGACAACGCCTCCAAAGCCGCCGCGGAGGCGGCGTATGCGAAGATTTTCCGCACCGAGACGGGGAAAACCTTCTGCCGGGAGATGTTTGGGCTGTAAGGGCAAACCCCTCCGCCACCGCCTAAAGGCGGCGGCCCTCCTCCCCTTTCAGGGAAGGCAAGAGAGGTGGCCGCTTACAAAACACAATATCCTTCAAAAAAAGGACGTGCGCCATTGAGCGCAAAAAAGACCGGACACGCTGCGGTGTCCGGCCATTTTTATACAGAATTGATGTGTCTTAAATCTTCTTGATGCGGTCCAGGGCCTCCAAAATGTTCTCGTAGCTGCCGAAGGCGGTCAGGCGGAAGAAGCCCTCACCGCTGGGGCCGAAGCCGGAGCCGGGGGTGCCCACCACGTTGGCGGTGTTCAGCAGGAAGTCGAAGAACTCCCAGCTGCCCATGCCGTTGGGGGTTTTCAGCCAGATATAGGGGGAGTTGACGCCGCCGTAGCAGGTGTAACCCGCCTCAGTCAGGCCGCTGAGGATGGCGGCGGCGTTCTTCTGGTAGAAGGCCACCAGCTGGCGGGTCTCGGCCCGGCCCTGGGGGGTGTAGACGGCTTCGCCGGCCTTCTGGATGATATAGGAAACGCCGTTGAACTTCATCTCCTGGTGCGTGGCCCACATGCTGTTCAGGGAGATACCGTCGCTGCTCTTGAGGGCCTTGGGCACCACGGTATAGCCCAGGCGGACGCCGGTGAACCCGGCGTTCTTGGAGAAGCTGCGCATCTCAATGGCGCACTCCTGCGCGCCAGCGCACTCATAGATGGAGTGGGGCACGTCGTCCTCGGTGATATAGGCTTCGTAAGCGTTGTCGTAGATGATGACCGCGCCCACCTTGCGGGCGTAGTCCACCCACACCTGGAGCTGGTCCCGGGTGATGGCCATACCGGTGGGGTTGTTGGGGAAGCACAGATAGATGATGTCCGGCGTCTCCGTGGGCAACTCCGGCAGGAACCCGTTCCCCTCGGTGCAGGGCATATAGATGACGTTGCTCCACCGCTCGGTGGCGGCGTCGTAGTCCCCGGCGCGGCCACACATGGCGTTGGTGTTCACATAGACGGGATACACCGGGTCGCAGACCGCCACCTTGTTGTTCAGGCTGAAAATGTCGCTCAGGTCGGAGCTGTCGCTCTTCGCGCCGTCGTTGACGAAAATCTCGTCCATGCCGATGTCCACACCCAGGGGCTGGAAATCCCCCTCCACAATGGCTTTGCGCAGAAAGGCCGCGCCCTCGTAGTCGGGGTAGCCGTGGAAGGTCTCGGCGTGAGCCATTTCCTCTGAGGCGTCCTTCAGCGCCTGGACCACGGTGGGGGTCAGGGGCTGGGTCACGTCGCCGATGCCCAGGCGGATGATCTTTTTGTCGGGGTTGGCGGTGGTATATGCGCTGACCTTGCGGCCAATGTTGGCGAACAGGTAGCTGCCAGGCAGTTTCGCGTAATTTTGGTTTACTTCAAACATAAGTGGGCCTCCTCAATGTGTTCTGTTTTCATCTTAGCAAATTCTTTCCCCCTTTGCAAGAAGCTGGGGGAAATTCGGGGAAATTTTGCGGCGGGGGAAGGGGTTTAATGCTTGGTTCTCCCTTTGAATCGGCTGTGCCAGTTTTATCCAAGTTCTATAGGGGCGGCCCCTGGCCGCCCGAACTACGCAGATGGTTCTCGCGGGCGGCCGAGGGCCGCCCCTACACCCATTGTAGAAAAAGCAGAATCGTGCGTATATCTGCTCAACAAATTGCGGTCTTTTCTTGCAGGCGGAACTCAGAGACTTTCAATCATCTCCTCCAGCTCCTCTTTGGAGAACCGGTACACCTCGTTGCAGAACCGGCACTTGATCTCCGCGCCGCCCTGCTCTTTGACGATGCTGGTCAGCTCGTCCCGGCCCAGGGTGAGCAGCGCCCGGCCAAACCGCTCCTTACTGCACGTACACCGGTAGCCCACGGGGATGGTCTCCAGCACTTCCACCTCAAATTCGCTCAAAGCCTCCATCACCAGCTCCAGCGGGGTCTCCCCTTCCTCGAAGTGGCGGGTCACATAGCCCAGCTTTTCAATGCCCCGCTCCACCTTGTCGATGGCCGCGTCGTCCGCGCCGGGCAGCAGCTGCACCAGAAAGCCCCCCGCGGCGTAAACGTGCTGGTCGCGGGAATCTACCAGCACCCCCAGGGCGCAGGCGGTGGGGGTCTGCTCGCTGGCGGCGTAGTAGGCGGTGACGTCCTCGGCGATTTCGCCGCTGACCAGGGGGACGGAACCCACATACGGCTCTTTCATGCCCAGGTCCTTGATGACGGTCAGGCTGCCGTCGGTACCCACGGCCCCGCCCACGTCCAGCTTGCCATCCTCCCTGGGGGGCAGGTACACCCTGGGGTCGCTGACACAGCCCCGGACGTATCCGTCCGCCCCGGCGACGCAGGTAATTTGCCCGATGGGGCCGCTGCCGCGAATTTGGATGGTGACGGAGTTGTCCGCGCTCTTCATCTGATTGCCCATCATGGACGCCGCCAGCAGCGTCCGCCCCAGCGCCGCCGTTGCCACGGAGGAGGTCCCGTGGATGCGCTGGACCTCGGCCACCATCTCCCGGCCGGAGACGGCGGCGGCCATCACCGCCCCGTCGCTGGTAATGACCCGTACAAGTTCGTCTGCCATATTCTATCGTCCTTTCCAGCGCCTGTCGGCGCGCTTTTTGAAATTTTACGGGCAATATTATATCACTTCGGGCCGGGTTTGTACACCGTCATTCTCACGGGAAGGGGCCTCCGTTTCTGTGTGAATTTCCCCTTTCCCTGTGACCGGGAAAGGAGTATAATGGCGACAGAAGTCAAAAAAGAAAGGAACCGCCTGCCATGCAAAACGTCAAACTCATCGCCCACACCCCCGACCCGGAAAGCGTGGTGGCCGCCGCCGCCCGGCTGTGCTACTCCGCCGTGGGGGTGGACGCCCTGTTAGAGGCCCAAACCCCGGAGAAAAACGCGAAATTTGTCAAAATGCTGGCCTCCATGGGCCACGAAAGCCCCATCGAACACGTCTCCTTCACCTTCGCCGTGGAGGGGGTCTCCCGGAGCCTGCTGGCCCAAATCACCCGCCACCGCATCGCCTCCTTCTCCGTCCAGAGCCAGCGGTACGTGCGCCTGGACGACTTTCAGTTTGTCATCCCGCCGGAGATTGAGGCGGACCCGGCCTCCAAAGAACTGTTCCTGGAGGCCATGAAAAAGCAGGGGGAGGAATATCTGGCTCTGGCTTCCAGCCTCCAGGCCCGACGCAAGGCCGAGCTGATGGCCCAAGGCATGGACGAAAAAACCGCCAACCAGAAGGCGGAGAAAATGGCAAACGAGGACGCCCGGTTCGTGCTGCCCAACGCCTGCGAAACCAAGCTGGTGATGACCATGAACGCCCGGAGCCTGCTGAACTTCTTCAAACTCCGCTGCTGCAACCGCGCCCAGTGGGAGATCCGTGCCCTGGCCGAAAAGATGTTCCAGCTGGTCTACCCGGTGGCCCCGGCCATTTTCGCCGCCGCCGGGCCAAGCTGCGTGGCCTGCGGCCACTGCACCGAGGGCAAGATGTCCTGCGGCAAACAAAAAGAAGTCCAGGCGAAATACGCCGCCTGGAAGGAGGAATTGTGAGCGTTCTGCGGCCCGCAGAAACGAACGCAAATTCAAATCAAACAATTATAAACAATAAAACGCTCAAATATAGCAGGCAATCCCGCCGTATCTGAGCGTTCTTTTCTGTTCGTTTACAGCATATACTGGCTGTTCATCACGTCGATCAGCTCATCATACAAAAAGACAAACTCCACGATGCCCCCCGCGTAGGGCTGCATGACGTACTCGCCGGACAGGAAGGTGACGCCCTCCTGGGTCAGGTAGTAGGTGGGTTCCAGCGTCCCCTCTGGGGCCTCCTCCGAGCTGTCCGCGCCGTACAGGTCAGGGTAGACCTGGGCGTAGACATCCGCGCAAAGCTCGGTGCCGTCGCAGACCACAAAGGGGATATAGGTGGCGTAGTCCTCGAAGAAAATTTCCTCTTCCTCCTGCATTTCAGCGGCCCTTTCCAGCACCAGTTCCTCCGCCGTGGAGCGGAAGTTTTCGCCCAGCATGTCGAAGGTCAGGGTCTCGCCGGTCTGAGCGTCGTAATTCCGGCAATAGCGGGTGTCCCAGCCGTGCGCACCACCGGAGTAGCCCACCTCGTCAATGACCAGGCTGATGACCGCGTCGTCCACCCGGGCCAGGGTGAAGGTCAACTTGTCGGAAAAACCGAAAGAGCCGTCCTCCGTGCCCTCGTAATAGGTCGCATAGGCTTCCTTCGCCTGGGTCGCAAATTCACCCTGCACGTAGGTCACGAAGGTCTCCACCACCGCGTCCAAATCCTCCTGCACCGCCGCCTGTGCCGCGCTGTCGGCCAGGGTCACGGTGGGCACCTGGTAGGAATAGGTCACGATCTCTTTGCCGTCGTCGCCGGTCACGGAGCCTTCCACCGTCTCAAAGGTGATGCTGGTGTACTCCGACCCCTCGCTGGAGGCGGCGGTGGTGGAAGTGTCCGCTTCGGGTTCCGCCTCAGCGGAGGCGCTGGCGTCCGGGGCGACGCTGCCGCTCTCGTCCTCGCTCTGGGTGGTTTGCGTTCCGCCGCAGGCGGTCAGGGCCAGACACAAGGCCAGGCACAAAGCTAACAAGGATGATTTCTTTTTCATGGGGTATCCCCTCCTTCTCGTTTGAATTGATTGTACCATACCATCCCGAATAATACAACAACAAAATGGTTAAAAATAGTTACAAATGGTTACAGGCCGGGAAAAGGGGACGCTGCGCTCCCCTTTCCGGCAGGGAGCGCAGCGGAGTTTCATTGCACATTGCACATTGCTAATTGCACATTGAAGCGGCGGCCTGCGCCACATGGCCCACCAGCACCGAGGTGGTCACTGCCCCCACCCCGCCAGGCACCGGCGTGATGGCCTCCACCACAGGCTCCGCCTGGTCGAAGCACACATCCCCCCGGAGCTTGCCGGTTTCGTCCACGTGGATGCCCACGTCTACCACCACCTGGCCGGGCCGCAGGCAATCCCCGCCAATCGCGCCCATCTTGCCCATGGCGACCACCACCACGTCAGCCTCCCGGCAAATTGCGGGCAGGTCGCGGGTGCGGGAGTTGCACATGGTCACGGTGGCGTTGCGCCTGTCCAGCAGCATAGCCACCGGCTTGCCGACAACCAAACTGCGGCCCACCACCGTCACCCGTTTGCCGGAGAGGTTGACCCCGTAGAAATCCAAAATCTCCGCGCAAGCCTGGGCGGTGCAGGGGGGAAAGCCCACGGGCGCATTGGTGAACACCCCCGCCAGGGACAGGTCGGTGACGCCGTCCACGTCCTTCTCCGGGGCAAGGGCGGCGCGCACCTGCCGATCGTCCATCTGGGGCGGCAGGGGCCGAAACAACAGACAGCCGTGGATGGCTTTGTCCCGGTTGATTTGGTCGATGACCTCCAGCAGCTCCCCCTGGGTGGCCTGTGCGTCCAGCACAAACTGCTTCACGCCTACGCCCAGGGCCTGACAGCGCTTGGTGACTCCCCGCTCATAGGAGAGGTCGTCCTCCCGCGCGCCCACCCGGACCACGGCCAGCGTTGGGACGATGCCCTTCGCGTTCAGTTCCTCGCACAGCGCCTGGGTGCGTTCGTTCAGCGCCGCCGCCACGGGCGCGCCCTTCAAAATGGTTGCCATATGCGTTTTTCCCTTCTGTTTCGGTTTGATGTGTCAACAATATGTAATAATAGAGCAATTTTATACGGTGCGTTTCAAAAAACAGACCTGGCGGGTCACTCCGCCGCCCTCTGGAAATGCTGGTAGTCCTTGACGGAACTCCAACTGCCGCCCCAGGTGAACCCGTGCTGGGTGAACAGCTGATAGCACAGGTCGCTCTCGTCGATTTTGTAATCGAAGTCCAGGGTGCGGTCAATGTAGTCCCCGGCGTTATAGGGTTCGTAGCCGGAGGAGGTGATGTAGGGATTGTAAAGGGGGTTCACGTCGATGGCCAGGCCGTAGGCGTGTTGGGAGAGGTGGTCGGTGCCGGAGACGGCCCGGAAGTTGAAACAGGAGGTGTTGTTGTCCTCCATGGACAGCTCGTCGTCTCCGCCGTACTCGTCAATGAGCAGCATTTTCTCGATGGGATAGGATGCCTCATAGAGGCTCTGGAAAATCTCTACAATGTCCTCCGCGATGGCCTGGTTGACCACCAGTTCGCCGATGTGGGTCTCCCCGTCGAAGCCGGTGTGCAGCACCCGGACATACCGCAGATCCTCTCTGGCAGTGGTGCAGTCCGAGCCGAAGGACACACCCTCCATCCGGGCAAAGACCTGGTCGGAGATTTCCTCATAGAAGAACAGCTCGCTTGTGTCCACCTCGTCCAGCTGTTCCGCCGTCAAAACTGCGCCCGCATCCATGGCGTACACATCGGCGGCGGTCAGGGCTGGTTCCTCCTCCACCGGCTGGCTGGAAATGGAGGCGTCGGCGGTCTCCGGGCCGGGGTCCGCGCTGGAGACAGCGGAGGCGTCGGCAGAACCGTCGGCGGAGCCTGCGTCCTCCGCATTACTCCCGCCGCAGCCGGTCAGGGCCAGCAGCAGCGCCAGCAGCAGGGCCAAAAGAGTGGTGTGTTTCTTCATGAAAAAGCTCCTTTCCCGGAGAGAACGGTCGAATCGTCGAAACACAGGATACCACCAAAGGGCGCTGCCGTCAATCCTCGGTTGGAGCGGGAAAACCGTTGACTTTTTGCCCCCAGCTCACTACAATGAAATGGAACCCACCATATCATGCCCCGCCGGGGTCATGTCCGGGTGAATGTGCGATGGCCGTACTCCCCGTAATTGCACATTGCACATTGCTAATTGCTAATTGAAACCATAAAGCAGGTGTTTTTATGTTCGCATATCTGGATTCCGCCGCCACCACCCCCGTCTTGCAGGAGGCCGCCGAGGTCGCCTGCAACGTGATGGTGGAGGGCTACGGCAACCCCTCCTCCCGGTATCCCATCGCCGCCGCCGCAAACCGGCGGCTGACCCAGGACCGGGCTACCGTCGCCCAGGCGTTGGGCTGTCAGCCCAACGAGCTGTACTTCACCTCCTGCGGGACGGAGAGCGACAACTGGGCCATTCGCGCAGGGGTGGCCCGGAACCGCCGCAAGGGGAAGCACATCATCACCACCGCCATCGAGCACGCCGCCGTGCTGGAGACCTGCAAGCAGCTGGAACGGGAAGGGTACGAGGTCACGTACCTGACCCCCAACGCCAGCGGCTCCATCGACCTGGCGGACCTGGCCGCCGCCCTGCGGCCCGACACCGCGCTGGTATCCATGATGCTGGTGAACAACGAGCTGGGGACGCTGCTGCCAGTGAAAGCGGCCTGCGCTCTGGTGAAAAACCGGGATCGGAACATCCTGTTCCACACTGACGCGGTGCAGGGATTTTTGAAGGTCCCCTTCACCCCCAAGGGGCTTGGAGTGGACCTGCTCTCCATCAGCGGCCACAAGGTTCACGCCCCCAAGGGCGTGGGGGCGCTGTACATCCGGGCGGGGCTGAACCTGCCCGCCTATCTCACCGGCGGCGGGCAGGAGCGGGGCCTGCGCTCCGGCACTGAGGCCACCGCCCAGATCGCCGCCTTCGCCGCCGCTGCGCGCATCTGCAAAGCGTCTTTCAACGCCGATCGCACCCACATGGCCCACCTGAAAGCCTACGCCCTGGCCCGGCTCGCGGAACAGGCCCCGGAGGTGGAGACCATCGGCCAGGGGGAGGCCCCCCACATCCTGGCGCTGACCCTGCCAGGCTACAAGGCCGAGGTGCTGGTCCGGGTGCTGGGAGACAACGGGGTGTGCGTCTCCGCCGGGTCCGCCTGTCACCGGGGCAAACCCAGCCACGTCTACGCCGCCATGGGCCTGACCAAGCCCCAGCGGGACGGGGCTTTCCGGGTGTCCTTTGACCGGGCCACCACCCAGGAAGAGGTGGACTATTTTATCGAGCAGCTGGTCAAGGCGAAAAGTACGCTGTTTCCGTCCATGTCGTAGATTAGCTGTTAGCTCTTAGCTGTTAGCTGTTAGTAACGGGCTGCTGAAGAATAACGAACAGTTAAAAACAAAACGCAGTCAATCCTTGCAGCCTGAAACCCCTCCGCCACCGCCTAAAGGCGGCGGCCCTCCTCCCCTTTCAGGGGAGGCAAGCGGGGCAGTCAATTACAAGACAAAGGTTTTTCACAGAAAAGTTGTGCTATATTAAGCAGAAATGTGCCTGGCTAACAGCTATTCTTTTACAATGTCCGCAAACTGTCCACCCACCACCTGACACAGTGCGTTGGGTTCCACCAGCACCTGGACGCCGATTTTCCCGGCGGAGACGGCGATGGCGTCGTACAAAATCGCCGTCTCATGGAAGGTTGTAAAAAAGGGCTTCTTCATGCCCACCGGGGAGCAGCCGCCCCGGACGTAGCCGGTCAGGGGCAGCAGCTGGGCCAGGGGCAGCATGGCAATGCTTTTCTCTCCCACGGCGCGGGCGGCCTTTTTCAGGTCCAGCTCCTCCGCCACCGGCAGGTCGAACACGTAATAGGCGCCGCTGGCCCCGCGGGTCACAAGGGTCTTGAATACCGTCTCCGGGTCCTGGCCCAGCGACCGGGCCACCGTGACGCCGTCCACCGCCACCCCCTCTTTGTGGGGGTAGGTCATGGCGGTGTAGGGGATGCCCTGCTGCTCTAAAATCCGCATAACGTTGGTCTTTTCGCCCTGTTCTTTGGCTTTTTTCTTCATATGGCTGTCCTTTCCGGCGGCGCTGCCGCCGCCCGCAGAAACCGCTTTTCTCACCCAGGGCGGCCAAGGGCCGCCCCTACAGAAATGGGTGGTCTTGCGGCGGTGGTATAGCCGCCGAACAAACGCGCTCTCCGGGCAGATGGTTCTCTGTCCCGGAAAAGCGCGTTTTTGCGTCTCAATTTTTCTTTTGCACGGCGTTCTATCAAAACAACTGCGGCTGAAACCCGCTCATTGCACATTGCACATTGCACATTGCTAATTGCACATTGTTACTTGTCCGCCTTCGCCGTTGACGCAGACGAAGCACAGCCGCCGGTCCTCCGGGGTGGGGTCCCGCCGCTCCAGACCGCCGAACACCTGCACCTGGGCAAAGCCCGCCGTTTGCAGCAGTTCTCTCAGCTCAGAGACCTCCCAGGCCCGCTCGCAATGTTCCTCCTGCTCCCGCCGCCAGAGGCCGCCCTCCCGCTCGAAGAGGTCCATCCCGTAGGTCAGCACCCGGCTGTCCTGGTCGAAGTCGGCCCGCCAGAGGCAGAACACGTCCTCAGTCTCGTCCACGAACAGCTGGCCGTCCAAGGCTTTCAGCGACTGAGGCGCGATGATGTCAAAGAGGAAATACCCGCCGGGCATCAGGAAGGTGTGGACCCGGCGGAAGGCTTCCGTCAGGGTGTCTCGTTCGGTGATATAGTTCATGCTGTCCAGGCTGGAGACGCAGGCGTCGATGGTGCCGAACAAATCCAGCTCGTCCATAGCCTGGTTCAGGAAGATGGGAGGTTCCCCCTCCACGTCCTGGGCCTTTTCCAGCGCCTCGGACAACATCTCCGGGGAGAGGTCCGCGCCGATCATGGTGTAGCCCCGCTCCGCCAGCATACAGGTCAGGGTGCCTGTGCCACAGGCCAGGTCCAGCACCAACTGCACCGGAACCCGGCTCTCCCGGAACCAGCTCTGATACCAGTCCAGCCAGGCGGAATAGTCCACGTCGGCGGTCAGCCCATCGTAGTACCGGGCCAGTCCCTCATAGGCGTTGCCGCTCACGGCTCGTCCTCTCCGCTCTCGTCGCCCTCCTGGGGCAGGATGCGGCGGAACACCTGCTGATAGCCGTCCACGCCGTAGTGCAGCGCCCGGTTGACCCGGCTGATGGTGGCGCTGCTGGCCCCGGTCTCCTTGAGGATGTCATTGTAGATCATGCCCTTCTGGAGCAGCACCGCCACGTCGTAGCGCTGCTCCATGGCCCGCAGCTCGGAGACGGTACACAGGTCCTGGAAGAACCGATAGCACTCGTCCTCGTCCTTCAACTGCAAAATTGCCTGGTAAAGGCCCATGCTGGCCTTTTTGCCGTTTACCCTTGCCATGTCAATGCCGTTCCTTTCCCTGCGCCCCGATGGGGCGGCGCTGTGATGTTCTGGACATTATTTTAACATTGTAAATCGTGAAAGTAAACAGCAAAATCACATTTTCCCTGGTTGGGGCTGATAAAGCGGCTGTCCACCCCTCGGCTGACCTACACCGCGGACTGCATAAAGAGAGCGGCTTCTGCCAGCCAAGCCGTATCACGAAAATTTAAACTTACCTTTCCGAAAATAATTTGTTATACTTTGTGTGGACGATAGGTTTAACAAGACGAGGATAATGCGTTTATGAAAGAAAAAATTATAACCAAAAATTTCTGTTTTATCTTTTTGGCGCTGTTTTGTGTGTCGAACATCATGTATATGCTGATGTCGACCATGTCGGAATATACCACGACCTTCGGAGCCTCTACCATGATAGCCGGAATGGTGACTGGCATCTACACGATTGGCGGGATTTTTTCCAGGTTATACGCCGGCAGCGGAGCACAAAGGTGGGGCTGGAGACGATTTGCAGTCGCTTTTATGCTGCTTCATCTGGCCGCCTGTGCGTGCTACTTTGTCGTGGATAATGTAGCGGTGCTGCTGCTGGTCCGTTTTATCCACGGCTTGGGATACGGCGGCGCTGCCAACATCATTTTGACGATTGGAATGTCGATTTTGCCCAAAAGCCGCTACGGGGAGGCTTCCGGCTACTTTATGCTGGCGCCAACGCTGGCAATCGCCAGCGGTCCATACGTCGGCGCTTATATCTATGATACGTTTGGACCGATGGGATGCTTTATGATGACCATGGCCCTTTCTGCCTTTATGCTCCTGTCTATTTTGGCCATGGATTTTAAAGAGATCGATCCGGGTTCGCAGGAAGAAAACCCAACGAAAGCGAGTGCCGCCGGGCTGAACAGGATCTTTGAAGTCAAGGCCGTCCCCATCTCGTTCTGCATGTTCCTGTTTGCGTTTGGGTATGTGGCGGTCATGTCCTTTTATCGTCTGTATTCCGTTGAAACGAATCTGACCACGGAATTTTCCTATTTCTTTCTCCTGTATGCTGTGGTGTTGATTTGCACCCGCCCGATGGCAGGAAAAATACAGGACCAATATGGCGATAACGTCATCCTCTACCCCGGCATAGTCGCCCAGGCCATCGGCCTGTTTCTCATTGCATGGAAGCCCTGTATGCTGACGATCGTCCTCTGCGCGGTTGGGTGCGGTCTGGGATATGGCACGTTAAATTCCTGCTGCAACTCCATCGCGTGCCGCCAGGCCAGTCAGGAGCGCCGCTCGTATGCGGTTTCCACCTTCTGGGTCTTTTGCGACGGCGGCATGGGGTTAGGGCCGACCATACTCGGCGCTGTGGCAGGCGCGGCAGGGTATACTGTCATGTACTATGCAGCCGCTGTTGTGACCATCGCTGCGCTGCCGATTTACTATCTTGCGTGGGGGAGAAGCGGCGGAAAATCTAAGCCGACCGCTTAACAGTTAGAAGTCTCGTTTTTGACCAAAATCCCGAAAAGCGTTGACGTTTTGGCGCTTTTCGGGATTTGTTCTTTTGGCGGCTGCAAATTGGTTCTCTCACAATTACCCTCGTCTCCGCATAGACTGGAGAAACGCCTTTTGAAGGGAGCTGACGCCGTTGCAAACGCTGCTGCGGATAGAGGACCGGGTCTGGGAGGAGGTCCTGTTGGAGGGCGAGGAGCCGGTGGCGCTGTGCCGCTGTGTGCTGCCGGAGTTTTCCCGGCTGGAGAGCCGGGCGCAGGACCGGATGAACCATTTTTACCGCCACGGAGAGGAACAGTTTCGGCGTTGGTGCCGGACTGTGCTGCTCCGCCGGGCCGGGGCGCTGCGCCGGGAGGCGAGGGCCGTCTCCCACCCCTTTGCCCCCTGGGAGGTGTCGCTGACCTATGCCGCCGAACCGCCGGAGGGGGAGGCGCTGGAGGTGGCCCTGTTCTACCGGCGGGAGCAGGGGGGCCGGGTGCTGTACGCTGACCGACAGGCCCTCCGCTGGGATTTGAAAAGCGGTTTTCCCACCTAGTTTTCCACCTAAAGAACGTGCAGGAAAAACCTATCATATTCCACAAATGTTTTGCAAAAGATGGTTGCAAATTCAGACAGATATGCTATAATAGGAGTAAGACAATCGGCACCCGACTCTGTGGCCGCGCCCTGCGGCAGTTTACGATTGGAGGTTCCTACTATGAAGCATATTATTACCATTGGCAGACAGTTCGGCAGCGGCGGCCACGAGATCGGCGAGAAGCTGGCCGAAAAGCTGGGGGTCAATTTCTACGACAAGGACATCTTGCAGGCCGTGGCCCGGAACACGGGGGTCTGTGAGGCCATCCTGTCCGAGAGCGACGAGAGCGCCTCCAACAGCCTGCTCTATTCCCTGGTGATGAACACCCGCACCGAACCCTTCGAGGAGAAGATGGCCAAGTACGAAGTCCGTTACCTCCGCCAGCAGGTGGAAAAGGGCTCCTGCGTCATCATTGGCCGCCGGGCCAACTACCTGTTCCGGGACGACCCGGCGCTGCTCAGCGTGTTCATCACCGCCCCCCTGGAAAAGCGCATCGACCGCATCATGGAGCGCTATGGGCTGGACGCCAAGGCCGCCCAGAAGCTCATCTCCTCCACCGACAAGAAGCGCGCCAGCTACTACTATTACCGCACCGACCAGCGGTGGAACGACATGGACCAGTACCAGTTCATCCTGGACAGCTCCGTCTTTGGCGTCGATGGCACCGTGGAACTGCTGGCCCAGATGATCGCCCAGCGGGACAAGCTGTAACGGCGAAAACCGCACAAAAAGCAACTTAAACAAATAGCAAAAGGGGCCATATCAAAACTTTTATTTTGGTATAGCCCCTTTCTATGGTTAGAGGTAAAAGGCTTTAGCTGAAAAAGGAGAGACACAATCGTGACCGCGAAAGAAAGAGGATTTTGGAACGGAGTTAGGTGGATATTTTTAAATATGTTCATGCCGTTGTTGCCTATGGCTATACGAGTTGCTATTGTGTTTTTTTCCAATTCAAAAGCAGCTGCGCTTCAAATTGTTGAGCTTCCAGAATTGATTTATTATACGATTTTTATGTGCGTTATTTGCTTTTCTATGTTCCAGGAACGTGATACATCGACAGAAAAACTGTTCGGCTATATTCTTGGAGCAGTTGTTCTTATCAATTTGGTTTTTATATTCCTTTATTACTATGGAGACCTTAAAAGTATCGTTTTTGGAATTACTGTTGTAATGACTATTTTTACAAGTTTGTTCACTCTTGTTTACAAGTTTCGTGTTTATGAAGGGGAGGTGTAATCATGACACCGGTGCGTATGGTTTTAGCAGTAATTGTGATTGTTTTCGCTGTCTTAATTATATTTGCGTTAGGGGTTATAATCTTCACATCTGCTTTGTATCCTAATTTAAAAAAATGGATTAAAAGGTTAAAAACTCAGGTATGCAAAGAAGAGAAACTATGGGATGAAAAACCGTTTTTGGGGACTGACTTGGTGGACATTATAAGCAGCTTAGTTACACGATCCTTTAAAAGAATTGTGGATATAGTAATAGGACTTACATGGCTGGTTGTAATGTCTGTAATAATGATATTTTTTTTAATCGTTATACGAATCTATCACGGCAAGAAAAAAATGCTTAAAAAAGTTCAAATTTATGGATATAAAAACAAAAAAACGTATATATATAGATATTTTTGTGACGAAAGCAATCTAACTTTTTGGGACGACATAATAATAAGAATGGGATTAGATGGGCTTTTCTGCTGCATTCCCCTGATAAAAGGTGATATTTCCTTTTTGGGATTAAGTTTTACGCGATATGATAATGCTAGTGAAAACCACCGAAGCATATATAACATAGAAAAACCTGGCATTATAAATCTTGCTTTCATACTGAGATGTACAAATGAATATGAGAAATTTTGCTGTGATGTATTCTATTTGAACCATAAAAGCATTTGGTTTAATATTCGTATGGTATTAAGTGTTTTCGTTGTAAGTCATGATATTCAACTTGAAGGTAGAGAGAAAAAAAGCAAGAATGAAACTGATGATGAAATAAATGTAGCTAGAGAGGCAACCGCAACAAAAAGGGCGAAGAACAGACTCGTTTGCCCACACTGCGCGGCTATTTTGCCAGAAGGAGGAGATGTGAATTTTTGCCCGCACTGTGGAACCAAGCTAACATATTAACCTGAAAATTATGTTTGCTAAGTCAGCGAATCAAGCATAGATAACAAACAGAAAGTCGTGCTTTCTATGGAAAAACGCCGCCTCCGGCAGTTGGAGGCGGCGTTTGGTTTCCCCATAATTGCAAATTGCACATTGCACATTGCTAATTGATTTAATCGTGGTCCAGCAGCTCGGTGTAGAGCTGGGCGTAATCGGTGCGCTTTTCCTTCATGGCGGCGATGGCGGCGGCGGGGTGCTGGTTCAGCTTGCCGGTCAGCAGATAGGGGATGTCGTAACCCCAGGTCAAGCCGGACTCCCGCAGGGCCAGCATTTCGTTTTGCAGGAACCGGAACACCGGATAGACGTTGTACTGGGGGTTTTTCAGGAAGCTCAGCAGCAGCTCCATGGAGCAGTTGCCGCAGCCCCGGCCCATGCCGTTCATGGTGGCGTCCAGGTAGCTGACGCCGTTGGCCAGGGCCTCGATGGTGTTGGCGAAGGCCAGCTGCTGGTTGTTGTGGGCGTGGATGCCGATGAACTTGCCGTACTTCTCACCGAACGCCACATACTGCTCCGACAGGGAGCGGATCTGCTCCGGGTAGAGGCTGCCGTAGCTGTCCACCAGGTAAACGCCGTCCACGTGGCTCTGGCCCAGCATCTCCAGGGCCTGGGCCAGGTCAGTCTCCCGCACCTTGGAAATGGCCATAATGTTGCAGGTGACCTCGTAGCCCTTGGCCTTGGCGTCCTCGATCATCTCAATGGCGGAGGGCATCTGGTGGATGTAGGTGGCCACCCGCACCAGGTCGATGACGCTCTCAAACTTGGGGATGATGTCGGTCTTGTAGTCGCAGCGGCCCACGTCCGCCATGACCGCGATTTTCATGTCGGAGTTGTTCTCTCCCACGATGCCCCGGATGCTCTCCTCGTCGCAGAACTTCCACTTGCCGAACTTGTTCACGTCGAACAGCTCTTTGGAGGCTTTGTAGCCGAACTCCATGTAGTCCACGCCCGCCGCCACGTTGGTCCGGTACAGGGCGTTGACAAACTCATCGGTGAACTTGAAGTCGTTGACCAGGCCGCCGTCCCGCAGGGTGGCGTCCACCACCCGCACGTCCCGGCGGACGGTCATCAGATTGCCCTTTTGCGCCATGTTCTCATTCCCTCTATCAAACGGTGAAACCGTTCGCTTTTTTTGAATTAATCCGCCCCGATTCGAGGCGAACTGCTCCTAGTGTACCACAAAACCCCATGATGTCAAGCGATTTGTGGGGAAACGCCACGGAAATCAAGGTTGCAAATCAGACGCTGTGTTTCCAGATATTCAAAACTATTTGACTGTATAAAAGTTGAAAAACGTCTTTTTTATCCACATACCTGTAGGGCGGCCCGTGGCCGCCCGGTAACAGAACGCGAAATCTGCGGGCGGCCGAGGGCCGCCCCTACAAAAAGTGCGAATTTTCCCCAGTGTTTTCAAACTGGATTCTTCCAACGCAGCTGGGGACACCGACAGCGGAAAGAAATTTTTCCCGTTCCTTGACAATCTTCTCATCTGGTGCTATATTTGTTATCAATCAGGCAATGACGAGGACAAAAACCGGACCCGGCGCGTCCCAGAGAGAGCGGCGCCCGCTGCAAGCCGCTCACCCGCCCCGGCGAAAACCACCTCCGAGCTTCCGGCGAACGGCCCTGCGCCCATTAAACCGGACGGGTTCGCCCGTTACAGCGGACACGAGCGGCCGCAGCGCGGCAAGCAGGGTGGAACCGTGGAATAATGCAAGTTATCCCACCCCTGAATCACATCAGGGGTGGGGTTTATTTTTAGAATCACCGCCCCCAAAAATGAGGAGGAATCTGTTATGAGCAACGAATTTACCTTTGAAAACGAGCAGTACCGCAAAACCTACTGGCACACCTGCTCCCACATCATGGCCCAGGCCATCAAGCGGCTCCACCCGGAGGTGAAGCTGGCCATCGGCCCCGCCATCGACGAGGGCTGGTACTACGACATCGACGCACCCTTCAACTTCACCCCCGAAATGCTCACTGAGATCGAGGGCGAAATGCGCAAAATCTGCAAGGAGAAGCTCAAGCTGGAGCGGTTCGAGCTGCCCCGGGAAGAGGCCCTGGCGCTGATGGCCGACGAGCCGTACAAAATCGAGCTCATCAACGACCTGCCGGAAGACGCGGTCATCTCCTTCTACAAGCAGGGCGAGTTCACCGACCTGTGCGCCGGCCCCCACCTGGACTCCACCGGCCGGGTGAAGGGCAACGCCATCAAGCTGACTGCCTGCAATTCCGCCTACTGGCGGGGGGACTCCAACCGCCAGGTGCTCCAGCGCATTTACGGCGTGGCGTACCCCAAAAAGGCCGAGCTGGACGAATATTTGCAGCGCATCGAAGAGGCCAAAAAGCGCGACCACCGGAAGCTGGGCAAGGAGCTGGGCCTCTATATGCTGATGGACGAAGGCCCCGGCTTCCCCTTCTTCCTGCCCAAGGGCATGGTGCTGCGCAACACCCTCATCGACTACTGGCGGGAGGTCCACAAGCGCTACGGCTATGTGGAGATCTCCACCCCCATGATTCTGAACCGCAGCCTGTGGGAGCGCTCCGGCCACTGGGACCACTACAAAGAGAACATGTACACCACCGTCATCGACGGGGAGGACTACGCCATCAAGCCCATGAACTGCCCCGGCGGGATGCTGGTCTACAAGTCCGAGCCTCACTCCTACCGCGACCTGCCCCTGCGGGTGGGTGAGCTGGGCCTGGTCCACCGCCACGAGCTGTCCGGCGCGCTCCACGGCCTGTTCCGGGTGCGCTGCTTCACCCAGGACGACGCCCACATCTTTATGACCTGGGACCAGATGAAGGATGAAATTAAAAACGTGGTCAAGCTGTTCGACGAGGTCTATTCCGTCTTTGGCCTGACTTATCAAATCGAAGTCTCCACCATGCCCGAGGACCACATGGGAGACGAGAAGGACTGGGATTTTGCCACCGAGACCCTGAAACAGGCCGTCACCGAGATGGGCAAGGAGTTCTCCATCAACGAGGGCGACGGCGCGTTCTACGGCCCCAAGCTGGACTTCCATCTGGCGGACTGCCTGGGCCGCACCTGGCAGTGCGGCACCATCCAGCTGGATATGCAGCTGCCGGAGCGTTTCGAGCTGGAGTACACCGGGGCCGACGGCGAGAAGCACCGCCCCGTCATGATTCACCGGGTCGTGCTGGGCTCCATCGAGCGGTTCATCGGCATCATCACCGAGCACTTCGCCGGGGCCTTCCCCACCTGGCTGTCTCCGGTGCAGGTGAAGGTGCTGCCTGTCACCGACCGGGCCTCCGACTACGCCGACCAGGTGGCCGCCAGGCTGGACAAGAGCGGCTACCGGGTAGAGGTGGACCACCGCTCCGAGAAGCTGGGCTACAAGATTCGCCAGGCCCGGAACGAGCGGGTACCCTATATGCTCATCGTGGGCGACAAGGACGTGGAGAACCAGACCGTCTCCCCCCGGCACCGCACCGACGGCGATTTGGGGGCCATGTCTTACGATGCGTTCGAGGCCATTTTGAAGGAAGTCGTGGACACGAAGGCGATGAAATAAGTCTTATTGGGGGTATGGAGGTTATCATTTCATGAAATTAGGTATCGTGGGTCTGCCCAACGTGGGCAAGAGCACCCTTTTTAACGCCATCACCAACGCGGGCGCGGAGTGCGCCAACTACCCCTTCTGCACCATCGAACCAAACGTGGGGACGGTGGCCGTCCCCGACGCCCGGCTGGACTGGCTCTCCAATTTGTACCACCCCAAAAAGACCACCCCTGCCGTTATCGAGTTCGTGGACATCGCCGGGCTGGTCAAAGGGGCCAGCCACGGCGAGGGCCTGGGCAACAAGTTCCTCTCCAACATCCGGGGGACCGACGCCATCGTCCATGTGGTGCGCTGCTTCGACGACGACAACGTCATCCACGTGGAGGGCAGTACCGACCCCATCCGGGACATCGGCATCATCGACCTGGAGTTAATTATGGCCGACCTGGAGATGGTGGACCGCCGCATCGACAAGGCCAAAAAAGCCGCCAAGGGGGACAAAAAGTTCCTCCACGAGGCGGAGGTGTTCAGCGGCCTCCGGGACTGGCTCAACGACGGCAACTCCGTCCGCTCCTACGAGTGCGACAAAGAGGATCGGGAGCTGATCGCCACCAGCGACCTGCTGAGCCTGAAGCCCATCATCTACGCCGCCAACCTGGACGAGGACGCCTTCTCCGGCGACTGGGCCGCCAACCCCTACTATCAGCAGGTGAAGGCCCTGGCCGACAAGGAGGGCGCACAGGTCATCCCCGTCTGCGCCCAGCTGGAAGAGGAGCTGTCCCAGATGGACCCGGAGGAGCAGGCCATGTTCATGGAGGAGCTGGGTATTGCGGAGTCCGGCCTGGACCGACTCATCAAGGCCAGCTACACCCTGCTGGGGCTGATTTCCTTCCTGACCTCCGGCGAGGACGAGTGCCGGGCCTGGACCATCACCAAGGGCACCAAAGCGCCCCAGGCCGCCGGGAAAATCCACAGCGACTTCGAGCGAGGCTTCATCCGGGCGGAGGTCATCGCCTACGACGACATGGTGGCCTGCGGCTCCGAGAAGGTGGCCCGGGAAAAGGGCCTCATGCGCTCCGAGGGCAAGGAGTACATGGTGGCAGACGGGGACATCATCTTGTTCCGGTTCAATGTGTAAACCGGGGCTGCCGTTTGCCCCATTATCTCAATTTTGTCAGTAATTCTGGCGTGAAACCCCTTCATCGCGGCTTTTTGCCGCGCCGGAGGGGTTTTTGCGGGCGGTCAGGCGAAAAGAGGCCCTCCATTTTTGATTTTTCCGCGGTGAGCCAAACAGTTTTCACAAAGTGCGAAAGAAAATTCCCCTTTTTTACAAAAATAAGGATTGAAACTCCGGCGATAATTAGGTATAATGACAATGTTAGATAGTGAGCACCGTAATTTGTGCTTTCGTGTTTCTATTCTAAGGAGGAAAATCGACACATGGCTATTTCACTGAATATCAACAACGCCGGGCTGCGTGCCCACGAGCTGGAGCAGACCAAATTCCTGGTGGATGCGTCCTATCAGCACCTGATGAGCAGAGAGGGCGCCGGCAACGACTTCCTGGGCTGGCTGAATCTGCCCTTTGAGTACGACAAAGAGGAGTTCGCCCGCATCAAGGCCGCCGCCAAGAAGATCCAGGCCCAGTCCGAGGTTTTGATCGCCATCGGCATCGGCGGCTCCTATCTGGGCGCACGCGCCGGTCTGGAGTTCTCCAAAGGTCCCTTCTACAACCAGTTGGCCAGCAAGGGCGACGGCGTCGAAGTCTATTTCGCCGGTAACAACATCAGCTCCGCCTATGTCAGCTACCTGATGCAGATCATCGGCGACCGGGATTTCTCCGTCAACGTCATCTCCAAATCCGGCACCACCACCGAACCTGCCGTGGCCTTCCGCATCTTCAAGGCCAAGCTGGAGGAGAAGTACGGCAAGGAAGGCGCGAAGGACCGCATTTACGCCACCACCGACGCCAAGAAAGGCGCGCTCCGGGGCCTGGCTGTGGCCGAGGGCTACGAGACCTTCGTGGTGCCTGACGCCACCGGTGGCCGCTTCTCCTGCCTGACCGCTGTGGGTCTGCTGCCCATGGCCGCCGGCGGCATGGACATCGACGCCGTCATGAAGGGCTGCGAGGACGCCTGCGTCAAATACAACAACCCCGACCTGTACACCAACGACGCCATGAAGTACGCCGCCACCCGGTTCATCATGCTGATGAAGGGCAAGAGCGTGGAGATCCTCTCCAACTACGAGCCTGCTCTGACTCAGTTCGGCGAGTGGTACAAGCAGCTGATGGCCGAGTCCGAGGGCAAGGACGGCAAGGGTCTGTTCCCCGTCTCCGCCAACTTCTCCACCGACCTGCACTCCATCGGCCAGTTCATTCAGGACGGCTCCCGCACCATGTTCGAGACGGTGCTGTGGGTGCAGAAATCCGCCTGCGACATCGCCGTGCCCGACGATCCCGCCAACGTGGACGGCCTGAACTTCGCCTCCGGCAAGACCATGCAGTATATGAACGAGAAGGCCATGAACGGCACCATGCTGGCCCACGTAGACGGCGGCGTGCCCAACATCATCATCACTCTGGACGAGCTGAACGACCACAACTTCGGCGAGTTGGTGTACTTCTTCTGGAAGTCCCTGGGCATCTCCGCCTATATGCTGGGGGTCAACCCGTTCAATCAGCCCGGCGTCGAGGATTACAAGAAAAACATGTTTGCTCTCCTTGGCAAACCGGGTTATGAGGATATGAAGGCTGATTTGGAGGCTCGCCTCGCCTCCGTGCTGTAAGGTGTTCGCCTGCGGCGAATGGGATTCCCACTCGCCCTAAAACACGCCACTGGCGTGTTTTGGCCTGGCGGCCGCGGGCTCACAGCCCGGCGTCGAGGACTACAAGAAGAATATGTTTGCTTTGCTCGGCAAGCCTGGGTATGAGGATATGAAGGCGGACCTCGAAGCGCGCCTCTCCGCCGTGCTGTAAGGAGCATTCGCCAAAGGCGAATGTTGGATTCCCACTCACCCTAAAACGCGCCCCCGGCGCGTTTTGGCCTAACGGCCGCGGGCTCACAGCCCGGCGTCGAGGACTACAAGAAGAATATGTTTGCGCTGTTGGACAAGCCCGGCTATGAGGATATGAAGGCTGATTTGGAAGCACCTTTTTAAAGGATGCGCCTGCGGCGCTTTACAGCAAGCGAAGGGCGCAAAGGTGCCACCGGCACCTTTGCATCCCTTCTACTCTCCGCCGTGCTGTAAGGTATTTGCCTATTCCGTGACTTCGGCGGAAAACCCCTCGGCCTGAAGGTGGCGGAGGGGTTTCCGGCACACAGCTGAGTAAAAAACCACCCCCGGAGGAACCCCCATGCTATATCAAATCCTACTTGCTGTCGTTGTCGTCGCTGCGCTCATCGTCATATCCTATCAGGACGCAGAGCGAAACGCCCAACTGAAGCGCCAGCAGGAGCAGCTGGACGAGCTGTGCCGACAGACGGGCCACCCGGAGCTGTCCTCCCGCTACGTCTCCCCGGAGACGCGGGAACAGGCCGCCCGGCTGAAAGCCGGCGGCAAAATGGTAGCGGCGGTGAAGGTCATCCGCGCCGCCACCGCCATGGAGCTGCTGGAGGCAAAGCAGTATGTAGACAAGCTGTAGCGTTTCCCCATTCACAACAAAAAGAGCACCCGGACGGGACCCTGTGGCCTCTGTCCGGGTGCTTTTGTGTGCGACAGCTACTCCAGCACGATGCCGGTCACGGCGGCGTCCACGGGACACCGGCCCCCCAGCACCGCCTGGGCCGCCTCTCCCTGGCAGACCAGCACATGGCTGCCTACAGCGGCCCCCAGAGGGTCCACCGCCACCAGGGTCCCGCCGCTGGGGACCTTCGCCAGCACCAGGGCCGCGCCGTCCAGGGCGGAGACGTGGGTGGGGGCGGTGACAATGCCTGTCACTTTGCAAATCATCATAAGGAAACTCCCTTTCCGTGCGTACCGCGGTTTGCGCGGCACATGCGGGATTTTGATGTTAGTATGCCGGAAACAGCGGAAATTATAAGCTGCGGGACAACCTCTCCGGGGAAAAGGGCAAGAGCGTTTCTGTTTGTTTTCTGTTGCGTTTTGTCGAATTGTATAATATCCGACTTGTGCCCCCGGCTTCGGGGCCCCCGCCAAAGCCCAGCGAAGCGGGTTTGGCGGGGAGAGGAGGAGCAACGGAATGGATGAGCTTTCGGCTTTAGCCGGAAGCGAAGGATATGGAGTCTGCTCCGACGAGGGGCAGCTTCTTTTGCCCCCTGTTCAGACGAGAGGGGGTGACTGCCCAATGACGACTTTGGAATTTTATCAATTCTGTTTGGTAATCATCGGACTGTGTGGATTGTTTCTGACAATCTACTATAACAAAAAGAAGTAACCGCCCGTTTCCCCAAACTTGGCGGTTACTTCTTGTAACCAATAACCAGGGGCCAGCCGTTGCCGGGCAGCGCCCTTGTTCTGTCTCGATTATACCCGCAAACGGGGCGCCTGTCAATTTCTTTTCCCAAAGCGCGGCCCGTTTTGGTTTCTCACCATTGCAAATTGCTCATTGCAAATTGCACATTGTCCTCATTCCACCGCGTCGCTGGCGCGCATGGCCTCGATGGTTTTGGCAATCAAATCGTCCAGCTCCCAGCCCAGCATGGCCGCGCCGTCCCGGATCACGTCTCTGGAGCAGCCCGCGGCGAACTTTTTGTCCTTGAACTTCTTTTTCACCGACTTGACGGGCAGGTCGCTGACGCTCTTGGAGGGCCGCATGACCGCCACCGCCCCGATGAGGCCAGTCAGCTCGTCCACGGCGTAAAGCACCTTCTCCATCTCGTGCTCCGGCTTGATGTCCACGGTCAGGTTATAGCCGTGGCTGGCGGTGGCGTGGATGATGCGCTCATCGATGCCCCGCTGCCGCATGATCTCCTGCTCCTTGATGCAGTGCTGGTCCGGGAACTGCTCAAAGTCCAGGTCGTGGAGAATGCCCACGGCCTCCCAGAAGTCGGCCTCGTCGCCGTAGCCCAGCTCCTGGGCATACCAGCGCATGACGTCGCCCACAATGCGGCTGTGCTTCCGGTGGAACTCGCCCTGGTTGTACTCTGCCATCAGGTCCCATGCCTGTTCCGGGGTGGGGATCATCGTCATCGTCTCCTTTGTCCAGGCCGCGCCTGGTTCGATTTGAACCTCAGTATAACCCTCTAAACCCACTTTGTCAATAGGGAATACAGCGGCGCGCCTCCGTA
Organism: Clostridiales bacterium; assembly: GCA_020859945.1. GTDB lineage: Bacteria > Bacillota > Clostridia > Oscillospirales > Oscillospiraceae > Onthomonas. Next base: position 33,901 of record JAJBVG010000049.1, on the reverse strand, counting down.
AAAATCTTTTCGCATTTTAGAAAATTTATGCTTGACATTCGTCGGGCCAGATGGTATTATAATTCTCGCAGTGAGCGAGCCAGTCTTTTGGATATGCGCAAGTGGTGGAATTGGTAGACTCGCTGGCTTCAGGTGCCAGTGCTCATTGCGGGCGTGCGGGTTCGACTCCCGCCTTGCGCACCAGAGAGAGGCAGTAATTTCGATTGAAATTACTGCTTTTTCTTTTTTTGGAGCCTCCGACTACGGCGTGCCCTAAATCCGGGGCCGTTGCATCAGAGCTTCCTTTTGTTTTTTGCCGCAAAGCAGCGTTTTACTCAGAGAGAAGGTCTTTCCCATGTCCAAACAGGCCGCCGACTTCAGCCAGGGGTCGGTTCGGAGCGCGGTGCTGCGCATGGCCGCCCCCATGACGCTGGCCCAGCTCATCAACATCCTGTATAACATCGTGGACCGGGTGTTCATCGGGCAGATCCCCGTCACCGGGCGGCTGGAGCTGACCGGGCTGGGCCTGTGCCTGCCCATCATCTCCATCATCATGGGCTTCGCCAACCTGTGCGGCGTAGGCGGCGGCTCCCTGTTCTCCATTCGCCGGGGCGAGGGAGACGACGGTGAGTGCCGCGCCATTCTGGGCAACTCCTTCGCCTTGCTGATTTTGCTGGGGACAGCGGTAACTCTGATTCTGCTGACGCTGCGGGAGCCGTTGCTGTGGCTCTTTGGGGCCAGCGAGGACACCTTTGGCTACGCCAACGACTACCTGACCATCTACCTCTGCGGCACGATCTTCGTCATGATCAGCCTGGGCATGAACCCCTTCATCAACGCCCAGGGCTTCGCCACCACCGGGATGCTGACGGTGGCGCTGGGGGCCGCCATCAACCTGATTCTGGACCCCATCCTGATTTTCGCCTGTGGCATGGGCGTTCGCGGCGCGGCGCTGGCCACCATCATCGCCCAAGGCTGCTCCGCCGTGTGGGTGCTGCGGTTCCTGACCGCCAAGAGCACCCCCCACCGGCTGACGCTGGCGGGGCTGCGGCTGAAAGCCCGACGGGTGAAGCGCATTTTTGCCCTGGGGCTGTCGGGGTTCTTTATGAACCTGACCAACTCCCTGGTGCAGATCGTCTGCAACGCCACCCTCCAGGCCACCGGCGGCGACCTGTATGTGGGGGTCATGACCGTGCTGAACTCCATCCGGGAGGTGGTCATGCTGTTCGCCCAAGGGCTGAACAACGGCGCGCAGCCCGTCATGGGCTACAACTATGGCGCAAGGCTCTACGGGCGGGTCCGGCAGACCATCCGGTTCAGCGTCTCCTGTACCATCGGCTACGCTGTCTGCGTGTGGCTGGTGACCATGCTGCTGCCGGGTCCCCTCATCCGCATTTTCAACGGGGAAGCGGCGCTGGTAGAGGCCGGTATCCCCGCCATGCGCATCTACTTCTGTATGTTCCTGTTTATGTCCCTGCAAATCGCCGGACAGACGGTGTTCACCGCCCTGGGCCGCTCGAAAAACGCGGTTTTCTTCTCCCTGTTCCGCAAGGCCATCATCAACGCCCCGCTGACAATTTTGCTGGCCCACTGGATGGGCAGCACCGGCGTGTTCACCGCCGAGGCGGTGTCCCAACTGGTGGGCGGCCTGGCCTGCTTTACGACCATGTGCCTGACAGTGTACCGGCCCCTTTCCCACCTGGAGGACGGGGAAGCGCTGCCGATTCACCATCGTCATTTATCCCAGCGCCACGTCTAAGGCCATCATTAGGGTGAACCCCACGGAAAAGAGCAGCGTCACCACGTCGGAGTGCTTTCCCTGGGCCATTTCGGGGATCAGCTCCTCCACCACCACGTAGAGCATCGCTCCGGCGGCAAAACTCAGCAGATAGGGCAGCACCGGCACCACCAGCCCCGCCGCCGCCACGGTGAGCAGCGCGCCGATGGGTTCCACCACGCCGGACAGCACCCCGTAGAGGAACGCCTTGGGTCGTCTGGCCCCCGCTGCCCGCAGGGGCATGGAGATAATGGCCCCCTCCGGGAAGTTTTGGGCCGCGATGCCCAGGGACAGGGCCATTGCCCCAAAGAGGGACACCTGCCCGCCGCCGGTGAGCCAGTCGGCGTAGACCGCCCCCACCGCCATCCCCTCCGGCAGGTTGTGGAGGGTGACGGCCAGCAGCAGCATGGTGGTGCGCTGGAGGCGGCTGCGGGGGCCTTCCGCCTGCTCGCTGAACATATGCAGGTGGGGAATGGCGTGGTCCAGCGCCAACAGGAACCCCACCCCCAGCCAGAACCCAACCGCCGCCGGGAGGAACCGCCATCGTCCCAGAGCCGCCGCCTGCTCCAGAGCGGGCAGCAGCAGGCTCCAGACGGAGGCCGCCGTCATCACCCCGGCGGCAAAGCCGGTCAGGGACCGCTGCACCAGCCGGTGCAGCTCCCCCCGGAGAAAAAACACACAGGCGGCGCCCAGCGCCGTCCCCAAAAACGGGATCAGTATCCCCTTTATCACATCACTCATCGTCTGCCTCCCTCGCCGTTGTGGAGCCTCCGCGCCAAACGCCTCAGCCGTTGTATCAGCCGCCGAACCGTCCGTGTGGATATCTCCACTGCCAATATACGCAGCTGGGAGGCCGGCGGTGAGACTTTCATCTCAGCAAGGAGCGCAAACCATGAAAAACCAACAACCCCATTTGATAAAACGATATCTCCTGCTGGCCTTGGGGCTGGCAGTTATGGCCTTCGGCGTGGCCTTTTCCATCAAGGGCGCGCTGGGTACCTCCCCCATCTCCAGCGTCCCCTATGTGGTCAGCCTGTTCACGCCGCTGACGGTGGGCACTGCCACCATCTGTATGCACTGCCTCTTTATCCTGCTGCAAATCATCCTTTTGCGGCGGGATTATGACCCCATCCAGCTGATGCAGCTGCCAGTGGCGCTGGTCTTTGGCTGGCTGTGCGACCTGGGTGTGTGGGCCATTCAGGGCCTCGAATGTCCCCTGTACTGGCAAAAATGGATCTTCTGCATCCTCGGCATCGTGATGGTGGCCTTCGGCGTCAGTTGCGAGGTGGTGGCAAACGTTGTCACCCTGGCCGGAGAGGGCCTGATTTTGGCCATCAGCCGGGTGGCCCACACCAAGTTCCCGCCCACCAAGGTGGCCTTCGACGTGACGCTGGTGATTATCGCCTGTGTGCTGTCCTTCCTGTTCCTGGGGCGGCTGGAGGGCGTCCGGGAGGGCACCGTGGCCGCCGCCGTCTGCGTGGGGCTGGTCTCCAAGCAGATCAACAAGCCGCTGCGCCGCTTCGAGGAGCGGTATCTCTCCGACTAAACAAAATCTTCACAAAGCGTATCTTCCGTTTAAAAAATGTTCTCGAAATTTTCAGGTATCTTTAAGGTCGATAGGGTATCTTTTTGATAAGGCAAGGGAGAATACAGATTGTTGAATAGAACTTCATACTTTGTACATATTCTTCCGGTAGAATAAGCCACACAGAAAACGAAACGACAACATCACTGTAAGGAGTGAGCGTATATGTATTTCGATGATCAGGAGAACACCAATCCCATCCCTAACACTGACGGCGAGAGCGCTTCCGGCACCGGGCCGGAGAACCCTTCCAGCGGCTCCGCCCCCTCCGGCGAATACCACTACACCGCCGGGTCCGGCAGCAGCAGCTATAACCCGGACCTGAACGCCGCCAGCAACACCGGCAGCAATGGTTACGGCGAGCAGACCGGCAGCGGCTACAGCAGCTACAACGGCCAGCCCATCAACAATAGCTATAACAGCTACAGCGGCCAGTCCAACAACAACGGCTACAACAACTACAACAGCCAGCCCAACAACAACGGCTACAACAACTACAACAGCCAGTCCAACGGCGGCTACACCCCCAACTATCAGTACACCCCCAACGAGGAGCCGCAGAAGAAGCGCCGCAGAAAGACCAAGGAGCCGAAGCCTCCCAAGCCGCCCAAGCAGAAGTCCGGCGGGAGAGGCGGCATCATCGCCCTGGCGCTGGTGTTCGCCATCATCGGCGGCGTCATCGGCGCAGGCGGGTTCTACGCCGCTGTCGCCTCCGGGCTGATTTCCACCGGCTCCTCCTCCGGCGGCAGCTCCACCGTCACCGTCAGTGACCGCACCGAGGGCACCACCGTCTCCACCACCACCGTAGAGGCGGGGGAGGAGATGTCTGTCTCCGAGATTTACGCCGCCTATAACGATGCGGTGGTCTGCATCACCGTAGAGACTTCCAGCGGCACGGGCGCGGGCACCGGCTTTATCACCGACGCGGAAAACGGCTATATCCTCACCTGCTACCATGTGGTGGAGGACGCCACCGCCATCTCCGTCACCCTGACCGACGCCACCAGCTATGAGGCCACCTATATCGGCGGCGACGAGGACCAGGACGTGGCGGTCATCAAGATCGAACCGGCGGAGGACGAAAACCTGACCGCCGTGGTGCTGGGCGACAGCAGCCTGCTGGCGGTGGGCGACACCGTCTGCACCATCGGCAACGCCTTGGGCACCCTCTCCAACACGCTGACCAGCGGCAGCGTCAGCGCCCTGGACCGGGCCATCACCATGAGCGACGGCACCGTCATGAACCTGCTCCAGACCGACTGCACCATCAACTCCGGCAACTCCGGCGGTCCCCTCTTTAACCAGTACGGCGAGGTCATCGGCATCGTCAACGCCAAGTATTCCTCCTCCGCCTACGACACTAGCACCGCTACCATCGAAGGCATCGGCTTCTGCATCCCCATCAACGATGTCACCGACATCCTCAGCGACCTGATGGAGTACGGCTATATCACCGGCAAGCCCTATCTGGGGATCTCTGTCTCCACCGTCTCCCCCGTGACCGCGCAGTACAGCAACATGGTGGTGGGCGCTTACGTGAACAGCGTCACCGAAGGCTCCTGCTCTGAGACCGCCGGGCTTCAATCGGGCGACATCATCACTCAGGCGGACGGCGTGGACATCACCAGCAGCGCCGAGCTGATCGACGCCAAGAACCAGCACAAGGCCGGGGAGGAAATGACCCTGACCGTCTACCGGGACGAGGAATATCTCACCTTGGTGGTCACGCTGGACGAGGAGCAGCCGGACACCACTGAGAGCGACAGCAGCAGCACTGAGAACGGCACTACCGACGACGGCACTACCGACGGATACAGCGACGGTTACAGCGACGGTTACAGCTACGGCTACGGCGGCAACAACTACGGTTATGGCTACGGGTACGGCTATTAAGCAGCTGACAGCCGCTTGACCACCGTTCCCCAAACGAAAAAGTTCAAATAAACGCAGAAAGCCCCGGCGCACACCAAAGAAAAACGGTGTGCGCCGGGGCTGCGTTTTGGGGATTGAGGTGAAACCCCTCCGCCTCGTCGTCGTGGACTTCATATCCCTCGCCCCGCCGCAAGCGGCAGGTCTCGTCCATTCCGTCACGACTCCTCCCAGCCGAACCCGCTTCGCTGGGCTTCGGCTGGGTTTCTACAAGGGGCGGCAAGAGGAGATAGTGCTTATCGGTTGATTGAGGTTTTACTCAACGAAGCGTTAAAACGCCCATACAGAAAGAAGGCCCAAGCCCCCGGTTTCCCGTCATTGCACATTGCTCATTGCAAATTGCTAATTGTCAATGCGCTCCGTACACCCCGCCGCCGATGAACTCCCGCAGCAGGCTGTCTTTCGGCACCAGTTCCGGGTCGATGGGTTCAAACTTCTCAAAGGCCGCGATCATCCGCAGCATATCCTTCCGGCGGATGTCCTCCTTGGGGATGGCCTGGAACAGGGGCTGGGCGTAGTGGCACATGACGTTGACCTCGTAGGGCAGGGACGAGTCAAAGAGCAGGTTGGCCCGGTTCTTATAGGGGGAGATGTAGAGCTTTTCCCCCCGGCGGATGTTGTCCCACATGGCGAAGGTGCGCAGCACCTCGGTCCCCCGGAAGTTCATGTCCCGGACGCTGCGGCGGGTCAGCCGCATCCAGGTGCCCTTAAAGACCACTTCCCCGTGGTCCAGCACGTTGGAGCGGGCGGAGAGGTAGATTTTGAACGCCTCCGGGTGGCGGCCCCCCAGGTCGTCGTTCAGGGCGTGGATGCCCTCGAACACCGCGACCTCGTCCGGTCCCAGCTTCAGGGGGGTACACCGGCTGGTGTCCCGCATGTGCCGGGGGAAGTCGAACCGGGGAATCAGCACCTCTTCCCCCCGGGAGAGAGCCTGGAAGTGCTCGTGAAGCAGCTCCATGTCCATGCACAGGGGGGACTCGAAGTCGTAGTCCCCGGAGGGGGTGCGGGGTGCGGTGGCCGGGTCCACGGAGATGAAATAGTTGTCCAGAGAGACGCTGTGGGTCTTGATGCCCTTTTTCAGCAGAGCCTCCTTGAGTTTCAGGGAGGAGGTGGTCTTGCCTGACCCGGACGGCCCGGCCAGCAGCACAATGGGGCTGTTGCGCCGGTTTTCCGCAATCAGGCTCGCGGCCTGCTCCACCTTGCGGTCATAGTTGCGGTCCCCCATGGCGAGGAACTCCGCCGGGCTTTTTGCCATCAGATTGATTTCTTCCAGTTGAAATGCCATTGTGTTATACTCCTGGTAATCGTTTTGCATCCGTTGTAGGGGCGGCCCCGGGCCGCCCGCAAATCTCGCGTTCTCTTTTCGGGCGGCCGAGGGCCGCCCCTACAGCTAAAAAAGGCTTTGTACCTGTATAGATTCTATGAATCAGCGTGAAAATGGTTCAGCGAACTTATTGTTACCCCTTCATCAGCCCCCGGTGGAACTCCACCAGCGCCCGTTTGTCCCGGCAGATGGTGTCGATGCGGTCGATGTACTCCCGTGGGTACTTGGGGTTGGTCAGGCGGACGATTTTCCCCGTGGCGGGGTCGGTGAGCTTGGTGGAGCCGCCCGCACCCAGGGCCACGATGGTGTGCAGCTCCTCCATGATGCAGATGTTGTACAGCCCCTCTTCCCCCGGCTTGCACCAGCCGATGTTTTCCAGCGCGCCGGTCATGTACTTCTGCCGGTAGAGGTAATAGGGGACATAGCCCGCCTGCCACAGCCGGGGCCAGGCGTAGTCCAGCATGGCGTGGGTCTCCTCCCCGGTGGGGAGGCTCTGCTGCTCCATTTTCAGCCGGGAGCCTTTTTTCAGGGCCAGGGTGTGGACGGTGATGTTCTCCGGGGCCAGGTCGATGACCTGCTCCAACGTGTCGCGGAACCCCTCTGGGGTGTCCTGGGGCAGTCCGGCGATGAGGTCCATGTTCACCGAGGGAAGCCCCGCCTCCCGGACGGTCCGGTAGGCCCGCAGGATGTCCTCGGCGGTGTGGGCGCGGCCCATGGCCCGGAGGACGTGGTTTTCCATGGTCTGGGGGTTCACCGACACCCGGCCTACGCCGTGTTTGCGCAGGACGGCCATTTTCTCCGCCGTGATGGTGTCGGGCCGCCCGGCCTCCACGGTGAACTCCGTCAGCCGGGACAGGTCGAAGGCCTCCCGCAGGTGGGCCAGCAGTCGGTCCATCTGGTCGGCGGAGAGGGTGGTAGGGGTTCCGCCGCCCATGTAGATGGTGCGGACGTGCAGCCCCGCCTCGTCCAGCAGGGCGGCCACCGCGTCGATTTCCCGGTGAAGGGCCTCCAAAAACGGCTCCACCAGCCGCAGGGCCTGCTTCACGTCCGCGGAGACAAAGGAGCAGTAGGCGCAGCGGGTGGGGCAGAAGGGGATGCCCACGTAGAGGGAAAGCTCGTCGGGCCGCAGGCTGTTTTTGGCCCGGAGGCCCGCCTTTGCCGCCTCCAGCGCCAACTCCGTGCGGCTCTCAGAGACAAAATACTCGTGGTAAAACTGCTCCCGGGTCTGCTGCTCGGTCAGGCCGGATTCCAGGGCGCGGCTGGCCAGCTTCGCCGGGCGGATGCCCGTCAGTGCGCCCCAGGGGGGCGCTTCTCCCAAAATGGGCAGCGCTGCCCGGTAAAAGGACTGCTTCACCGCCCGCTGGAGCAGCCGGTCCCGCTCCAACTGGCTCGCCCCGGCGGGGACGGTGACGGTGGCCTCGCCGGAGGTCTCCTGCCCCTCCAACCGGAGACGGGTCTCTGCGGCGGCGGCGTCCCCATCCACCCGGAGGGAGGATTTGCAGGCGTCCCCGCCGGAAGCAAAGCCGCCCCCGTCCGGGTAGACGGGCTTTTGGCTGGGGAACAGCACCATCATGATTTGTTCCACCGCGTAACGGTATTGATGTCCAGTTAAATAGAGTTCCATAGTATCATTCAAATCATTCAAAATGAGAGCGCAGATTCTGGGTGATGCGCTGCTCGAAGCCGTCCAGCTCCTCCAGTTCCTCCTGGGTGAACCCGGCGCAGCGCAGCCCCCTGATCTCCTCCTCGGCGTGGGCGATGTCCTGGAGCAGCGGCTGAGCCTCTTTCATCAGCTCGATTTCCGGGGTGGGGCGCTTTTTGGTCTTGGGCAGGACGCGGAGCATTTCCCGCTTTTCCAGTTGCTCCAGCCCCCGTTTGACCAGGTTCTTGGGCAGGCCGGAGAAGTCCACCAGCTCCCCCACGGTGACGACCTCGGCGTCGCTGCCCAGGCAGGCCAGCAGCTGCACCTCGGTCAGGGTCATCTGCTGCACCTCGGCGATGGAGGTGAAATACCGCTCCAGCAGCTTCCGGTAGCGGTACTGCTCCGTCAGCAGCCCCTCCCGCTGGATGGCGGGCAGGTGGACGGTGGGCCGCTCGGTGCCCAGCTTTTTGGTGCCGGGGGCGATGGAGGGAGCCACCAAGCCGTCTTTCGCGGCGGCGATGAGAAACCGATAGATGCGGGGGGCCTGTTCCTCGTACTCCTCGTCGGTGTAGATGTCCTTGTAGAACTTCTGGTAGTCCTGGAACACCTTCAATTTGGTCTGGACGGTGCCGGTCAGGGTGGCGCTCTGGGCCACCAGACTGCCCTTGGTCTTGACGTAGTAGTACACCGGGGCCTGGATCGCCTGGACGGTTTTCACGTGGCGCAAATACTCCAGGTTAAAGAGGAAGTCCTCGCACCAGTGAATCTCCACATTCATGCGCAGACCGGTGCGCCGGAGGATGTCCCCCCGGTAGAGCTTATTCCACAGCACGCCGTAGTAGAAGTCGGCGGGGCTTTCCATCATGTACTCGGCGTACTCCTGCAAGCTCAGGATGGCGTTCTCCTGGATGCTGCCCTTGTGGGCCACCTTGTCCCCCACCACCCGGTAGAAGTCGGCCACCACCAGGTCACAGCCAGTGCGCTGGGCGCAGCCCACCATCAGGCGGGTGGCGTCGGGGGTGATCCAGTCGTCGCTGTCCAGAAACTGGATGTACTCCCCCTGGGCGGCGTTGATGCCCTGGTTGCGGCTGTCGGAGACGCCGGAGTTGGCTTTGTCGATGAGCCGCACCCGGGGGTCATCGTCGGCAAAGGCCCGACACAGGGCGCCGGAGCTGTCGGTGCTGCCGTCGTTGATGAGGATCAATTCCAGGTTTTTATACTCCTGGTGGAGGACGCTGTCCACACAACGCTCCAACGTTTTCTCCGCGTTGTAGACGGGGACAATGATGCTTACCAGTGGTTCCATGTTCTTCCTCTCCCTCGTCAAAAAGCATACTCAAACACGTTAAAAAGTTTGCTTCTTCCCTTTACTCAGCCATATCAGCATTTTTTGACAGCCATTAGCTCTTAGCTTTCAGCTTGGCAGCGCTGCCTTTTAAACTCTGCGTTTTTGGTTTGCAGTACCTGACTAATGGCTAACAGCTTATCAAAAAATATGCGCGTTCCGCATAGCGTACATCAAATAGGGGTTTTCCTGTCGCTCCACGGAAAGGAGGCTGGCTCCCTCGTGGCCGGGATAGACCTTGTAATCGCCCTCCAGCTGGCCCAGCCGTTTCAGGGAGGACATCATATCCGCTGTGGAACTGGTCTCGAAGTCGGTGCGGCCACAGGCTCCGGCGAAGAGGGTGTCCCCGGTAAAGAGACAGTCCTCCACCATCAGGCAGACCCCGCCCTGGGTGTGACCGGGGGTGGACAGCACCCGGATGGTGTGGCCGCCCAGCGCCACGGTGTCCCCCTCGTCGTAGAAGCGGATGCCCTCCACGCCCTCCAGCGACACCGGACGGGAAAAGCTGGCCGGGGCCACGGGGTAGTCGGCGGGGTGGATATACACCGGGATCTCCCGGTCGGGATGCTCCGCTTTCAGCGCGGAGAGCGCGGCCTTGACGCCGCCGATGTGGTCAAAGTGTCCGTGGGTCAGCAGGATCATCTTCACCTGATACCCCGTCTCGGTGGCCCAGCGGACCACCCGCGCTCCGCTGTCCCCCGGGTCGATGAGAGCGGCGTCCTTTGTGGCCTCGTCGCCCAGGATATAACAGTTGGTCTCCACCGGCCCAACGACCAGCCCCTTTACAAACATGGCATAAAACCCCTTTGTTTTATTTGTTTTTGTTCAAATTTGTAGTTTTTACAATTATATCATGTGGACAGCTTTTTTCTCAGCTCATGAGAAACGTCTGCCGCTTTTGCTCTCAGTCTTTGGCTTGCAGTATCCTACTAACAGCTAACAGCTACAGGGAGAAGCGCAGCTTCGGAAGTGCCGCTTGACGGCAATAGCTAAAAGCTCCTCACAAATCATACAGCAGCGTGACTGGCCCATCGTTGACGCTGCTCACCTGCATGGACGCGCCGAACTCCCCGTGTTCCACGACGAACCCCTGCTCCCGGCAGCACTCCATAAAATACTCGTAGAGGGGGATGGCCTGCTGAGGCTTGGCCGCGTGGGAGAACCCCGGACGGCGGGATTTCAAATCGGCGTAGAGGGTGAACTGACTGACCACCAGCAGGCTGCCGCCCACAGCGGCCAGGTCCAGGTTCATTTTGCCCTGCTCGTCCTTAAATACCCGCAGGCGGCAGATTTTCTCCGCCAGGCGGCGGGCGGTGTCCTCGGTGTCCTCCGGGCCGACGCCCAGCAGCACCAGATAGCCCCGCCCGATCTGGCCCACTACCGCCCCGTCGATGGCGACGGAGGCGGAGGAGACCCGTGTGACAACTGCTCGCATATGGTTTTGCTCCTTATTGTTTTATGTCGCTTATACTGGCTTTTCATTTCGCTCAGCCGTGTACCAGAAACCCCTCCGCCACCGCCTGCGGCGGCGGCCCTCCTCCGCCGTCAAGCGGCACTTCCGGGGCTTTGCCCCTCCCTGCCCTTTCAGGGGAGGCGAGAGGGGCGGTCGGTTGTCGAACGATTCTTCTTTGCGGGAAGCTTGTGCTATGCGGGGTAAAAATGTTGGAAAAGCGACAAATACTGTCCACCAACCACCCGTTCAGCACCGCCAAGCTAACGGCTAACAGCTAATAGCTAATAGCTAATTCTTCCCTCTGGTCACGGACATCACGCCGGAAATACCGTGAATCTTGCGCATGACCGCGTCCAGCTCGTAGAAGTCCCGGACGCACAGCTGCACATAGACGGTGGCGTAGCCGTCGGGGGTGCCCTTGGCGGAGATGGTGTCGGTGCGGACCTTGGCGGCGGAGAGGGCCGCGGCGATGTCCAAAAACAGGTTGGGCCGGTCCGTGGCGTAGACCTCCAGGCTGGTGCGATACTCCTTCTGCTCCGAAGCGGCCCAGCTCACCTCGATCCAGCGGCCCCGTTCCTCCGGCTTGCGCCGCTTGGGGTCCGCGTTGGGGCAGTCCGCCCGGTGGACGGAGACGCCGTAGCCCTTGGTAATGAAGCCCACGATGTTGTCCCCCGGCACGGGCAGGCAGCACTTTGCGAACTTCACCAGGCAGTTGTCCACCCCCTCCACCACGACGCCGCTCTTGGAGACGGTGCGCTTGTGGTCCTGCTCCAGGGCGGGAGGCGGCAGAGTGGTCTGGACGTGGATGGCCTGGGCCTCCTCGGTCAGCTGGGGCTCGGCCAGGGCCGCCTGGTCCTTGCGCTCCTTGACGATGGCGGCCATTTCGCCCTTGATGCGGTTCACCGCTTTGATGGCGGTCAGGCCGCCGTAACCGATGGCGGCGTACATGTCCTCCAGGGAGCCAAACTGCACCTTTTTCAGGATGCGGGGCAGCACGTCCTCTGTGGAAATCTCCGCGATGGAGTAGCCGTTGCGTTTCATCTCCGCCTCGAAGGAGGCGCGGCCGTTGACGATGTTCTCGCTGCGGCGCTCCCGCTTGAACCACTGGCGAATTTTGTTCCGGGCCTCGTTGCTCTTGCAAATCTTCATCCAGTCCCGGCTAGGGCCTTTGGCGGCTTTGGAGGTCTGGATCTCCACGATGTCGCCGTTTTGCAGCTGGGTCCCGTAGGGCACCAGCCGCCCGTTGACCTTGGCCCCAATCATGTGGTTGCCGATGGCGGAGTGGATGGAATAGGCAAAGTCGATGGGGGTAGACCCGGCGGGCAGACCCTTGACCTCCCCCTTGGGGGTGAACACAAACACCTCGTCGGAGAACAGGTCCACCTTCAGGCTCTTGACGAACTCCTCCGCGTCGGTGTCCTGCTGGCTCTCCAGCAGCTTGCGCACCCACTCGTAGGTCTCCTCCTCGCCGCTGGCGCCGTTGATGCCCTGTTTGTACTTCCAGTGGGCGGCGATGCCGTACTCCGCCGTCTCGTGCATGTCCCAGGTGCGGATCTGCACCTCGAAGGGGATGCCCTCCCGCCCGATGACCGTGGTGTGGAGGGACTGGTACATATTGGGTTTTGGGGTGGAGATATAGTCCTTGAACCGGCCCGGCACCGGCTTAAACATGTCGTGGACGTGGCCCAGGGCGTTGTAGCAGTCAGGGATGGTGTCCACGATGATGCGCAAGGCGTACAGGTCGAAAATTTCATCCAGCGTCCGGTGCTGGGCGTACATCTTCCGGTAGATGGAATAGATGTGCTTGGCCCGGCTGGTGATGGTACACTCGATGTGCTCCCGGTCCATCCGCTCCTTGATGCGGGCCTGGGTGGAGGTCAGGAACTCCTGATGGCGGCTGAACCGCTGGTTCAGCTGGGTCTCGATGTCTTTGTAGGCCACCGGGTCCAGGTACTTGATGGACAGGTCCTCCAGCTCGTATTTGATTTTGGACATGCCCAGCCGGTGGGCGATGGGTGCGTAGATTTCCATCGTCTCCAGAGATTTTTCCCGCTGCTTTTTGGGGGTCTGGTACTGCATGGTCCGCATGTTGTGCAGCCGGTCGCACAGCTTCACCAGCACCACCCGGATGTCCTTGCTCATGGCCATAAGCATTTTCCGCAGGTTCTCCATCTGCTTTTCGGCCAGGGTCAGCTGGATGCGGGTCAGCTTGGTGACCCCCTCCACCAGGTCAGCCACCGAGTCCCCGAAGAGCTGGGCGATCTCCTCGTGGGTGGAGTCGGTGTCCTCGATGCAGTCGTGGAGCAGCGCCGCCAGCAGCGATTCGGTGTCCAGCTTCAGGTCGGCCACGATGTCCGCCACCGCCAGGGGGTGGGTGATGTAGGGGGTGCCGTCCCGTCGCATTTGCTTGGAGTGTTTCTCGTCCGCGTACTGGAAGGCGGAATAGAGCAGCTTGGTGTCCAAATTGGGGTTGTATTCCAGCACCTTTTCCTCTAATGCGTGATAGCGTTCCAAAATGGGGTCCATAAACCATCCTCCCTTCTCGTTTCTTCTCTCTCTGTTTCTCTATCAATTTAAACTGGTTATCCCGTTTACTCGTCCTTATGAGTATTTCAGCTCTTAGCTTTTAGCTATTAGCTTTGTGGTTCTTGGCCTTACGTGCTGCGTATGCGGTTTGCATTACTTTACAAACGGGTGAATTTGCTCTCAACTTCCTTTTTAGCTGTTCGCTTTAGGCTGGCAGTACCTGACTAACAGCTAACAGCTAACGGCTAATAGCTTGTATCCTCCGTCTCCTCCCCCTCCATCTGCCGCAGCAGCTTTTGCAGCACGGTGGAGGCGTTGAGATCCACCTTGCCCTCCTGCTGGCGCAGGCAGACCTGCACCTGCCGGGAGGACCACCGCAGGTCAATCAGCCCCCGCTCCTGGAACACCTCCAGGCAGACCAGGGTGGTGGAGCAGGGCTGGTTCCACCCGGCGGCGGCGGAGACGTGCCGGGCCAGGTCCAGAGGATTTTCGCTGAGGGTGGACGGTCCGCCAGGTCGCGCGATGTACTTCCAGACGGCCACGAAGTTTCGCCGCTGAGGGACCAGCCGCCGCAGCTCCCGCTGGGGCAGCGATTCCCCCGCATGATAGCGCTGGTAGAGCTGTAAATCCCGCTGTGTGGGGCTGAGGCTGCGGCGCAGGTCGGTGATGAGCAGCTGCACCGTCCGGCTGCCCCGGTAGGCGTTGATTTGGGGATAAAAGGCCACGTCCACCTGACTGCCGGACTGTAACCCCGTCTCCTGGAGGGAGCAGGAGAAGAAAATGGCGTCCAGCACCACCCCCTGGCACTCCAGCTGGAACCGGGTGTGCCGTCCGCCGCCCACACAGGAGCAGTTCAGCACCCACGCCCCCTCCAGCAGGAAGGTGGGCCGGGGGTTCCCCACGCCGAATGGCTCCAGGGACTGGAGGGCCTCCACCTGGGGGATGGTCAGCTCCCTGGCGTTGGGCAGAGGCACGTCGATATCCAGCTGCTGGTGCGCGTCCGCAGGGGGCGGCGCGGCGGCGGCGATGGCGGTCATCCTGGCCCGGAACGCGATGAGGTTCTCCGCCGGGATGGTGAACCCGGCGGCCTGTTCGTGGCCGCCGAAGGTCTCCAGCAGATCGGCGCACTGTTCCAGGGCCTCAAACAGGCTGAATCCCCCGTTGGAGCGGCAGGAGCCTTTGCCCTTGCCGTGTTCCATGCAAATCATCACCACCGGCATCTGGTAGCGCTCCACCAGTCGGGAGGCCACAATGCCCACCACGCCCTGGTGCCAGTTCTCCCCGGCCAATATGATGATATGCTCCCGCATGGAGGGGTGCTGCTCCAGCAGGGCGGCGCACTGTTCAAAAATCTCCAGCTCCACCGCCTGCCGCTCCCGGTTCAGCTCGCACAGCTGCTGGGCGTAGGCGCGGGCCTGGGCCGGGTCGTCGGTCATCAGCAGCTGGACGGTCAAATCGGGGCAGCCCATCCGCCCGGCGGCGTTCATCCGGGGGGCCAGGGAGTAGCTAATGGAGGTGGCGGTCAGCGTCTTTTCCTCCAGCCCCGTCTCCTGGAGCAGCGCCCGGAGGCCGGGCCGCCGGGTGCGCTGGAGCTGTTCCAGCCCCATGGCGACGATGGCCCGGTTCTCGCCGGTCAGCTCCATCACGTCGGCCACGGTGCCGATGGCGGCAAGGTCCGCGTAGGCCAAAAACATCCTGTAACGCTGGGCGGGGGGCGTCAGGGCCAGCGCCACCTTCAGGGCCACGCCCACCCCGGCCAGCTGCTTGAAGGGGTAAGGGCAGCCGGGCTGGTGGGGGTTCACCACGGCGCAGGCGTTGGGCAGCTCCGGCTTGCAGGCGTGGTGGTCCGTGACCACCACATCCATGCCCAGCTCCCGGGCAAATTCGATCTCCTCCAGGTTGGTGATGCCGCAGTCCACCGTGACGATGAGGGAGACGCCCTGCTCCCGCAGCTCCAGCAGGGCCTCCCGGTTCAGGGAGTATCCCTCGCTGAGCCGGTTGGGGACGCGAGGCAACACCTTGCCCCCCATGGCCCGCAGGTGGGTGGTCAGCAGACAGGTGGAGGTGATGCCGTCCACGTCGTAGTCGCCGTAGACGCAGATGCGCTCTCCGTCCCGGACGGCCCGGCGGATGCGCGTCACCGCCTCCTCCATGCCCCGCAGTTTCATGGGGTCGTGGAGCAGCTCCGGCCCGCAGGCCAGGGCTGCCCTGGCCTCCTCTGCCGTGCGGCACCCTCTGGCGGCCAGCACACGGGCCGTCAGAGAGGGAACCCCCGCCTGTTCGATCTCCGCGGCTCTGTCCTGGCCGGGCCGCGTGCGCCAATGCTTATACTTCATACTGTAACGCCTCATGTCCGAATCCCCGGCGTTCCTCCCACGCCGGGTCTATGAGAAAAGGGTATATTTTGTATAGTATAGCAAATCAATTCCCGTTTTACAATGGGTTTTGCCCGGTTTTAACGAAAAAAAAGAAGGCTGTGCCTTCTTCAATTAGCAATTAGCAATGTGCAATGTGCAATTTTGTGGAAACTCTGCCGTCTGCGGTCAAACGGCTCACATTGGAATCTTGCGGAAAATGCGAAATCAGGTTTAGCGGCGTTCCCTTACAGCGGATATGGCTGCAAACCCGGCCATTGCACATTGCTAACTGCACATTGCAAATTGAAAAAAGACCCCGCAGCAGCCGTGTGATCCCGCTTAAACCTGCACCAAATGGGCAGGTGGGTCGCGGCCCCATGACTTTACTGCTACCAACTTCCAGCTTTTGGCCGGGAGGTCTGCAAACCATCACGGGAATCCTGCGTCCCTTTTGAGAAATGTGGGTTTAAATGAGGGATCATCACGCACCCCGCAGGGTCTGATTGGTGATGTTAGATTGTGTGCGTTACTCTTCCTCTTCGTCGTCGTCGAAGAAGTTATCCACGTAATACTGATAGACCTCCTCGATCTCCTCGTCGGAGTCCAGGGTGGTCAGCAGCTCCTCGCCGTTTTCGACGATGACGCGCATGAGGATGAGGCCGTAGTCCTCCTCGTCGTCCGTAAAGTCCGGCTCCTCGTCGTCGGGCACCGTGGGGAGGAAGGCGATATAACACTGGCCGTTGTATTCAAAGGTGTCGAGATATTCCAGCGTGACCTCTTCCCCGTCCTCGCTGGTCAGGGAGTAGAAGGTGGGGCCATAATTCTCGTCCATCTCGTTGGCGTCGTTCTTAGGCATGTCGCTCATCGGGTTCACCAGCCTTTCCACCAGTATTGTAACCGAAAGCCGGGCAAATTGCAAGAGGTATTTCACAGGCAATTTCGCAGGCCAATTTCACGGAAAAAATGGGAGCCTTTTCGTTGCGTGGCAATTCTATCTATGTTATAATACAAAAGAATGATTTTAGGCTGTTTCAGGCGAATTGTGTCCGGGGAGGGAGAAAGCCGTGGTATTTTCCAGCCTGCTGTTTTTATATGCGTTTTTTCCGCTGAATATGCTGGCCTACCGCATCGCGCCGGACATCAAGGCGAAAAACTGGGTCATGCTGGTGTTCTCCCTGGTGTTCTACGCCTGGGCGGGGCCGGTGTACGTGCTGCTGCTGGTGGGCATGACCTACGCGGACTACATCGCCGCCCTGTGGATCGACGCGGCCAAGCGGAAAAGTACCCGCAAAAAAATGCTCTTCCGGGGCTGCGCCATCAACCTGGGGCTGCTGTGCATCTTCAAATATCTGACGTTTATCCTGCAAAACTTCCATGACTGGTGGGGATTCCCCTGGGTGCCTCAGATCGCCCTCCCCATCGGCATCTCCTTCTACACCTTCCAGCTCATCAGCTACATGGTGGACGTGTACCGGGAGCAGGTCCCGGCGCAGAAGGACTTCAAGGTGCTGCTGCTCTACGTCTCCCTGTTCCACCAGTGCATCGCCGGACCCATCGTCCGGTACGAGACCATCGAGCAGGAGCTGACCGGCCGCAAGTTCCGCCGGTCCGACATGGCGGGGGGCATCCGCCGCTTCACCGTGGGCCTGGCGAAAAAAGCGCTGCTTTCCAACTACTGCGGCTCGCTGGCGGACACCTTTTTGGTCTCCACCTCCGCCGAAGGCCAACTGGCCACCATCACAGCCCGCCCCGCCCTGTCCATTTGGCTGGGGGTGCTGTGCTACACCCTGCAAATCTATCTGGACTTCTCCGCCTATTCCGACATGGCCATCGGCATGGGCCAGATGATCGGCTTCCACTACGACGAAAACTTCAACTACCCCTACTGCGTCCGCTCCATCCGGGACTTCTGGCGGCGGTGGCACATCTCCCTCAGCTCCTTCTTCCGGGATTACGTCTACATCCCCCTGGGGGGCAGCCGCCGGAGCGTCCCAAGGGTCATTCTGAACCTGCTGGTGGTCTGGGCACTGACCGGCCTGTGGCACGGGGCCAGCTGGAACTATGTGTTCTGGGGGCTGTACTATTTTGTGTTTTTGGTGCTGGAACGATACGTCCTCCGGGGCCTGCCGGAGAAAATGCCCCACTGGTTGAACCGGGTGTATGTGCTGGGCATCGTGGGCGTGGGCTGGCTGCTGTTCCGCTGCGAGGACATCAGTGTCTTTTGGGCGGCGATGCGGGGCCTCATCGGGCTGAACGGCAACGGATTCTCCAACTACGAGACCAACCTGACCCTCCGCAGCAACCTGTTTTTCCTCATCGTGGCGGTGGTGGCCTGCACCCCCTTCGTGGTAAATCAGGGCAAAAAGCTGGCCCAGCGCGCCGAGCGGAAAAAGGGCTGGATGCGGCTGTATCAGGGTATTCAGATGCTCTCCCCCATCCTGCTGACCCTGCTCTCCACCGCCGCTCTGGTGGGCGACAGCTACAACCCCTTCCTGTACTTCCGCTTCTGACCGAAAGGAGGCGCGGCAGATGAAACCCAACAAGCGCAAAAATCCGTTCCGCTCCCTGCCTAAGCCGGCCTTTGTCCAGAAGCTGGAGGATAAAGCGGAGGCGTTTCTGGACTGGATCGCCCCGGTGGTGGACTGGGTGGGAGACCAGGCGGAGCGGTACAAGGCCGCCTCCGACGCGGTGCCGCCCCCCAGCAAGCGGTGGGTCAAACGGCGCAAGGTCAGCACCGAGCGGCTGACCGTCACCCTCTTTTTGCTGTTCCTGACGGTGATGACGGCGCTGGCCCTGTACCTGCCCATCCGTCCCACCTGGT
Source organism: Clostridiales bacterium (assembly GCA_020859945.1). Taxonomy (GTDB): domain Bacteria; phylum Bacillota; class Clostridia; order Oscillospirales; family Oscillospiraceae; genus Onthomonas. The sequence goes on along the minus strand of JAJBVG010000049.1, from coordinate 15,163 downwards.
CGGACCTGGAGAACCGCACCCTGACCGAGTTCCCCACCCCCACGGTGGTGCGGGTGCTGAACGGCTCCTTTTTTGACGACGTCAACACCTGGTTTGCCGACACCTTCCCCCTGCGGGAGCGGTTTTTGGCCGCTCAGAACACTATGGAGTCCTTCTACGGTCTCCAGAGCCATAAGGTGGTGGGGGACGTGACCGAGGGAGACGATATTCCAGAAACCGGAAGGACAGGCAGTGACACCTCCCAAAGCAGCGACACAGAGGAAACCGCAGAACCGGCCGCCGATACCTCTGCCGAAGCGGAAGCGGACGCCGCCGCCAGCGCGGAAGAAGAACAGCCGGCAGAGGAGGAAGAACCGGCGGAGGAGGACAACGGCGAGGACGATGACATCACCGCCGACGAAGTGCAGACCCTGGGGGCGTTGCTGGTCATCCGGGACGCCGCCTATGAATATTACAACTTCGTCCAGAGCACGGCGGACGATTACATCGACATGGTGAACCGGGCGGCGGAGCTGCTGGAGGGGCAGGCCACGGTCTACGACCTGGTGGCGCCCAACAGCATGGACATCTGCGTTTCGGAAAAGATCCGCAAGGACATCAACACCTCCGACCAGCAGGCCGCACTGAATTACCTCTACTCCAGCATGTCCAGCCAGGTGCAGACCGTCAATGTCTACGACCTGCTCAGCGAGCACCAGGCGGAGGGCGAGTACCTCTACTTCCGCACCGACCACCATTGGACGGCGCTGGCCGCTTACTACGCCTATACCGCCTTCGCGGAGGCGGCGGGGAAGGAGGCCGCATCGCTGGACGACTACCAGGCGTACACCTTCGAGGGCTTCACCGGCAGCTTTTACCGGGAGACGGAATCCGCCGCCATGCTCTCCAACCCGGACACCGTTTACGCCTATGGTCCCACCGCCACAAACTCCATCCTCCTCACCCTGGACGATGGCAGCCAGCTCTCCCACAGCATCATCTCCGACGGTGACTCCCTCTCCGCCAGCAACAAATACCTGAGCTTCATCGGCGGGGACAACCCCTTCTCCGTCATTGAAAACCCGGAGATCACCGACGGCAGCGCCGTCATGGTCATCAAGGAATCCTACGGCAACTGCTTCGTTCCCTTCCTGGTGGAGAATTATCAGTATGTCTACGTGGTGGATTACCGTTACATCGCCAGCGTGGACAGCCGGACGCTGCCGGAGCTGGCGGGGGACTACGACGTGGACGACGTGGTCTTTGTCCACAGCATCAGCGTCACCCGGGACAGCTCCGCCGTAAAGAAGCTGACCTCCTTCGTAGGGTGAACGGCAAATTTCGCACAGAATCGGCCCTCCTGACGTAGTATGAAGCAGAAGGCGGCTGTTCACGGTCCGCACATCGGACGGGGCAGCCGCCTTCCTTTGTAATACGAGGAGGAATCATTCATGCCCGACAACATCGAAGCCGAAGCCACCCAGCTGGAAACGGGCCGCACCGAGGCGACCTGTATACACACCCGAAAAATTTTTGACTCCTGCCAGGCCAAGGACTGCGTGGAGGACCTGCGGCTCTACCCCACGGCCTCCGGCCAGAAGGCCCTCAACGAGGCCCTGTCGGTCCGCTCCGGCCGGGCGGAGCTGCTCTACGTCTACATCGAGGTCCAGCCTGTGGGCATGGGCCGGGGCTTTTACGCGGTGGATATGCGGTTCTATTACCGCATGAGCATGGAGGTGAACTGCGGGTGCAGCCGCCCCGCTTTGGTGGACGGCCTGGCCGTCTTTGACAAGCGGGCGGTGCTGTTCGGCAGCGAGGCCACCTCCAAGACCTTTTCCTCTCGCGGCGCGGGGCAGCGGGTGCGGCTGTCCTCCCTGGACTTCGACGCCAGCCTGCCCGTGGCGGTGTGCGAGGCGGTAGACCCTATCGTGCTGGCTACCCGGCTGACCGACGCCAGCGAGCGGCCCGAAGCCGGAGAACTGCCCCTGGCGGAGGTGCCCGCAGGCATCCTCTCCGCCTTTGACGAGGAAATTGTGTTCGACAACGGCCCCGGCAAGCGCATTTACTTCACCCTGGGCCAGTTCTCCATCCTCCGGCTGGAGCGGGACGCCCATCTGCTGATGCCCGTCTACGACTACTGTATGCCGGATAAGGAGTGCTGCTGTTCGGAGAAGAACGAGGACGATCCCTGTGAGGTGTTCCAGCGGGTGGACTTCCCCCTGGGCGACTTCTTCCCGCCCTCCAACGCCAGCGGCATCGACCCCATCACCAAGCTGCGGACCAACTGCTGCTGAATTTGTTCTGAACGCGAAAATCCCCCGCGCCGTTTTGCGGCGCGGGGGTTGATTGCATTTAGGGGCGGCCCTTTCTGTCCACTAGCCACTAATCACTAGTCACTGACTTACCCCTCCAAAAACTTTTCCAGCCGGTCCAGACCTTCCTTGATGTTCTCCATGGAGGTGGCATAGGACCAGCGCAGGAAGTAGGGGTCGCCGAAGCCGGTGCAGGGCACCAGGCAGACCAGCCCTTCCTTCAGGAACACGTCCCCGAAGTCGTCGGCGTTGAGGATCATCTTGCCGTGGATGGTCTTGCCGATGAGCTTGGTGATGTTCATCATCACATAGAACGCGCCCTCCGGCTTCAGGCAGCTGATGTTGGGGATCTGGTTCATCCGCTCCACCATGTAGTTCCGGCGCTCCTCGAAGGCTTTGCGCATTTCCTCCGCGGTGTCCTGGGGGGCCATCAGCGCGGCCACGGCAGCGGCCTGGGCGGGGGAGGAGGGGTTGCCGGTGGAGTGGCTCAGATACTTGGCGATGACGGAGGTCACGCGGGTGTCGGCGGCGATGTAGCCGATGCGCCAGCCGGTCATGGCGTAGGACTTGGACACGCCGTTGATGATGATGGTCAGCTCCTTGACCTTGTCGCCCAGGGAGGCGACGGAGGTGAATGTCTTTCCGTCATAGAGCAGCTTGTAGTAAATCTCGTCCGCCATGATGAACACGTCGTGCTTGACGCAGACATCGGCCAGGGCTTGCAGCTCCTCCCGCTCATAGAGCATACCGGTGGGGTTGGAGGGGTTGTTGAGCATGATGCACTTGGTCTTGTCGGTGATGGCGGCCTCCAGCTGAGCGGGGGTCATCTTGAAGTCCTTGTCCTCGTCGCAGTGGACGTAGACGGGCAGACCGCCCACCATCTTGACCATCTCGTTGTAGCTGACCCAGGCGGGCACGGGGATGATGACTTCGTCGCCGGGGTTGATGATGGCCCGCAGCGCCGCATAGAGGCAGTGCTTCGCACCGCTGGTGACCACGATGTTGGCCGGTTCGTAGTCCAGGTCCAGATCCTCTTTCAGCCGGTAGCAGACAGCCTTTTTCAGCTCCATCGTGCCGGTGGCGGGGGTGTACCGGGTGTTGTTGTTGACAATGGCCTCGATGCCGGCGTACTTGATGTAATCCGGGGTGGGGAAGTCCGGTTCCCCGGCGGCGAAGCCGATCACGTCCACACCGGCGGCTTTCATCTCTTTATACAGGGCGTCCATGGCCAGGGTGGTTGACGCCTGGACATTCTCCGCAATGACAGACAGCGCTTTCATATACAACGTTCCTTTCTATCCATACCGCTGCCCGGCAGCTGTTCCTCTCTCCGCCGGACTGACCTGCTCCGAACCAACGCCGCCCAAACCGAAAATGGCTTGTGCGGCGCGTCCTTGAACCTTACTTGACATATTATACTCTCAGACTTGCAGAATTGCAAGATTTTTTTTGCTGAAAACGATAAAAAATGAATTGCAAGTCGCCTTGCAATTCATTTTCTGCAACTTTCACAAAGAGTTCCTGCACAGAGGCTCTTTTTTATGACAGGCTGACGAATGGAGAGTGGCGTTCTCTGGCGGTCAGATGTGCGCGCGAATCAGTTCGCCCATGCGTTTGGTGCCCACCGGCGCGCCCTCCCCGGCGATATCGGCGGTGTGCCACCCCTCAGAGAGGACGGCGTCCACCGCCTGCTCGATGGCATCGGCCTCCGCCGCCAGGTGGAAGGAATAACGGAACATCATGGCCACAGAGAGGATGGTAGCCATGGGGTTGGCCTTGTCCTGCCCGGCGATGTCCGGGGCGCTGCCGTGGATCGGCTCATACAGGCCGGGGGCCTTCTCCCCCAGGGAGGCGGAGGGCAGCAGGCCGATGGAGCCGGTGACCTGGGAGGCTTCGTCGGAGAGGATGTCGCCAAACATGTTCTCCGTCACCACCACGTCGAACTGGCTGGGGTCCCGGACGATCTGCATGGCGCAGTTGTCCACCAGCATGTCCTCATAGGTCACATCGGGGTACTCCTGGGCCAGGCGGTGCATGACCTCCCGCCACAGGCGGCTGGTGGCCAGCACGTTGGCCTTGTCCACGCTGGTGACCTTCTTCCGGCGGAGCCGGGCCAGTTCAAACGCCTGCCGGCCAATGCGCTCGATTTCCATCTCGGAATAAGCCATCAGGTCGGTGGCCTCCTGGCCCCGGTCCTCGGTCTGGTAGCGCTCCCGCTTGCCGAAGTAGATGCCGCCGGTCAATTCCCGCACCATCATGATGTCGAAGCCCTTCTCCGCCGTCTCCCGGCGCAGGGGGCTGGCGTCCTCCATGCCCTTGCGCATAGTGGCGGGACGCAGGTTGGTGAAGAGGCCCAGGTCCTTGCGGATGTTCAGCAGGGCGGTCTCCGGCCGCTGCTCAGCGGGCTTGTCGCTGCCCCACTTGGGGCCGCCCACGGCCCCCAGCAGCACCGCATCGCAGCTCTTGCAGGTCTCAGCGGTGCCGTCGGGGTAGCTTTTGCCGCAGGCATCGGTGGCGCAGCCGCCCATGAGGACGTCTACAAACTGGAAACTGTGGCCGAACTTCTCTCCCACGGTCTCCATGACCTTGACGGCCTCGTTGACGATTTCGGGGCCAATGCCGTCGCCCCGAATGACGGCGATTTTATAATTCATGGATACAACATCCCTTCTATTCAATTTGCAATGTGCAATGTGCAATTCTGGCTAACAGCTAACGGCTAATAGCTAACAGCTTACTTTTCCCGCTCCAGCACGATCATGTTGACCAGCAGCGACTCGTCCGACTGGACGGCGCACACCTTCCAGCCCTCTCTGGCGTACTGGTTCAGCAGCGTGGTGAGCTGCTCCGCGGCGTTCTTGTTGCTCAGGGGCTTTTTCCAATATTCGACTTTGTATTCTTTCATGTGCGTCACCCTTTCCAATCTGATTTGCAGTTCGCAATGTGCAATTCTGGCGAGGAATTTTGCGCAGTTTTAAGGCAAAACCCCTCCGCCACCGCCTAAAGGCGGCGGCCCTCCTCCCCTTTCAGGGGAGGCAAGGAGGCGGCTACTTGTCGTTTGGTTCTGTTTTTTTCTCAATGAGAAAAAAGTGGGAACGAAAATTGCTCAATAAAAGATGCCAGCGTTCGATTTCCCTTAATTGCACATTGCTAATTGCACATTGCTAATTACTTCGCTAACCCGCGCGCTTTCAGCGACTCCATCAGTCCGCCGTACTGGATGATGCGGTCGATGAACTCCGGGAAGGGCGCGGCCTGGAACTGCCGACCGGTGGTCTCGTCGGTGATGACGCCGGTGGCGAAGTCCACGGAGACCTGGTCCCCGGCCTTGATGTTGGCGGAAGCTTCGGGGCACTCCATGATGGGCAGGCCGATGTTGATGGCGTTGCGGTAGAAGATGCGGGCGAAGGAGGCTGCGATGACACACTTGGCGCCGCTGGCTTTGATGGCGAGGGGCGCGTGCTCTCTGGAGGAGCCGCAGCCGAAGTTGGCGCCGCCCACGATGATGTCGCCCGGCTCCACGGTGGAGGCGTAAGTGGCGTCGATGTCCTCCATGCAGTGGGAGGCCAGGGCCTGCTCGCTGGGGTCGTTCAGGTAGCGGGCGGGGATGATGACGTCGGTGTCCACGTTGTCACCGTACACATAAATTTTAGACATACTTGCTCCCTCCTCAAAGCTCAGCGGGGTCTGCCAGGCAGCCCTTGACGGCGGACGCGGCGGCCACGGTGGGGCTGGCCAAAATCACCTTGGAGTCCACATGCCCCATGCGGCCCACAAAGTTCCGGTTGGTGGTAGAGACGGCCACCTCGCCCTCGCACATGCAACCCATATGCCCACCCAGGCAGGGACCGCAGGTGGGGGTGGAAATGGCGCAGCCCGCCTCCAGCATATCCTGGTAAATGCCCTCGGCGATCATCTCCTTGATGATGTCCTGGGTGGCGGGGAGGACGATGCAGCGGATGCCGTCGGCCACCTTGCGGCCTTTGAGGATGGCCGCCGCCGCCCGCATGTCGGAGATGCGCCCGTTGGTGCAGGAGCCGATGACCACCTGGTCGATTGCCATGCCCTTCACCTCGCCGATGGTCTTGGCGTTGCCCGGCAGGTGGGGCAGGGCAACGGTGGACTCCAGCGTGCTCAGGTCGATGGTGATCTCCTGCTCGTACTCCGCGTCGGGGTCGGCCTCGTAAATGACCGGCTCCCGGTCCGTGCGGCCCTTGAGATAGGCCAGGGTCTGCTCGTCCACGGGGAAAATGCCGTTTTTCGCACCGGCTTCGATGGCCATGTTGGAGATGGTGAACCGGTCGTCCATGGTCAGGGACTTGACGCCCTCCCCGGCGAATTCCAGGGACTTGTACAGCGCCCCGTCCACGCCGATCATGCCGATGAGGTGTAAAATCACGTCCTTGCCGGAGACGAAGGGCCGGAAGGAACCGGTCAGATTCACCTTAATGGCTGGGGGAATTTTGAACCAGTTCAGGCCGGTGGCCATGCCCGCGGCCATGTCGGTGGAACCCACGCCGGTGGAGAAGGCCCCCACCGCGCCATAGGTGCAGGTATGGGAGTCCGCGCCGATGATGAGGTCGCCGGGGACGGTCAGGCCCTGCTCCGGCAGCAGCGCATGTTCCACGCCCACGGTGCCCACGTCGTAGAAGTGGGTGATGTGGTGCTTTTTGGCGAAATCACGGGCCACCTTGCACAGCTGAGCGGACTTGATGTCCTTGCAGGGGGTGGAGTGGTCCAGCACGATGGCGATCTTCTCCCGGTCGAACACCTGGGTCAGGCCGTACTTCTCAAACTGACTGATGGCCACCGGCGCGGTGATGTCGTTGCCCAGCACCAGGTCCAGCTTCGCCTCCACCAGCTGGCCCACCTCCACATGGTCCAGCCCGGCGTGGGCGGCGAAAATCTTTTGGGTCATTGTCATGCCCATAGGGATCGTTCCTCCTTCACGATAATAGCGTCATGTTGATTGTTTTTTCGTACAGTTTTGAGTTGAAACCCCTCTGCCGTCAAGCGGCACTTCCGGGGCGTTGCCCCTCCCTGCGCCACCGCCTAAAGGCGGCGGCCCTCCTCCCTCGTCGGCGTGGACTTCATATCCCTCGCCCCGCCGCAAGCGACAGGTCTCGTCCATTTCGTCACGCCTCCTCTCCCAGCCAAACCCGTTTCGCTGGGCTTTGGCTGGGTTCCCGTTAGGGAGGCAAGGGGGGTGGTCAATAAGGGAATACAAGCTATCAGTTTGAAAAACTTTGTGCTGCATCTGAGCGAAGCGATAATCATGAACTTCTTTTCTATTATGACATCATCCCTTGAAAAAGAATGTAAACCATGTTACAATTAAGCTGGAAATTCAAAAAAGAGGTGACGGCGGCGTGGAATACTTCAGTATTCAGGAGATGGGTCTGCCCGACGACATCTGGCTGCCCTTCGCCCGCATCCGGCGGCCCACCCCTTACCGGGCGGGTCAGCTCATCTATTTGCAGGACACCCCGGCGAACAGCTTCTATTATCTCCAGTCCGGGCGGGTCAGGACCTTCATCAGCTCGGAGGACGGCGGCGAAAAGGTGCTGACCGTCTATCAGGCGGGGAACCTCTTCGGGGAGGCGTCCTTTTTTGACCGGCTGCCCCGGGTGTCCTCCGCGGTGGCGGCGGCGGACTGCCAGGTGGTGCGCATTGGCCGGGAGGACGCCGCCCGCGTGCTGGCCGACGACCCCCAGCTGGCCTGGGCGCTGCTGCAATACCTGGCCCGGACGGTGCGGATGCTCTCCACCCACGTGGACGACATGTCCTTCCGCCCGGCCCGGCAGCGGGTGGTCCGCTATCTCCTCTCCCTGCCCCGGACGAAGGAGGGCGCGGTGGCCTGCACCCAGGAGGAGATCGCCGCCGCCGTGGGGACCAGCCGGGTCACGGTCAGCCGGGTGATCAACCGGCTGGCGAGGGAGGGCCTGGTGGAGACCGGTTACGGGTCCCTCCGTCTGCTGGACCCCCAGCGGCTCCAGGACAGCCTGTGAGAATACCGTTGCATTTCCCGCTAAGAATGGTATAATGTAGCTGTTAGCTGTTAGTCAGGCACTACAAACCGAAAGCGAACAGCTAAAAAGGAAAAAAAGCAGCCACCACAAGCGGCCATCCCTCTTGCCGCCCTGAAAGGGCAGGGAGGGGCAAAGCCCCGGAAGTGCCGCTTGACGGCGGAAGGGGACCATGCGAAGCATGGTGGAGGGGTTTCCGCTGAAATTACTGACAAGGCTAATTCAAGGATAATCTGTAAAAGCAAGCACAGCCAAGCTAAGAGCTAAAAGCTAGGAGCTAGGAGCTATTCTCAAAGGAGCTGTCAACCATATGGCCGAAGATAAGACAACCCAAACGGCAGCCACGCCCTCAAAAGTGCCCCCGGTGCCGGAGGTGGACATCATCTGTCTGCCCTCCCATCCGCCCAAGCCCAAGAGCCGGGAAGATGTGGTCTATGCCAGGCGGATCGCCAGCCGTTACCTGAGCCTCAAGGCCCTGGAACAAATCGCGGACAAAAAGCGGGAAGCCGCCCGCAAGAAGGCCAGCGCCAAGCCCAAGCTGGAATCGCCGGAGGACTATTACGACCAGGGGACCAAATACCTGACTGGGGCCAGGTGCGCGGTGCCGTTCCAGGAGCAGGCCGCCTATTACCAAAAGGCGGCGGAGATGTTCGAGCGGGCGGGGGACCTGAACGACGCGCCCCAACTGGCGGAGCGTTACTCCGCTCAGGCCCAAACCACTCTGGACGAGGGCTATCGGGACGCCTACCAGTCGGCTCAGGACCAAAAGGCCCGCGCCGTCACGGAAAACGACTGGTTTACTGCGGCCCGCGCCTTTGAGCGCATTTCCGGCTATGAGGACGCCGACCAGCAGGCCGCAGAATGTGAAAAGCGGCTGCAAAAGATCCACGCCGCCCGCCGCCCGCTGACCATCGCGGCGGTGGTGCTGGTGGTGCTGGTGATTTTCGGCGTCGTCCAGGGTGTGCAGACGGATGTGTTCCGCTACCAGGCGGCCAAGGCTCTGGCCTCGGCGGGGATGGAGTCCACCGCCACCTATCTGCTCAGCGGCGTAGAGTACAGGGACAGCGACGAGCTGATGAACCAGATCCGCTACGAGCAGGGCCTGGAAAAAATGGAGGCGGGCAGCTATTCCTCCGCCGCCAGCCTCTTTGACAAGTGCGAGGGCTACGCCGACAGCGCGACCCTCTATCAGGAGTGCCACTACTACCTGGCCCAGACTGCCCTGGAGAGCGAGAACTACGAATCCGCCCTGAACCACCTGCTGAAAGCCTGGGACTGGGAAGGCAGCGAGGAGCTGCGCTACCAGACAGAGGTGACCTACCTGGCCCAGCTGGAGCCGGGGGGCCGGATGACCTACGGCAAGGACGAATACATCCTGCTGGACAAAACCGAGGACAGCGCGCTGCTGCTTTCCGCCAAGCTCTACGGCGACGTGCCCTATAGCGCCTCCGCTGAGGACGTTTCCTGGGCCGACAGCGACATCCGCGCCGCCCTGAACAGCGATTACACGGCGGAGCGGTTCTCCCAGGCGGAACTGGCCCTGATGGAGGAGACTGAGACTGGGGACGGCGTCACCGACCGGGTTTTCCTGCTCAGCGCCCAGGAGTATTTGGCCTATCAGGAGGTCATGGGGTCCAAAGACGCCCTGTGGTGGCTGCGGGACGTAAACGAGACCACCGGCAACGTGTTCTTTGTCTCCTGCGACGGCACGCTGATGACCGAGGGCTACCCGGCAAGCACCACTTCCATTCAGGGGCGGGCGGCGTTCTGGCTGAGCCTGACGACGGACTGATTTCTCTCTGACCAAACAGTTGAAAAAGCTCTGAGCGGCTGTAGAACAGCGGCGCTCAGAGCTTTTTTGTGGTCGATAAAGTTAAATTTGGTCAGCCCTTTGTATCAGCCGCGTTTTTAGTGGTTGGCAAAAGGAGAGTCCTTTCAATCACTGACAGGGCTGATTCAAGGAAACCGCCCGAAATCACAGTAATTGCACATTGCACATTGCTAATTGCTAATTGTTCTTAGCCCATCGGCCCATAGTAGCCGCCGTACCCGCCGTAGTATCCGCCGCCGCCGCAGTTGCAGCAGCAGTTGCACAGCAGATTCAGCAGACACATGTACAGGCACCAGTTGTGGTGGCCGCTCATGGTGCAGAAGTCGGCGTTCTGCTGCTGGTAGAACTGCCCGCCCATCTGGACCTGCTGGAGGGCCATCTGGTACTCCATGTTGTTGGGGTCCAGACGAACCGCCTGCTGGAGCTGCTGAACGGCGAGGATTTTGTTGCCCAGGCCGGAGTTGGCCATTCCGCTGATATAATACCACCGGGCGTTGCGCTCTTTGGCATCCATCCGGTTCAACACGTTCAGCGCGTCCTGGTAGCTGCCCGCCTGGACGAAGTGCCACGCAGACTGGAACTCCGGGCCGTCCTGCCGGGTGTCGTAGGTGGTGCGGCGCTGGGACTGCTGCTGATAGCTGCGGAAGGGGTCGGCGTAGGCGGAACCGCCGCTGTTGTAGTTGGGCTGCTGCCGCTGGTACTTCTGGGGATTGTTGATCTGGTCGTAAGCGGCGTTGATCTCGTTCATCTTCCTGGCGCACTCCGGGTCGTTGGGGTGCAGGTCGGGGTGGTACTGCTTGGCCAGCTTGCGGTAAGCCTTCTTGATCTCATCCGGCGGAGTGTCAGGAGTTACCCCCAATACTTTATAAGGATCGTCGATCATAGTTCGGTGGATTCCTCCTGTCGCGCTTTTTGTGCTTTCTTTTGCCTGTTCACCCACTGGGTCCAGACGCCGGAATATAAGATGTTGCGGAGCAGGTCTAAATCCTGCTCCAGGGGCAGAGCTTCAAAGGCCATGGTGCTCTCTCCAATGAGCATTTCCAGCACCGGCAGCGGCTCAAAGCCGCCGTTGGCCTCCCGGAAGGCGGTGACGGGGTTGTAGCGGCCCTTTTTCCGGTCGGCCTCCTCGTCCAGCACCGCGTCCATCACGTAGATGAACCGGCCCAGCCAGTCCCCCATGCGCTCCAGTGTGGGCTGCCAGTAGCCCCCCTGGGGGGCGAACAGCCCAGCCATCAGCTGGCCGAAGCACTTGGAGGTGTCGTCCAAGCTGGCGGAACGCTCCCGCTCCAGCGCGCTCAGCCGCTCCAGGCTCTCTGTCATCCGGCGGCACTGGTCCGGCCAACGCTCCCGGATGTCCCGGCAGGCGGGGCGGAGGGCCTGGGCGCAGGCGTACTTGACCACGTTATGGTCGTCGTTCCAGTCGTCCAGACAGTTGTAGTAGGCCAGGGCCACGTTCATGTCCGCCCCGTAGTCGGTCCACTGGCTCTGCCGCCAGTTCTGTTTGCCCACTGGATGGGCGATGCAGCCCTTTTGCCCGGTGGCGAGGTCTGGTTCCTCCAGGCTGTCCAGCAGCAGCACCAGAAAGGTCATGTCATAGGTCAGGGAGAGGCGGGAGAGTTGCCCGTGCCGCCGCCCGATGGTCCGGCACAGGCCGCAGTAGACCGCACGGTAGCGGTCCACTTGCTCATCGGTCAAAATGGCCTGATTCGCCACTACATATCCGAACATGGCTCAGATGTTGGCCATGCGGTAGATTTCCAGCATGTCGTCCTGGTCCAGCTTCACGAACGCACCGATGGTGCGGGTGCCCTGGTAAGAGCAGCCCTTTGCCAGGGACTTGAGGGTGGCCTCGTTCTGGACGCCGATGCAGTCCCCCAGGCAGACGGGCATCCCCAGGGTGTGCCAGTAGTCCATGAAGCCCCGGATGGTGGACAGCACACAGGTCTCGTCGTCGTCGCTGCGCAGGCCCAGCACCTTCCGGCCCAGATTGGCGAAGCGGGCCATGTCGTTGCGGCAGACGTATCTGGCCCAGTGGGGCCACATGGCGGAGAGGCTGGCACCGTGGGCCAGGTCATAGACGGCGCTGAGCTGGTGGCCCAGCTGGTGAACGGCGAAGTCCTTGTCCCGGCCCAGGCCGGTCAGGTCGTTGTGGCTCAGGCTGCCGCTCCACATGATCTCGCTGCGGGCCTGGTAATTCTCCGGCTCATTCATGGCGATCAGGCCGTTTTCCATCACGTTGCGCAGCAGCGCCTCCGCGATGCCGTCGGTCATCTGGTTCTGCCCAGCGTCCTTGGCAAAATAGCGCTCCAGGGTGTGCATCATGATGTCGGTCACGCCGCAGGCGGTCTGGTAGGGGGGCAGGGAATAGGTCAGTTCCGGGTCCATGATGGCGAACCGGGGCCGGTTGTGGGGGGTAGAACAGCCCCGCTTCACGTGAATCTCCTCGTTGGTCAGTACGGCGGAGTCGCTGGTTTCGCTGCCGGCGGCGGCGATGGTCAGCACGCTGCCCACAGGCAGTTCGCCGGTGACGGGGCGGGTACGGTCGAAGTAGTCCCAGATGGGGCTGCCGCCGTAAAGCCCCATCGCCATGGCCTTGGCGGTGTCCAGCACGCTGCCGCCGCCCACTGCCAGCAGGAAGTCGATGCCGGAGGTCTGGTACTTGTCGGTCAGCTTCTGGGCCAGGGCCAGCCGGGGGTTGGGCTGTACGCCGCCCTCCACGTCGTAGCGCAGCTTCGCCTCGTCCAGCGAGGCGGTGACCTTGTCCAATGTGCCGTTGCGGAGGACGCTGCCCCCGCCGTAGAGGACCAGCACATGGGTGCCGCCGCACTGGGCCACGGCCTGTCCCACCTGAGAAACCGTCCCCGCGCCGAAAATCACGTTGGTGGGAACGCAGTAGGTAAATTGATTCATAGAAAAACCCCCGGAAAAGGTAATAGAACCGCAATGGAAAAGTGATACTATTCAAAAGTATACCTGATTTTGCGGGAAAAGCAAGAGCGGCGGGGAATTTCTTTGTAAATCTTCCGTTAATTTCGCGTCCAAACGGGTTTTTCGCCCTACGGCGTCCCGCCGCAAAATGATTTGTTTGGACAAAGAGACGGTTGTCAGAACTGGAAAGGCGTGGTATACTGTCTCAGGTGTGATTTTACACCATATGATGCACCAAAAAGAAAGCCGTCCCAGGCGAAATGCGCCGCAGAGAAGGACGGTTCTGATGACTTTGGAGGAAAACAGAGATGAACAAACCGATTTTGGCGGTGCTGGCCGCCGGTATGGGCAGTCGGTACGGCGGCCTGAAGCAGATGGACCCGGTGGGACCCAGCGGCGAATTTATCATTGACTATTCCATCTACGACGCCCACCGCGCGGGCTTCGAAACGGTGGTTTTTATCATCAAACACGAGATCGAGGAGGCGTTCAAGGCCACCGTGGGCAGCCGGGTGTCCAGCTACATGGAGGTGCGCTACGCTTTCCAGCAGCTGGATATGCTGCCTGAAGGCTACGCCGTCCCCGAAGGACGGGTGAAGCCCTGGGGCACCAGCCACGCGATCCTCTGCGCTCAGGAGGTGCTGGACGCACCCTTCGCCGTCATCAACTCCGACGACTACTATGGGCCGGAGGCGTTCCGGGCGGCCTACGACTTTTTGAGCGGCGCAGACGATGAGCCGGGCAAGTGTCACTACGCTATGGTGGGCTACCATCTGAAAAACACTGTGACTGAGAGCGGCAGCGTGGCCCGGGGCGTGTGCGACCTGGACGAAAACGGCTGCCTGACCCGCGTGACCGAGCACACCCAGATCGAGACTTACCCCGGCGGCATCCGCACCACCCTGGACGGCGGGGCCACCTGGTCCGACCTGGACCCGGATACGCTGGTTTCCATGAACCTGTGGTGCTTCCGGCCCAGCTTTGTGAAGGAGCTGGCGGCGGAGTTCCCCGCGTTCCTGGACAAGGCCCTGGTGGAGAACCCCCTGAAGGGCGAGTTCTTCCTGCCCCTGACTGTCACGGAGATGCTCCAGAGCGGCAAGGCGGACATCAAGGTCCTCTCCAGCCGGGACAAGTGGTACGGCGTGACCTACAAGGCCGACCGCCCCGGCGTGGTGGCGGCCCTCCAGCGCAAAACCGACGAGGGGCTGTATCCCTCCCCGCTGGTGAAATGACCGTTGTTTCCTGAATGTGGGAGTGCTGTGGGACAAAGCCTGCGGCGCTCCCCGTTTTTCCCCGCACAGGAACTCCGGGAAAAAGTAAAAATAATTGTTGACAAACGAAGGACGAACCAGTATAATATCCCTTGTTGAGAGTGCGGACGACAGCGGCAACAAGCGAGGGAGCATAGCTCAGCTGGCTAGAGCACATGCCTTACAAGCATGGGGTCACAGGTTCGAGCCCTGTTGTTCCCACCATCTCCTTTTTCTTTTTTGTGGCCCGGTAGTTCAGTTGGTTAGAACGCCAGCCTGTCACGCTGGAGGTCGACGGTTCGAGCCCGTTCCGGGTCGCCACTTTTTTGCTTTTCTCAACGCCTCTGTAGCTCAGTTGGTAGAGCAGGGGACTGAAAATCCCCGTGTCATTGGTTCGATTCCGATCGGAGGCACCATTTGCGGGAGTAGCTCATCTGGTAGAGCGCCACCTTGCCAAGGTGGAGGTAGCGAGTTCGAGCCTCGTCTTCCGCTCCATTTAGGGGAACCGGTCACGTTTGGTTTTCCTCTCACGTCGTTGAGGGGAATCGAACGCGCTGCCTCCACCTAAATTCGCCGTCAGGCGAATTTTGCAATCGGAGGTTCCGGGTACCCGGAAAAGCCCTGCTTTTCCGGGGCAAGGAAGCGAGTTCGAGCCTCGTCTTCCGCTCCACAGCCCAGCTTAAACGGCTCTAACGAAAGCACACGGCGCCATAGCCAAGTGGTAAGGCACAGGTCTGCAAAACCTCTATTCCCCGGTCCGAATCCGGGTGGCGCCTCCAATTTGCCTCTGTAGCTCAGTTGGTAGAGCAGGGGACTGAAAATCCCCGTGTCATTGGT
>JAJBVG010000058.1 GCA_020859945.1 Clostridiales bacterium | reverse complement strand
GGGTGTTTGCCGGGTTTTGACCCGCTCTCTTGAGCGCTTGGTTAATATACCACGGACACGTTTCGTTTGTCAACAGCTTTTTTTCGGAAAATTCACGCTTTTTCTGACCGAGCCGTGTGTGTCCTCTTATGCAGCTTATTTTGCAGCGTCTACAGGCATATGTCCGCATGACATGGACAAAAAATAAAAAAACCGCAATTTTCACAATACACCTTGCATTTTTCACCGGGATGCACTATGATAATATCTTAATAGAGCGATTCAAATCAACATGAGAAGGGAGGTTCCCGTTTTGGCTGGAATGGTGCTGCGAATGCCGTTTTACGGCTCATACGATTCTGATTTTCTTCTGCCCGGTCAATGGGGCCATACGATTTTATAAGGAGGAGCATTTTTATGCCGATTAAAATTCCTGATTCCCTTCCTGCCAGAACAACTCTGGAAAACGAAAACATCTTTGTGATGACCGAGTTCCGTGCCCTGCACCAGGACATCCGCCCGCTGAAGGTGCTGATTTTGAACCTGATGCCCACCAAAATCGTGACGGAGACCCAGTTTCTCCGCAAGCTCAGCAACACGCCTTTGCAGATTCAAGTGGAGTTCCTGAAAATGGCCTCTTACCAGCCCAGCCATGACCTCACCCACCTGGACTCCTTCTATACCACCTTTGATGAGATTCGCCACCGCTATTACGACGGCATGATCATCACCGGGGCGCCCCTGGAGCACGTTCCCTGTGAGAGTGCTGCTTACTGGCCGGAGCTGTGCGAGGTCATGGACTGGACCACCACCCACGTTCACTCCACTATGCACGTCTGCTGGGGGGCCTTTGCCGGGCTGTATTACCACTATGGCGTACCCAAGTACGACGTAGACCACAAGATTTTCGGCATCTTCCCCCACACCCCGGTGCCGGAGAAGAAGCAGTCCCCCCTGTTCCGGGGGCTGGACGACGTGTTTTACGCGCCCCACTCCCGGGCCACTGAAGTCCACGAGGAGGACATCCGCAAGGTGCCGGAGCTGGAGATGATGTCCACCTCCCCCCAGGCCGGTGTTTTCATGGCCAAGAGCAAGGACAACAAGCGCTTTTTCATGCTGGGTCACCCGGAGTATGACGCGGACACCCTGGCAAACGAATACTGGCGGGACGTGAACAAGGGGCTGCCCATCGCAATCCCGGAGAACTACTTCCCCAACGACGACCCCACCCAGCCGCCGGTGGTCACCTGGCGCTCCACCGGCCAGATGATTTACAACAACTGGCTGAACTACTACGTTTACCAGACTACCCCCTACGACCCCAAGGAGATCAGTCGCAGAAAAGATAGCTGAACCCGTCTAAAGAGAATCAGCGGCGCACGACCCGGCAAAAGCGGATGGTGCGCCGCTCTTTACATCCTTTATGGAAATGTGGTATGATACCAGCACGAACAAAAAACGCTGGAGTTGGAAAATCATGCAGTATCAAACCAATTCAGCCCTGGAGACCGAGGAACTGGGCCAGAAGCTGGCCCAAAAGCTCCGACCTGGGGATATCATTGCCTACACTGGCGACTTGGGGGCGGGCAAGACCGCCTTTACCCGCGGCGTAGCCCTCGGGCTGGGCATCACAGAACGGGTGACTTCCCCCACCTTCACCATTGTCAACGAGTACGAAGGGGGCAGACTGCCCCTGTTCCACTTTGACCTGTACCGCCTCGGCTCCTCGGAGGAGCTGTACGACATCGGCTGGGAGGACTATCTGGCCCGTGACGGCGTCTGCGCCGTGGAGTGGAGCGAGGTGGCGGCGGACGCCCTGGAGGGCGGCGTCATCCGGGTGGACCTGCGCCGGGGGGAGACCGACGACCAGCGCATCATTACCATCGAGGGGGTGGAGGAACGTTGAACATTTTAGCCATTGAATCCTCAGCCAAGGCCGCGTCGGTGGCCCTGTGCCGGGACGAGTTTCTGGTGGCGGAGTCCTACCAGAACAGCGGACTGACCCACAGCAGCACTCTAATGCCCATGTGCGAGGCGCTGCTGCGCAACTGCGGCGTGGCGCTGGAGGACGTGGACCTGATTGCCGTCGCCAACGGCCCCGGCTCCTTTACCGGTCTGCGCATTGGTATTGCCACCGCCAAGGGAGTGGCTTGGCCGGGAGAGCTGCCCTGCGCGGGGGTTTCCACCCTGGAGGCCATGGCCTGGAACCTGTGCGGTCTGGCGGAGGGCGTGGTTTGCTGCGCCATGGACGCCCGGCGAAATCAGGTCTACAACGCCCTGTTTCAATTGACGGAAAACGGTCCTCTCCGTTTGACGGAGGACCGGGCCATCGCGCTGGAGCAGCTTTTCGGGGACGAAGAAGCTCGAAAAAATATCCGGTTTGTAGTTGGCGATGGGGCGCAAATGTGTTATGATTATGGTAAGGAATTGGGGCTGGATCTGCGTCTGGTTCCCCAGAACCTCCGCTATCAGCATGCCTACGGCGTGGCCCGCTGCGCTCTGGAGCAAGCGCGGGCTGGCAAGACCGTCTCCGGCGGGGCGCTGGCGGCCAACTACCTACGGCTGAGCCAGGCGGAGCGGGAACGATTGGCAAAGGAATCCGCCAAAAAACGGGAAACGCAAAACCACGCAACAGAAAGGGAGAAGTGAACATGAACTATAAAGGAAACGACAAGATTCACATCCTTGAACATCCGCTTATCAGCCACAAGCTGGCCATCCTCCGGGACGAGAACACCGGCACCCGGGAGTTCCGGGCTGTGGTGGCGGAGATCGCCAGCCTCATCACCTACGAGGCTACCCGCCGTCTGCCTACCAAAGAGGTAGAGGTGACCACTCCCTGCGGCGTGGCCAAGTGCCAGGTCCTCACCGGCAAAAAGCTGGCTATCGTCCCCATCCTGCGGGCGGGGCTGGGCATGGTGGACGGTGTGCTGTCTCTGCTGCCCTCGGCCAAGGTGGGCCACGTGGGTCTGTACCGGGACCCGGAGACCCTGGAGCCAGTGGAATACTACTGCAAAATGCCGGCGGACATCGCGGAACGGGATGTCATCATCCTGGACCCCATGCTGGCTACCGGCGGCAGCGCCACCGCCGCCATTCAGTTTATGAAGGACTACGGCTGCCGGAATATCGCCATGATGAACATCATCGCCGCCCCGGAGGGGCTGGACGTCATCGCCCATGACCACCCGGATGTGGAGATCTACGTGGCCGCCCTGGACGACCACCTGAACGAGCACGGCTACATCGTCCCCGGCCTGGGCGACGCCGGAGACCGCATTTTTGGCACCAAGTAAGGGACGTATTGCACATTTTTAACGCCTGTCGGGGGCGCGGCACCGCCGAACAGGTTTTGAGGGCTGTGTCGGTTTGGAAAGGCCGATGCAGCCCTCGCTCTATCTGGGCAGATTTTTGGGGAAAACTGTCATTTACAACCGGCCTGTTCCCTGATATAATAAATTTCTGACAAATTCCAGAAAGCGAGGGGTTTCTGTGCAGAGGCAGCGGAAACGGCGGCCACCCAGACGGGATGTCGGGCATGAGAAAAAGCGGCCCTGGATGCGAGTTGAATATCTGCTGTGCGGCATTGCGCTGCTCTTTGCCCTCCACATGACCGGTAAAATGGTCAGCCGGGTGACCTACGCTGTGGGAGAGGCCGCACGGGACGCTGCGGAGGCCGAGGCCAACGAGCCGGAGTACGTTACCTTTATCCGGGGCGTGGTCAAGCACGTCGTTGAGGACGAAGGCGGGACCGATGAGGATGCAGCCGACGAAACACCGGCGGCGGACACCGGCGTGGACATCAGTCAGTTTGCGGACGACGGCGGCTATGCCGGGCAGGTCTACGCCCTGCTGTATGAGTACCCCGACCAGGTGGAGACCATCCTCTCCTACTACGAAAACGCAGTGTTGACCGTGGACGGTCAGCAAACCACCATGGGAGAGCAGAGCAAGGACGCCATCCCGGAGCGACTGCTCCAGCTGGTGGTCAACAACGTTGAGACCATCGACTTTGTGGCCGCCTATCCCACCAAGCACGACCAGGACGCGAAAATCGACCTGAGTGACGAGGCAAAGAGCGACGAGGTGCCGCTGCTGCTCCAGTGGGACCAGCGCTGGGGCTACGAAGAATACGGCGACGGTCTGCTGGGCTACACCGGCTGCGGCCCCACCTGTCTGGCGATGGTGGCCCTGTACCTGACCGGCGACGCGGACATCACCCCTTTGGCGGTGGCCAACTACGCGGACGAGGCGGGGTACTACACCGACGGGGTCGGTTCCGCCTGGTCGCTGATGAGCGAGGGCTGTGAACACTTCGGCCTGACGGGAACGGAGATGTATGTCTCCGAGAGCGACATGGTGGAGATGTTGGAGGCGGGCCACCCGCTGATTTGCGCGGTGGGAGCGGGCGACTTCACCGCCTCCGGCCACTTTATTGTCCTCTATGGCTACAGCGACGGGGCATTCTTGGTCAACGACCCGAACAGCCTGATTCGCAGCGAGCAGACCTGGAGCTATGAGACGCTCAGTAGCCAAATTAAAAACATTTGGTATTATTCTGTCGTAAAATAACAAAAAGTTGAGGGAAACCGATGCTGCATTTTGAATGTGATTACGCGGAGGGCGCCCACCCCCGTATTTTGGAGCGCCTGCTGGAGACCAATTTGGAGCAGACCGACGGCTATGGGGTGGACCCCCACTGTCAGCGGGCCAGGGAGCTGATTTTGGCCCAGTGCCAGGTTCCTGACGCCGACGTTCATCTTCTGGTGGGCGGAACCCAAGTAAATACCGCCATCATCGCCGCAGGGCTGCGGCCCTGGCAGGGGGTACTCTCCGCCGCCAGCGGCCACATCAACGTCCACGAGACCGGCGCGGTGGAGGCCACCGGCCACAAGGTCCTCGCCCTCCCCCACCGGGACGGCAAGGTTACAGCTGAGGCCATCGACCGGGCCATCAGTGACCACTACGCCGACGGCAATGCCGAGCATATGGTCCAGCCGGGGATGGTCTACTTGTCCAATCCCACGGAGTACGGCACCCTCTACACCAAAGCCGAGTTGACCGCCATCAGCCAGGTCTGCCGCAAGTGGCGCGTTCCCCTCTATGTGGACGGGGCCAGGATGGGCTATGCCCTGGGCGCAGAGGGCAACGACCTGTTTCTGCCAGATTACGCCGAGCTTTGCGACGCCTTTACCATTGGCGGAACCAAAGTGGGCGCGCTGTTCGGAGAGGCGCTGGTCATCACCAGCCCGGAGTTAAACCGGGATTTCCGCTATACCATCAAGCAGCGGGGCGGGATGCTGGCCAAGGGCCGTCTGCTGGGCATCCAGTTTGAGGTGCTCTTTGAGGATGGGCTGTACCAGGCCCTGGGGGAAAAGACGGACCGCCAGGCCATGGCCCTGCGGCGGGCCTTCGAGGAGAAGGGCTGCGCCATGCTGCTGGATTCCCGCACCAACCAGCAGTTCCCCATTCTGTCCCGCGCTCAGCAGGAAACGCTGGCGGAAAAATACCAGTTTTCCTACTGGGAGCCGGTGGAGGAAGGCCGGGACGCGGTGCGGTTCTGCACCAGCTGGGCCACCACCGACGAGGCGCTGGAGCAGCTGATAGAGGATATTCGGACGAAACTGTAATAAAAAGCGCGGAAACGGGGCAGTTTTCCCGTTTCCGCATTTAATTTGTGGGCCTGACTTGGAATTTACAAAACCCGGCGTTGACAAAGCGCCTGAAATCGCCTATAATACAAATAGAAAACGGGCGCTGCGACAAGCGGTCAGTCCAGGTTAAAGATTATGTTTCGACAGAAACCGTCACCCGGCCCGGTGGCGGTTTCGCTTCGTTACCCTGATCGTCACAGTCCATTGCAGGATGTGAAAAGTCAATGTAATCGGCATTGTCTCACCTCCCTTCGGGAGATGTGACCAACCGCCTGCCGCTTAGCAGCGCCCTAACTCCATTGGGGGAAACCTCCATCAGGAGCTAATCACAGAATACCACAACTTTTCGCAAAAAGCAACAAAAAGCGTGAGCCGACCCGTTTCCAGGTCAGCCCACGCTTATTTTGTGCGGCAATGTGGGGTTTGCTTACTTGCTCAGCAGCGCATCGACCATGGCTTCCATGTCCTTCACGGTGCTTTCCTTCACGGTGGAGCGGATGGAGACCAGCGGCTCTACCACAGTGCAGTTCTTGAATCCGTCGGCGTAAGCCTTCATCAGCCGCCCGGCGGCGGGGGCCCAGGAGCCGTTCTCCATGATGCCGATGGTTCGCTTCTGGTAGTTCTTCACCTTCAAGTGATAGAGGAAATCCTCCATGCAGGGGAACAGGGAAGCGTCGTAGGTGGGGGCGGCCAGCACCAGCTTGTCATAGCGGAAGGCGTCCTCAACGGCCTCGGACATGCTGTCCCGGGCCAGATCGAACATGGAGACCTTCTGGCCTCTGGCCTCCAGCATCTCCGCCAGCTTCTTGGCGGCGATGGCGGTGTTGCCGTGGATGGAGGCATAGGCCAGAGTCACGCCCTCGTCCTCCGGGCGATAGCTGGACCAAATGTCATATTTTTCGATGTAATAGCCCAGGTTTTCCTGCAAAATGGGGCCGTGGAGGGGGCAAATGGTCTGGATGTCCAGCTTGGCGGCCTTTTTCAGCAGGGTCTGGACAGAGGGGCCGAACTTGCCCACGATGTTGAAGTAGTACCGGCGGGCTTCACAGGCCCAATCCTCTTCCACGTCCAGCGCGCCGAACTTGCCGAAGCCGTCGGCGGCGAACAGCACCTTCTCAGTGGACTCATACTCCATCATGACCTCCGGCCAGTGGATCATGGGGGCCATAATGAAGGTCAGGGTGTGGCTGCCCAGGGAGAGGGTGTCCCCCTCCTTGACCGTCACCGTGCGGGGGGAGAAGTCCATGGTGAAGAATTGGGGCAGCATCTGGACGGCCTTGGCGCTGGCCACCACCTGCATGGCGGGGTACTTCTCGCACAGGCGCTGGATGTTATAAGCGTGGTCCGGCTCCAGATGGGACACCACCAGATAGTCCGGGGTGCGGCCTCCCAGCTCCCGCTCCAGGTTGGCGAACCACTCCTCGCTGACGCGGCGGTCCGCCGTGTCCATGACGGCGACTTTCTCGTCCAGAATCAGGTAGGAGTTATAGGAAACGCCGTTGGGAACAGGGTACTGGCTCTCAAACAGGTCGATCTTGTGGTCGTCACACCCGATATACCGGATGGCGTTGGAAATGGTAACGTTGCTCATGGCTTTGTCCTCCTTATGAGAGAATTACAGTTCTACAAAAAGACTATATCACATTTTACCGCCGTTGTCACCCATCGTTTCACAATTTGCCCCGGTTTTCCCCTCCCGGCCGTAGGCGCTTCGGGCCAGGGTCAGACAGCAGATCTCCGCGGCTCCGGCCCGCCGCAGCACAGCGCTGGCCTCCTCCAAAGTCGCGCCGGTGGTGATGACATCGTCCACCAGCAGCAGGCGCTTTCCCTCCAGGGGAACGCCGGATTTGGGACGATAAACGCCCCGGACATTTTCCCACCGCAGGGCGGCCTGTTCCGTGCCGGATTGGGGCGGCGTATGGCGGAATTTCACCAGCGTCTGTTGGAGCGGCAGCCCGCTGAAGCGGGACACGGCCAGCGCCAGGCGCCGGGCCTGGTCGTACCCCCGGCGCTGCCGCCGCCAAAAGCTCAGCGGCGCCCAAGTGATGCAGTCGAAGCGGGAACAGTCCGGGTCGTTGGCTTGCAGACAATCCCACATCCACTGGCCAAAGACCCAGCTGTAGTGCCAGTGGCCCAGAAACTTGTAGCGGTGGAAGGCGGGTTTGAACACCTCAGTGTAGTAAAGGGGCGAGAGACAGCGGTCAAAGTACATCCCCTGCTGGGCGCAGTCCGCCCCGGTCCAGGGGACTTGCGGCCCGCATTTGGCGCAGAGCAGCGTTTCCCCATCCTCCAGCGGACGCTGGCAGAACAGGCACTTGGTCGGCCAGAGAAAATCTCGGACCAGCGCACCAGTGCGGCGCAGATTTCCTGCCACGGGACATCTCCCCTTCCCATCTGTCTATTTCCAGTATGACAGGATTCGACAAGGTTTGCAAGGGAACTGGGACAAATTTACCGGTTTGTGGTGACAGAAAAGGTGAAAATTCCCTTGACTTTCCATGGGGAGGGGAATTATAATACTTCCCGAAGTAAAGGGGAGTAGTTTGCACCGCCCAAGCGGTGCGGCGCGGTTCGTCAGCTCGTGTCGGGAGAAGTCCCGAAACCGGGCCGCGCTCAGGACTTTTGGTCTGGAAACGAGACTTTTGCTGTGCGTTTCTCGCGTGCGGCAGGGGTCTCTCTTTTTATGTCGCCTTATGACCCTGCATGATTCCATCACGAAAGAGGTCTTATTTATGTTGATTCCTGTTCTTCTGTTCGCCGTCGGTCTGGTGCTGCTCATCAAGGGCGGCGACTGGTTCGTGGACGGGGCCACAGGCATTGCCCGCCGGTTCCGTCTGCCGGAGCTGCTGATCGGGGCCACGGTGGTTTCCATCGGCACCACCCTGCCGGAGGTCATGGTGTCCACCACCTCGGCATTGTCCGGCCACAGCCAAATCGCCTACGGCAACGCCGTGGGTTCCGTCATCTGCAACACGGCGCTGATCGCCGCCCTGACCATCGCCGTCCGCCCCACAGAGGTGGATACAAGGACGCTGCGGACGCCTGTGGCCTTCTTCTTCGCGGCGGCGGCTTTTTACGCGGTGGTGGCCTACACCACAGGCGAGTTTACCCGCATGGCCGGTGTGCTGCTGCTGGTGTTCTTTGTGGTCTACATGGTGCTGACGGTACATGAAATGACCGACGGCCCCCAGACCGCGCCCCAGCCGGGGGCGAAAATCCAGGAGGAAAGCCCCCTGTGGCGGCTCATCCTGCTGCTGGCGGTGGGCGCGGCGTTGATTGCCGTGGGCGCGGACCTGTTGGTGGACAACGGCACCCTCATCGCCCAGGCGCTGGGCGTCCCGGAGTCGGTCATTGCTCTGACCCTGGTGGCGCTGGGGACCTCCCTGCCGGAGCTGACCACCGCCATCACCGCCCTGGCCAAGGGCCACAGCGCCCTGTCTCTGGGCAACATCATCGGGGCCAACCTGTTCAACCTGGTGTTGGTCAGCGGTACGGCTGTGACCCTCTCCCCCTTCCACATCCCGGAGAACAGCACCCTGTTCGGCATCAACAGCTCGCTGGTGGTGGACCTGCCGGTGATGCTGCTGGTCATGCTGATTTTGACCGTGCCCACCCTGAGACGGGGCAGGCTGACCCGCGCCCAGGGGGTCACGCTGCTGGCGATTTACGCGGCGTTCTGCGTGTATCAGTTTACGATGGGGTGACAGAATAAAAAAGCGTAAAAAAGGGGCTGTACCTGCGGCTTGCGGGTACAGCCCCTGTAGTATTTTTGGGAGAGAAAAAAGTTTTAGATAGGATAGGCCAACTTTATTTCTGATGTCTTGACCCATGCGAACTTGTATCCGTTGCTGACGGGGTACTTCACCTGCGTGTAGCTTCCTCTCTTACCAATCACAATCACTTTATCACCCTTGCTGATATAGCCGTAAGTGTTCGCAGTGCTTGCCCGGCGATAGGTTGTCATTTTCCCCGTGGCATATGCCGTGGTTCCTGTCAGCGCGATGACGATTTTGCTCTTGGAGATCCAGCCGGTCTTTCTGCCGCTGGAAGTGGGGTAGGAAACCTTTATGCTGTTGGGATAGCTGCTGGATTTGGCCACAACATACAACTCGTCAGAAGCGTAAATCGTGCCGGATTTCGTTTTCAGGCTGGCAGAACTGTAAGCGGTGGTGTTGCCGGAGGAAATGGTGTAGCACCGGATGGTCGAGCTTGCAGCGTTGGCCGGAACCACCAGCATGGTGACAAAGGTTGCGGCAATCAGACAGAGGGACAGGAGCTTTTTCAGCTTTTTCATTTTCTTCATGGTAAACCTCCTTATTTTCTGGAACGTGAGTTGATGGGGATAACAAAGGTTGGTTTCCTGCTAATGCCAGTATAGTACATAAATTTACTTGTGTCAATAGTAAATTTATGTACTAAAAAATTTTCTTAGAAAGGAATGTACGGCGCATAAAAAGAGAAAGAGTTCAAATAGCAGCTCTTTTAATAAAAATCTGTATTAAAACATTAGTAAACATTTGATTTAGGCTAAACTATTTTCATCCCCTCCCTGATGGAGATGAAAAAATGAAGCCTATGTCTTATGTCCGGCGCATCCGTGACCTGCGGGAAGACCACGACTATACACAGGAGTACGTCGCCAAAAAGCTGGGCACCTCTCAGACCATGTACGCCAGATATGAGCGGGCCGCCAATGAACTGCCGATTCATCACCTGTTGACGCTGTGTGAATTGTATCACGTTTCAGCGGATTATATTTTGGGCTTGACGGACGAAACAGGCCCCTCCTCTGCGAAAGACTGCCGTTGAAATGGATTGAAAAGCGCGGAGAGGATGGTAATTCCACTTTCCGCGCTTTCCAGCATGTTCTCAAAATCCTTCTTTACTGGAATTTGGCAACTCCCAGCATTGACAAAAACAGAGAAATAAGATATAATACAAACATAGAAAACGGGCGCTGTCCGACAACGGTTAGCCCGGAGAAGGTTTTATGTTTCTATAGAGAAACCGTCACCTGCCGGGGTGGCGGTTTCTGCGTTTCACAATAATCGTCACCGTATAGGCTCCGATATGCAAGGTAATCCGCATGGCAACACCCCCTTTGTCGGGGAGTGGCTAACCGCCGCCGTAAAGGACAACGCCCTAACTCCAATTAGGAGCTAACAGTAGAATATCACAGCTTCTTACAAAAAGCAACAAAAAACCTCAGACAGCCAGAACAAAACCCCCGGCGCAGCGCGCCGGGGGCCTTTTGTTTACTTATGCAGTCAAGCGCAGTTCAGCTTACAGCTGAGGACCGGCAGCCACCAGGCTCTTGCCCAGGTCGTTGGTCTGATACTTGACGAAGTTGTTGATGAAGCGCTGGGCCAGATCCTTGGCCTTCTCTTCCCACTCGGAAGCGTCGGCATAGGTGTCGCGGGGGTCCAGGATGGCGGGGTCAACGCCGGGCAGCTCGGTGGGGACCTCCAGGTTGAAGTAGGGGATCATCTTGGTGGGAGCGCCGTTGATGGAGCCGTCCAGGATGGCGTCGATGATGCCGCGGGTGTCCTTGATGGAGATACGCTTGCCGGTGCCGTTCCAGCCGGTGTTGACCAGATAAGCCTTGGCGCCGCTCTTCTCCATGCGCTTGACCAGCTCCTCACCGTACTTGGTGGGATGCAGCTCCAGGAAGGCCTGACCGAAGCAGGCGGAGAAGGTGGGAGTGGGCTCGGTGATGCCGCGCTCGGTGCCGGCCAGCTTCGCGGTGAAGCCGGACAGGAAGTAATACTGGGTCTGCTCCGGGGTCAGGACGGAGACAGGAGGCAGCACACCGAAGGCATCGGCGGACAGGAAGATGACGTTCTTGGCGGCGGGGCCGGCGGACACGGGGCGGACGATCTTCTCGATGTGGTCGATGGGATAGGACACGCGGGTGTTCTCGGTGACGCTCTTGTCGGCGAAGTCGATCTTGCCGTTCTCGTCCAGGGTGACGTTCTCCAGCAGGGCGTTGCGCTTGATGGCGTTGTAGATGTCAGGCTCGGACTCCTTGTCCAGGTTGATGACCTTGGCGTAGCAGCCGCCCTCGAAGTTGAACACGCCGTTGTCGTCCCAGCCGTGCTCGTCGTCGCCGATCAGCAGACGCTTGGGGTCGGTGGACAGGGTGGTCTTGCCGGTGCCGGACAGACCGAAGAAGATGGCGGTGTTCTCGCCGTTCATGTCGGTGTTGGCGGAGCAGTGCATGGCGGCAATGCCCTTCAGCGGCAG
>JAJBVG010000034.1 GCA_020859945.1 Clostridiales bacterium | reverse complement strand
TTTACGTTCTTAGTCCTTTTGGCCTGTTTCTGACGGGTAAGGCTGCGCACTTTTTGTTCTAATAGCAGGTAAGGGAGTGCCAACGCAGCGACAGAACAAAAATTTAACAGATTTTGTATCTATAAAGCTGTCGAAACACAAAACACGCCATTTTTGTACGCAAACAAAAATCGGCAGGCTGCCACAATGTCTGTGACAACCTGCCGGTTTTAAGTGATACTATTTTATTTTGCGAACGTCATAAACCATTCCACGGTTTGCGGGTCATAAGGAATCGCCAAGCTGCATGTATGTTCCGTACTTTTCACATATAGCAAAAAACGTCCCGCACAGACTTCATCAGACTGCGCGGGACGTTTCCCGTTACAAAATCTTTTTCTTTTTGAAGAGAAGCAGACAAAACAGCACCACCACAATGCTGACCAGGATAATGACCGGGTATCCTGTTTTTAGCTCCGGCATATTCTCAAAGTTCATGCCGTACCACCCCGTAATCAGGGTCAGGGGAAAGAAAATAGTGGACATAATGGTCAAAAACTTCATGTTGTCGTTCTGTTTTGCGTCCACCAGTGACTGATAGGCGTCCCGCACCTGCTGGGCGTACTCCAACAGGTAGCTGGTGCGGTCCTTCAGCCGCTCCGCCCGGTCCGCAGCGGTGCCGAAATATTTCAGCTGTTTGCGGGCAAAATAGCGGTCCTCGTTCTCCTCCAGCTCCTTTGCCATGTCCGAGAGCTGGTCGTAGTAACTCCGCAGGGTCAGCAGCTGCTTGCGGACCGGCTGCAACTGGCTTTGAATGTGGTCGGAGTTGCCCCTAGCCATCGCGTCCTCCATCTCCATCAGCGTCCGCTCGTAGGATTCCAGCAGCTCCGCGTCTCTGGAAATAAACTCCGTGATAAAGTTGTAGAGGAACCGCTCCCTGGTGTCGGCCTGGTGGACCTTTTTGGCCCGGATGCGGGCGATGAGCCGGGCGGCAAAGCCGCTGTCGTCCACCAGCACCACATACCGGTCCGTAATGACGCAGGCCATTCGATAGCGGCTGCCCAGCACGTCCAGCAGGCGGGGCACACAGAACGTCCCGAACAGGCACTCCTGCTGGCTCTCCAGTTTGCAGAAGCAGATCTCATGCAGTACGATGTCCAATTCCACATGGATGTCCAGGGCTTCCAACGTTCGCTGGCACTCCCGTTCGCTGACCACACAGACGGCGGAGGCCCCACTTTGCAGCACGGCCTCCATGTCTGTCTCCTGGAGCTGGCTGCCCAGCCGGTAGATCATTTCTCTTCTGTCCCCGCTCCAATGAAGTAGGTGAAGCTCATCTGATTCATGGCCACCTCAGCCAGGTTGACGCAGCTGTTGCCCATACGGTCAATGCAGTGCAGGATGTCCATAAAGGGGACAGACAGCCGCTTTTCGCAGGTCCCGTCGCTGACGCGCTGCATGTGCTGCTTGCGCATCTCGATGTCCAGGTCCAACACAACCTCCCGGTTCTGGATGGTCTGCTCCAGGTTCTCCGGTTTGCCGCTGGCCAGGGCTTTGATGGCGTCGGCGTACATATTCTCGATATACCCCAGGCTCTGCTCCAGGTCATCGATGGCCTGCTGAGAATAATCGTATTTTTTGCCCTTCTGTTGCTGGATGATATTGGACAACTCCACTGAGAGGCTGCCCATACGATCCACATCGCTGAGGACATACAGCATTTGGGCGGTCTGGGCCGCCTGCTGCTCGGTCAAAGCGCCGGAGGAGAACAGGTCCGCCAGATATTCGTTGATCTCATCGTTGAGGGACGCCACCGCTTCGCCGTAGTGGTCCACCTCCTGCAAGCCCTGATAATCCCGGTCCTTCACCGCGTCCATCAGGTTCAGCAGCATGGTCTTGACCAGGCCGCTGCAATGCAGCGCTTCCTTGGCCACCAACTGGAGGGCCGCCGCAGGCTGGCTCAGCACGTTTTTGTCCAGGAACCGAGGCATGGACAGGTTTTTCTCCTCATCCTTGCCGACCGGGATGATGGTGGTGACGACCTTCACCATCACACCCAGCAGACCGATCCAAATCAGGGTCATGGTGATGTTAAAGATGGTGTGGGCGTTTGCGATCTGCCGGGAGATCACATCCACTTCTGCGCCCTTGGGGGAGATATACTGGATGAAAGCCGCATAGGGCTTCACGAACCAGATGAACAACACCGCGCCGGAGATGTTGAAGATGCTGTGGGCAATGGCGGTGCGCTTGGCGTCCTTGGACTGTCCCACACTGGCCAACAGCGCGGTAATGGTAGTACCGATGTTATCGCCCAACAGGATGGGAATGGCCCCGGCCAGGCCCAGGATGCTGGTCACGCCGTCAGACCCCGCCTGGGACGCAAAGTTTTGCAGCACCGCGATGGTGGCGCTGCTGCTCTGGACCACCAGGGTCATCAGCGTACCCACGGCCACGCCCAGCACCGGGATGTCCGCGACTTGGGCAATCATGTTGGTGAATACCGGGCTGGAAGCCAGGGGCTTCATTACATCACCCATGGTCTCGATGCCCAGGAACAGCAGGCCGAAGGCGAACACGGTCCCCGCGATGTTCTTCACCCGCTCGTTTTTGGAGACAAAGTTCACGATAAAGCCCGCGAACACGAACACATAGATATAATCGCTGATTTTAAAAGCAATGATCTGCGCAGTGATGGTGGTGCCGATGTTGGCGCCGAAGATGATGGAGATGGCCTGGGGCAGGCTCATCAGCCCCGCGCTGACAAAGCCGATGGCCATAACGGTGGTGGCGCTGCTGCTCTGGAGCACTGCCGTCACCAGTGCGCCGGCCAATACGCCCATAACGCGGTTCCGGGTCAGCAGGCTCAGAATTTGTTTCATCCGCTCGCCCGCCGCTTTCTGGAGGCACTCGCTCATCAGGTTCATACCGTAGATGAAGATGGCCAAACCACCCAGCAGGCCAAATACAATTTCCAACGTATCGTTCATACTCGTATCATCCTTCTCTTTCTGCGTTGATGGAATCCCATGTGGAAAGTGTGCCGGTGAACAGGCCCTTTAATTCGTCCACGGTGACGCTTTGCAGCGGATTCTCCCCGTTGACGATGACCGCGATGCCGTCCTCCGCGATGATTTCGCAGTCCAGCAGCTCCAGCTCGTAGTCCTTCAGCTCACGGGAGGCCATGCCGAAGTCACACCGGCCCTGCATGGCGTCGTTCAGACCTGTGGTGGAATCAGACGCCGTCACTTCCACTGTGGCGTTGGGGTTCAGCGTCATGTACTCCGCTGCCAGTTCCTCCAGCAGAGGCGCGGCGGAGGTGGAGCCGTGGATGGTGATGGTCCCAGCCTCTTTCCCGGAGAGGAAGGTGGTGGTATCCTCCACCGCTACATAAGACTGGCTCACAATGGCCTGTCCTTTCCCCAGCACATAGGTCAGGAAGTCCTGCTCCAGCTCGCTGAGGGTCCCCGACCAGGCCAGGCAGAAGGGGCGGCTCAAGTCATAGGTCCCGTTGCTCACGTTTTCCAAGGTGCCGTCCACGCCGTCTACCGCCAGGACGGTCTCCCCGTCCAGGCTGTCCAGCGCGCCCATGGAGATGTAACCGATAGCTGCGGGGTCGTTTCGCACCGCTTCGATGACCGCTTCCGCGTCGTTCACCACCAAAGCGGCGTCGGTGGTGTCGTCTGATTTGCTCTCGTCCTCGCTGCCGTCAAATCCCACCAGCTCCGCAAAGGCGCTGCGGGTGCCGGACCCCTCTTCGCGGGAGACCACTTGGACCTCCCCCAGGGCGTCCAACCCGTCCACCGCCGCCTGGCCGGTGCTGGTCCCACCGCAGCCGGTCAGCAGCAACGCCGCCGCCAGTACAAGCGGGATTATTTTCCCAATCTTTCTCATGGTACGTTCCATCCTCTTTCTGTCTATTGGATGTCAGTGTTGACAGCGCTCCCTTGCCGCAGAATGCTGTTCGTATCTATTGTAGCGAATGCATGTAAAGTCTGAAACCAGGGCCAGGTAAGGTTTTTGTAAAAGAGCGCGAAAAAGCACCGTATCTGTCAAACAAAACAGATACGGTGCAAAATATGGTTCGTATTTCGGATTTTTCGCATTTTCGGAGCAGATTTCACCCCTCGGGGGGTTGGGCGGCTCCCAGCGCGCTGACGGCTCGCCCGGAGAGGAACAGCTCGTTGACCACGATAGCCAGGGGGCCGATGTAGTCCAGCTTGTCGCTGAGCTGGGAACGGGCAATGTCTCCCTCCTGATAGTCGGCGCTGTACCGCTGACAGGCGGTCAGAAACCGTTCCCGCATGGTGGGCAGCTCGAACATATTGCCGTAGAAAATGGTTTGGTCCGGGGCAAAAAAGGTGACAATATTGGACACCGCTCGGGCCAGCAGGTCCACATCCTTCTCAATGACCTGCCACATCCCCTCATCGCCGCAGGCGATCCAGTCGGCGATGTTGTGGGCCACGATGGAGGATACGTCTCCGTCCCGGTTCTGCCAGAGCAGCGGCATGGTCGACCGGGTGCATTGGGCGCGGACCTGGTCCGCGACGGCGTGGGTAGAGACGCGGGTCTCCAGCCATCCCCGGCGGGGGCAGTGGCTCACCGGGTCCTCCCACTCCATGACCATGTGGCCGATTTCAGCGGATTTGAACCGGCGGCTCTCGTAAATCTGCTTGTGGATGACGAAGGACGCGCCCACGCCCGGTCCCCACTTGACAAACAGCAGGTTCTCCTGCTCCTTGCCGCTGCCGTAGACCATCTCCGCCTCCGCAAAGGCTTTGACGTTGTTCTCCACCACCACGGGCAGCCCCAGCTCCCGCTGGAGGATGTTCCGCACATTCACTCTGCCTTTCCACAGGTGATAAGACAGGCAGACGCCGTCCTCCCGCCGCACTGCGCCGGGGATAGAGACCCCCACGCCCAGCAGGTGGGCGCTGTCCACCCCAGCGGCCCGGAGCAGCTCCCGGCCCGCCTCCGCCACTCGGCGCAGAAATTCCTCCGGGGCAGCATCTCCGTCCGTGGGGATGCGCCGGTCACAGCTGGGTCGGCACCGCATATCGCTGAGAGTGAGACAGGTGTAGGTGTCCTCAATGCTGATGGCCAGGACAAAAAAGCGGCTGTAATTGATGCCCAGCAGAATTTTCTTCCGACCCGCCCGCCGGTCCTCCTTCATCTCCCCCATCTCGCAGAGGACCTGAGCGGCAATCAGCTCGGAGCAAATCACCGACACGGTGGCGGGGGTCAGGCCCAGCTGCATGGCCAGGTCTTTCCGGGACATCTCCCCCTGGTCGTTCAGCAGCTTCAAAATGGCGCTGCGGTTAAAGCTCTTCACGTTTTCCAAATTGATACCGCTGTAACCCATGCCGGTCAACCAGTCCTTTAACAAGTTGAAACAAGTATAACAAGGAACTTTCAAATCGTCAAGGGAAAAGCACAAATGTTCTCTCTGGAAGAACAAATTTAGGTATATAACCCCGCATCAGGCTCCGTCTTCTGAGCCAAAAACGAAAGCGCCCGCGGAAAAGCGCAGGCGCTCCAATCGTCATTTCGTTATGGGTGAAGCTTCCGGCCCAGAGCAAAGGACGCAAAGAAGTACACCGCCAACAAAAGGGTGATGCAGGAGCCGGTGGAGGACCCCACATAAAAGCTGACCAGCAGCCCTCCCACGCCGCAGACCACCGCCCCCAGCAGGGCAAAGAGGGTGTACTGCCGCATATTTCCGGCCAACTGACGGGCGGCAGCGCCAGGCAGCACCAGCAGGGAGTTGATGACCAGCAGACCCACCCAGGTCATGGACAGGGTGACAACCACTGCCACCGCGCAGTTGAACAGCGCGTCCAGCTGCCACAGGCGGATACCCCGGCTGCTCGCCAGAGCGGGGTGGACGGCGGAGAGGGTCATATTGTTCATTTGGAACACCCACAGCACCACCACCAGCGCCAAAATCAGCGCCAGCAGGCCGATTTTCCCCGGCGAGACGGAGAGGATGTCCCCGATGAGCAGGGAGTTGAACTTGGTAAAGCTGCCGCCGTTCAGGGTGGAGAGGAAAATCCCCAGGGCGATAGCGGTGGAGGAAAACACGCCGATAACCGTGTCGCTGGACATGGCGGTTTTCTGCACCACCCAGGTAAAGAGCAGCGAGAAAACCACCGACAGGGCCACCGCCGCCCAAGTCGCGTCCACCAGGCCGCACAGGGAGCCGATTGCCAGCCCTGCAAAGGCAGAGTGGCCCAGTGCGTCGGAGAAAAAGGCCATGCCGTGTTCCACCACCAGGGTGGACAGCAGGGCGAACAGCGGTGAGATGACCAGCACCGCCAGCAGAGCGTTTTTCATAAAGTACATACTGCCCGGCTCCGCCCAGGAGAAGGGCAGCAGGTCCACCAGGGCATACCACAGCTGCATGATGGGAAACCTCCTATATCAATACTTTCGGGGACTGTCTGCGTCCCTCATTGCCGGTGGATGGAGAACAGCTGTTTGAACTGCTCCGATTCCAGCACCTCCTGGGGGGTGCCCACCTTTAAAATCTGCTGTTTGAGCAAAATGACCTTGTCCACCAGTTGGAGAGTGCCGAAGTCATGGGTGGATAGTAAAATCGACAGGTCGTACCGGGTGCGGATGTCGTCCAGCAGGGCGAACAGCTGCTGCTCCCCCTCCATGTCCACGCCGGACATGGGTTCGTCCAGAATCAGGATGTTGGGCAGCGGCTCCAGCGCCATCGCCAGCAGAACCCGCTGCAACTCGCCGCCGGAGAGCGCCCCCACCCGCCGGTCGATTAGTTCCTCTCCGTTGACACGGGCCAGGCAGGACAACACCTGCTCCCGCAACTTTTTGGGAACAGGCAACCACACCGGCCAGTTGGACCCGGCACAGATGAACAGGTCCAGCACGCTGACCGGGTCGCTGCGGTCAAAACTGGGGCTTTGGGGCACGTAGCCAATGCGGGGCTTCATGGCCCGGCCCTGGGCGGTCTGGAAGGTGATGCTGCCGGAATGGGGCATTTGCCCCAAGATGGACTTGAACAGGGAGCTTTTTCCCGCCCCGTTGGGGCCGATCAGGGCGATGAGTTCTCCACAGTGCAGGTGAAAGCTCACGTCGCTGAGGATATGGTCCCCGCCCAGGGAGACCGACAGCTTGTCCACCCGAAGGCAACAGCTCCCAGAGCAGCCGGTGGTCACGCCGATGTGCTTTGTTTTCTTCATGCGTATGCCTCCAAAATCGTTTCTGCATTCTGCCGGAGAATGGCTTCGTAGGCTTCCAGCCCCTCCAGCCCCTCCGGGACGTTCGCATCGCTCATGCCCAGGTCCAGGGCGAACACACCGATGTCTCGCTCCAGCGCCAGAGCCTGGGCTGTGGAATCGGAACCGTTGACCTCGGTGAAAATGGCCGGGATCTGATATTGGTCGATGAGGGAAACCAGCTCGTTGATGCGCCGGGCGGAGGCTTCAGAGCCTTCCTCCTCCTCCACGGCGGCGACGATTTCTAAATCGAACGCCTGGGCGAAGTAGTGGAACCCATCGTGGAAGGTGATGAGCTGGCGGCAGGAAAGACCCGCCAGCTGCTCTGTCAACTCCGCTTGCAGGTCGGAGAGGGCGGTTTGCACCGCTTCCCCGTTGGCCCGGTACGCCTCGGCATTGTCCGGGTCGGCCTGGGCCAGCCCTTCCGCCAGGTTCTCAGCCATTTGCGCCGCCCGCGCCGGGTCCAGCCAGATGTGGGCATCCGTTTCTTCCTCATGCACGTGGCCGGAGGTTTCCTCGTGGTCCTCGTCCCCTTCGTCCAGCTCAATACCCTGGGAGCAGTCCAGAACCTCCCGGCCCTCCAGCACATCGTCCAAAAAGTCCTCCAGACCCGCCCCGTTGATTGCCAACAGGTCGCAGCCCTCGATGATTCGCATATCCCGCATGGTCAGGGTGTAGTTGTGGAGGCAGCTGACCTGCTGGTTGATGACCAACACCGGCTCCACCCCATCCACGTCCTGGGTGACGGCCTGGGCCAGCAGATACACCGGATAGGTGGTACAGGCCACAGTGGTCCCCGCCTCCAACTCGATAGGCTGGGCGGCGCATCCGGTCAACATCAGCAGAGAGAGCAGAAAAGGGATTATTTTTTTCATTCCGGTTTGCCTTCTCCTTTTAAAGGTGTATTTTGCAGCGACCCCAGGGTGATGGCGTCCTTGCCGTACTGGGTGCGGATGGCGTCCATCGCCTTTTCCAGCCGCTCCAGCTTCTCCCGTTTGGGGGCGGCGGAGGGCGCGAACAGGTCCATCTGTTCCGCGGCCTCCCACTCCGAAATCAGGTTCTGTCCCGTGACGGTCAGCATCCGTATAGGGGAGCGCAGGTCCCAGTTCCGCTGCACCAGCGTCAGCGCCGCGTCGGTAATTTCCCGCGCCAGATAGGTGGGAGCGCTCAGCCCCATCTGGCGGGTGATGGTCTTAAAGTTGGGGTCCCGGATGGTGACCTGGACGGAGGTGCATTTCAGCTCCTTCCGCCGCAGGCGGGTGGCCACGCTGTCGCTGAGCAGCTCCAGCCCGGTGCGCACTTCCTCCAGCCCCACCAGGTTCCGCCGGAAGGTCAGGCCGTTGCCCACGCTCTTGGGGGGTGGCTGCTCACTGGCGGGCACCACCCGGCTGCTGTCCAGCCCCCGGGCGTAGTCGGAGAGCTGTCCCCCCTGCTTGCCCATCAGCGTGACCAGCGCCTCCCGGTCTGCCTTCGCCAGGTCGCCGATGGTTTTAATTCCGTACTGATTCAGCACCTTTTGCGCTGCATGGCCCACAAAAATCATATCGCTCACCAGCAGGGGCCACAGCAGGTCGGTGAAGTTTTCCCGGGTAATGACGGTGGTGGCGTCTGGCTTTTTGTAGTCGCTGCCCAGCTTGGCAAAAACCTTGTTGAAGCTGACCCCCACAGAGATGGTCAGTCCCAGCTCCGAGCGGACCACTGCCCGCAGTTCGTCCGCCAACCCCTTGCCGTCCTTGCCGAACAGGTGGAGGCTGCCCGTCACGTCCAACCAACTCTCGTCGATGGAAAAGGGTTCTACCAGGTCGGTGTACCGCTGGTAAATGGCGTTGATGCGCTGAGAATAGAGACGATACTTACTGTGGTGAGAGGGCAGCAGCACCAAACCGGGACATTTTCGTTGGGCCTGCCAGATGGTCTCTGCCGTCTGGACCTTTTTGGCCTTTGCCAGCTCGTTTTTCGCCAGAATAATGCCGTGGCGGGAGGCCGGGTCGCCGCAGACCGCCACCGGCTGTCCCCGCAGCTCCGGGTGGTCCAGCAGCTCCACCGAGGCGAAAAAGTTGTTCAGATCACAATGTAAAATCGTCCGTTCCACAGCGTCTCCCCCCTTGGCGCTGAACAGCATACCACAGGTTCGGGCAAATGTCAAACATTTGTTCGATTCATCATATGTTCCAATGTGCAAATGAAAAACAGCGGAGAAAGTGAGATAACTCCCGCTTTCTCCGCTGTAGGCTTTTATGATTTGACGGTTTCCTTTGCTCAGCCATTTGCTCGAACCCCCTCCGTCGCGGCTTACGCCGCGCCACCTCCCCTTTCAGGGCAGGGAGCAAAGCGCAGGGAGAAGCGCAGCTTTGGAAGTGCCCCTTGAGGGCAGAAGTGCCGCTTGACGTCGGCGGCAAGAGGGGTGGTCGGTTGCGAAACGATGTTTTCTGTAGAAAACCTGCACTATATTGGGCAAAAGTGCTGACGAAACAGCAAGCACGATCCAAGCTAATGGCTAATGGCTAACAGCTCAATTGCACATTGCTAATTGCAAATTGTTAATTCCCTACCTCGTGCAATATGCCGTTCTGATACGCCCAGACCAGCCGCTCTAAGTCCGCGATGCGGGCTTCCTCCCGTTTGCCCTCGTCGGTGTCCCGGACCAGCACCCGTTGAGGCGCGGTGTAAATGCGCTCGCTCTGGCTGTCGATGTCCTCGTCGTCCCGGATGGCTTTCTCGGTGCTTTCAAAGGGCTGGTGGGTACGCAAGGTCAGCCCCCGGCTGCTGTAAATCAGGGTATACCCGGCGATGCCGGTTTTGCTGTGGTAGGCTCGGCAGAACCCGCCGTCGATAACCACCAGCTTGCCGCCGCCCTTCACGGGGCTTTCCCCCTCGATGGCCCGGACGGGAACGTGGCCGTTAAAAATGTGGCTGCTCTCCTCGGTGAGGCCGAACTCCGCTAAAATCTTCTCGGCGGTCTCCTCCGCGTGGGGGCCGTTGATGTGGGAATAGTAGGGATTTTTCACCTCAGCATGGGTGGACTTGTCGGCGATATACAGCCGCTCGAAGGTGGTCATGGCGCTGCGGCCAAAGATGGGCGACAGGGAGCCGCACCACAGATACCACAGGAAGTCCTGCCCCGCCTGTCGTTCGGGGCTGCCCTCCGGGGCAAAGTAGCCCTGCCGCGCCCGGCAGTCACAGTAGTCAAACAGCGCCTTTCCCTGGTAGGAGCGGCCCTCGAAGGTCTCGGCGGCGAAGTCTCCCTCCTCGGTCATGGGCACCGCGCCGTGATAGAGCAGGTTTCCGTTGCAGCAGCTGTACACCGTCCCCTGGGCGTAGAGGAAACGAATGTGCCGCTGGAGCTTTTCGCTCTGGCGGAAGCCCCGGACCAGGTCGTCCAGCACCTCCACTTCCTCGTCGGTGAGGGCGCTGGGACAGGCCGGGTCCACCGTGGGGAAGTCCGTATCCCGGAGGGGATACCGCTTGCCGCCGCACAGAACGGTGCCATTTTCGTACAGGGAGGGGCTTTGCCCCGCAGGGAGAAGCGCAGCTTCGGAAGTGCCCCTTGAGGGCAGAAGTACCGCTTGACGGTAGTCGATTTGGTTCAGGTAGTCTCGCCCCTGCATCTGGAAGTCCGGGTTCCGGGCAATGACCTGGGCCTCCACCTTAAACATCATAATGGTGACGGCCTTGTGCATCCGGGCGATCTCCTCCCAGCGCTCCTGACTGCCGCCGTGGGGTCGCCACAGCGTCACGTCGGAGTTGCCATAAACCCGCTCCGCCATCTGGTCCAGGGTGCGCAGGCTGATACCATAGCCCGTCTCCAGCATCTCCAGATTGTTGTAGGAGAGGGTGGTTTTCAGCACCGTTAAGATACAAATGTCGCTGCCAGCGGCGGCGCCCATCCAGACCACATCGTGGTTGCCCCATTGGATGTCTACGTTGTGGTACTCCATCAGCTGGTCCAAAATCCGGTCGGGCCGTGGCCCCCGGTCAAACAGGTCGCCTACGATGTGCAGCTGATCCACCGCCAGCCGCTTGATGAGCTGGCACAGCCGGACGATGTAGGCATCCGCTCGGTCGTAGCGGATAATGCTCTGAACGATTTCGTTGTAATAGAGCTGCTTGTCGTGGTCCTCAAAGTGAGCGTGCAGCAGCTCGTCCAGAATGTGGGCACAGCTCTCCGGCAGGCACTTGCGCACGTGAGCCCGGGTGTGCTTACTGGAGACCAGGCGGCACAGCTCCACCAGCCGCAGCAGCGTGGTGCTGTACCACGCCTTTAAATCATCCTGCCGGTCCTTCAGCTCCGGCAGCTTTTCCTCTGGGTAATAAATCAGGGTAGCAAGGTCCGCTCGTTCCCGCGCCGGAACGGTGTCGGCAAAGAGCAGGTCGATTTTCTCCCGGATGACGCCGGAGGCGCTGTTCAAAATGTGAACAAAGGCTTCGTGTTCGCCGTGGAGGTCGCTCATAAAGTGTTCCGTCCCCTTGGGCAGACGCAGCAGCGCCTCGATGCGGATAATTTCGCTGGCGGCGGCGGCGATGGTGGGGTATTTTTCCGAGAGCAGCGACAGATAGCGCAGCTGCTCCCCATTCAGGGTCTGTTGGGTGGTCATAGAAATCCTCCTTGCGTTTTGTCGTTCTGTTTCTATCATACTACAGTTGGGCAGTTTTGCAAAGTGCTTTAAACGTGCTCTTCTTGTAAAATGATGTTCTGTTTTGTTCATTTGTCAATGATGTGAGACAGGGAAAAGGGAAAGAGTTTATTGGTT
>JAJBVG010000060.1 GCA_020859945.1 Clostridiales bacterium | reverse complement strand
ACCTCCGGCCGCTCCAAAATCTCGCAGGTCTTTTCCCGCACCTTGGAGAAGTGCCGCTCGTAGGAACGGAAAAGCAGTTTGTTCTGCTCGTCCAGCACCACCACCTTGACGGTGGTGGAGCCGATGTCAATGCCAATTCTAAGGTTCATATTTTGTTCACCTGTTTTGTGTATTTCGCAACGAAGCTCGAAAGAATATTTCCTATTTGTTCAGACACTATCTTAATATAATTCCCGCCCGTTTACAAGTGGCAATTTCCGTACAGATTGTAAATTTTATAATTTGGCCTTTTTTGCCCGGCCTCCCTGCGGAGCTGCCGCCGCATCTGCCCTTCCCCGCCAGTTTCGGGCGATGCGCAACCATGCTTTCCCGCCGCAAACGCTCCACAGCCGCTTGACATTTTCCCCCCGTTGGGGTATACTAAAAAACAGAAAAGGGCGCTGCCCGGCAACGGTCAGCCCCTCATGATAGTTACAGAAGTAACCGCCATCGTTGAGAGCTGAGGGCGGTTACTTCTTTTTGTTATTGTAGTAAATTATCAGAAATAATTCACACATGCCGACAATAAATTGACAAAACATAAAAATTTCTGTCGCACTCATTGGGCAGCCCCCCTTTCCTTTGAGAACGGGGGCAAAAGAAGCTGCCCCCGCAACAGGGGCCAACCGCATACCGTATTGGGCAACGCCCTGGTCCTCCAAGGAGAACCAGCAACAGAATACCATAGATTTTGACAGATTGCAACAGAAAATGTCTCCATGCTTTCCCGCCGCAAACGCTCCACAGCCGCTTGACATTTTCCCGTCGTTGGGGTATACTAAAAATCAGAAAAGGGCGTTGCCCGGCAACGGTCAGCCCCCTAGGAATGGTTACAGAGGTAACCGCCCGCTTGGTAGGCTGGGGCGGTTACTTCTTTTTATTGTTCATCCACTGGACAAACAAGTTGCAGACGCCGATGATGACGAGACAAAGTGTTAAAACTTCCATCGTACTCATTGGGCAGCCCCCTTTCTTTGAGAACAGGGGGCAAAAGAAGCTGCCCCCTGAAAGGGGGCCAACCGCTGCCGTATTGGGCAACGCTCTGGTTCTCCGAGGAGAACCAAGGACAGAATACCACAAATCCTGACAGAGCGCAACAAAAAACGCAGCGCTACTGCAAAAATCGCCTGTACACAGGGCCGCAGCCCCGCGCACAGGCGATGTTATTTTTTTCGCTGTCGGGCGGCTTCTCACCCCGCCACGAACAGCCCGTTTTCGTCGGCGTCCACCACCAGCTCGGTGCCGGGGGCCACGTCGTCCGCGATGATTTTCCGGCCCAGTAGGGTCTCCACGCTGTGCTGCACGTACCGGCGCAGGGGCCGTGCGCCAAAGGCGGGGTCGTAGCTTTCGTCCACCACCGTGGCCTTGGCCTCGTCGGTCAGGCGGACGGTGAGCTGCTTGTCCGCCAGGCGGCGGTTCAGGTCGTCCACCAGCAGGTCCACGATGCCGGTGATGTTCTCCCTTGTCAGGGGCTTGTAGAACACGATTTCGTCCAGCCGGTTCAGGAACTCCGGGCGGAAGGAGCGTTTCAGCAGCTCCTCCACCTGCGCCCGTGCGGTGTCGGAAATCTCCCCATTCTGATCGATGCCGTCCAGCAGGTACTGGCTGCCCAGGTTGGAGGTCAGGATGATGATGGTATTTTTGAAGTCCACGGTGCGGCCCTGGCTGTCAGTGATGCGCCCGTCGTCCAGCACCTGGAGCAGCACGTTGAACACGTCGGGGTGGGCCTTCTCCACCTCGTCGAACAGCACCACGGAGTAGGGCTTGCGCCGGACGGCCTCGGTGAGCTGACCGCCCTCTTCATAGCCCACATAGCCGGGAGGCGCGCCAATCAGCCGGGAGACGGAGTATTTCTCCATGTATTCGCTCATGTCGATGCGGACCATGTTCTTTTCGCTGTCGAACAGGGCCTCGCTGAGGGCCTTTGCCAGCTCGGTTTTGCCCACGCCGGTGGGTCCCAGGAACAGGAAGGAGCCGATGGGCCGGTTGGGGTCCTGGATACCGGCGCGGCTGCGGAGGATGGCCTCTGTCACCCGCTGGACGGCCTCATCCTGGCCGATGACCCGCTTGTGGAGGGTGTCGTCCAGGTGCAGCACCTTTTCCCGCTCGCTCTCCATCAGCTTGGCCACGGGGATACCCGTCCACCGCTCGATGATGCGGGAAATCTCCGCCTCGGTGACTTTATCCCGGAGCAGGGAGCGCTCCCGGCCCTCGTTGGCGATGGCTTCCTCCTCCGCCAGGGACTTTTGCAGGGCGGGCAGGCGACCGTACTGAATCTCACCGGCCTTGCCGTAATCCTGCTGGCGCTGGGCCAGCTCCAGTTCACCCTTGGCGGCCTCGATGTCCTCCCGCAGCTTCTGCACCCGGCCAATGGCGTTTTTCTCGTTGTCCCACTGGGCTTTCTGGGCGTCGAAGTCGCTGTGCAGGTCGGCCAGCTCCTGCTGGATGGTGGCCAGCCGCTCCTGAGACAGCTTGTCCGTCTCCTTTTTCAGAGCGGCCTCCTCGATTTCGTGCTGGATGATCTTTCGGGAGATTTTATCCAGCTCAGTGGGCATGGAGTCCATCTCAGTGCGGATGAGCGCACAGGCTTCGTCGATGAGGTCGATGGCCTTGTCGGGCAGGAACCGGTCGGTGATGTACCGGTTGGAGAGGGTGGCGGCAGCGACGATGGCGCTGTCCTGAATTTTGACGCCGTGGTACACCTCGTACCGCTCCTTCAGGCCCCGGAGGATGGCAATGGTGTCCTCCACCGTCGGCTCGTTCACCATGACGGGCTGGAACCGGCGCTCCAGGGCGGCGTCCTTCTCGATATACTGGCGGTACTCATTTAAGGTGGTCGCGCCAATGCAGTGCAGCTCGCCCCGGGCCAGCATGGGTTTCAGCAGGTTGCCCGCGTCCATGGAGCCTTCGGTCTTGCCCGCGCCCACGATGGTGTGCAGCTCGTCAATGAACAGCAGGATGCGCCCGTCGGACTTCTTGACCTCGTTGAGGACGGCTTTCAGCCGCTCCTCGAACTCGCCCCGGTACTTGGCCCCTGCAATCAGGGCACCCATGTCCAGGGAGAAGATGGTCTTGTCCTGGAGGGACTTGGGCACGTCGCCCCGGACGATGCGCTGGGCCAGGCCCTCCACCACGGCGGTCTTGCCCACACCGGGTTCCCCGATGAGGACGGGGTTGTTCTTGGTTTTCCGGGACAAAATGCGGATGACGTTCCGAATTTCGTCGTCCCGGCCGATGACCGGGTCCATTTGGTTGTTCCTGGCCCGCTCCACCAGGTCGGTGCCGTACTTTTTCAGGGCGTCATAGGTCTCCTCCGGGTTGTCGGAGGTGACCCGCTGGCTGCCCCGGACGCTGCTCAGGGCGGTGAGGACCTTCTCATGGGTCAGCTGATACTGCTGGAACAGCCCTTTCAGCGTCCGGTCCGGCGCGTCGATGAGGCCCAGCAGCAGGTGTTCCACCGAGAGGTACTCGTCCTTCATCTGGTCGGCGGCCCGGTCCGCGGCGGTCAGGGCCTTGTCCATGTCCTGAGAGATGTAGACCTTGCCCGGCTCCCGGCCGGAGCCGGACACCTTGGGCAGCTTCTCAATTTCCGCACGAACGGCGGCTTTCAGGCTGGCGGGGTCGGGGCCGATGCCCGCGATGAGCTGGGGGATCAGCCCGTTTTCCTGGTCTAACAGGGCGTAGAGCAGGTGCGCCTGCTCCACCTGGGGACTGCCGTACTCCAGCGCCACGGTCTGCGCGGCCTGGACTGCTTCCTGAGATTTCTGTGTCAACTGTTTGTTTGTCATAATGGTCTAACTTCCCTTCCTGGCCCAAAAGGGCCTTGCTTTTGATTTGTCTATAGTATAGCCGGGAAGTGTGACATAATTGTGAACAAAAGATGAATTTTTAGCAGTCTCCGCTTTTGAGTGCTAAAAAATTCGGCGGCGGAAAGGCACCACTTTGGGGGAATTTCCCCATAAACCGGCAGGGCCACCAACAGGTTGCTAAATCCAGCCCAAAATCACAGAACTGCGTCGGCAGTTGCGTAGTGCAGCGGTGCAACATTTTCTGTTGCAATCTGTCAAAATCTATGGTATTCTGTCTTTGGTTCTCCACGGAGAACCAGGGTGTTGCCCAATACGGTGCGGTTGGCCCATTTTCGGGGTCCCCGCCAAAGCCCAGCGAAGCGGGTTTGGTGGGGAGAGGAGGAGCAACGGAATGAGTGAGCTTTCGGCTTTAGCCGGAAGCGAAGGATATGGAGTCTGCTCCGACGAGGGGCAGCTTCTTTTGCCCCCGTTCGCAAGAAAGGGGGTGGCTGCCAAATGAGTACGATGGAAGTCTTGACACTTTTCCTTGTTATCATCGGCGCTTGCAACTGTGTATCAAGTTGTACAATAAAAAGAAGTAACCGCCCCAGCTCAACAGTGCGGTTACTTCTGTAACAGTTTGGAGGGCTGACCGTTGCCGGGCAGCGCCCTTTTCTGATTCCTAGTATACCCCTGCGGC
This sequence comes from Clostridiales bacterium, assembly GCA_020859945.1. GTDB lineage: Bacteria > Bacillota > Clostridia > Oscillospirales > Oscillospiraceae > Onthomonas. Next base: position 7,558 of record JAJBVG010000060.1, on the reverse strand, counting down.
AGAGAATTGTCAAGGGGTTGCGCGCGCGGGAATCCATTTTGAAAGGCACTGGGAAAATTGCTCTGTCTGGCGACCACGCTCACGCCCTCTATACATACGAAAACCCAATCTCCACCCCACCCCGAAAGGAGACACGCACTCATGTCAAAATTCAGCAGTTACCTGAAACAGCTTTTTGAATCCAGCGGCGAGAGCATCGCGTCCGTGGCGCGGGACATCGGCGCGGAGCGCACCTCCATCCACAAGGCGCTGACCGACGAGCGAGTGCTGCCCTATCGGGTGGTACAGGCGCTGGCGGGGCACTTCCGCCTGACACTGGAGGAGCGGGAGGAATTTTTCCAGTATTATGAGATGTTCCTCCAGGGGGAGGACGCCTGGAGGAACCAGCAGGCCATTTGCGACCTGTTCAACCATCTGGCTGACGTGCGGTTCACTCCCGCCTCCGCCGCTGTGCAGCTGGTGCGCCCGTCCGAAAACGCCTCCATGGTGGAAGGAGAGTACGCGGTGCGCAGCGCCATTCGCTCCGTTCTGGCCTGGGAGACCAGCCAGGACGAGGACGTGACCATTCGGATGTTCCTCCCCACCGGGTTGGATCTCTCCCAGGAGCTGCTGGAGCTGTGGATGGCCGGGGCGCAGTTCCACGTGGAGGAGCTGTTCTGTTCCCCTGTGGTCGCGGGGAACGACTGCGCCAAGGACATCCACCTGCTGGAGCGCATCATCCCCCTGAGCCTGGTTTCCCGCGGGGCCTACGCCCCCTACTACTTCCGGGAGCGGGCAGGGACACAGGATGTCAACCCGCTGAACTACTATATCATTACCCCCAACTATCTGATCCACCTGTCTCAGGAGCAGTCATCGGCGGTGATCCACACCAAAAAGTCACTGATCCGGCTCTTTTCCAGCCATTTTCAGCGCCTGCTGGAGCGCTGTGAGCTGCTCACCAACTGCACCTCCAGCATTTTGGACGTATTGCAGAAGTATACGGATGCCACCAACCCAGACACTTCCTTTTTCATGCTGACCCAACCCTGTTTTGGGCGGTATGTCACCCCCCGTTTAATTCAAAAGTATCTGCGCACCGATGGCACCATCCCCCTGGAAACGCTGTACAGTGTGGGCGACAGACGATTTTCCGCTCTGCGGAAGGTGGAGAAGGACTATTACACTGTCTTTTCGGAGGAAGGGCTACAGCTTTTCATCGACACCGGCCTTATGATTGAAATGCCGCCGGAGTATGTGCCGCCTCTGGAGCCGGATGACCGCCTGGTGTTCCTGACCCAGCTGCGCCGGGAGATGGAGACCGGAATCGTCATCGGTCTTATCGTCCGGCCCTCTTACCTGCGGCTGCCGGACTACATGGAGGCCTATGTGGACGCAGACGGGTGCATCCACTTTGACACCACCAACCGCTTCCTCCACGGGGCATACTGCTGCGACTTGCGCATCTCGGAGGAATACCTCTGCCGGGCGTTCTGGTCGTTTTTCCATTCCCTTCCCAACAGCAAAATGGTCTACCCCAAAGAGGACGCCCTACGGATTCTGGACGAGGGCATTTGCAAACTGAAAACTATCGTAGAGCAGAAATAAGTGTGACAAATTTTCTAAAAAATCCGTCTCACTTTTTGTCACAGCTTGAAAATCCAAATTGGTTCTGTTAAAATTTCATTTACACCGAAACGCGGACGCCGCGTTGGTGCTGAATTGAATTACCCCCCCCAATTTGGTTCGCTCCCCCAAGCGAATAGGCCCTCCTGCGTCAACGCGCCGGAGGGCCACATTTGTTCTTGTCTCTCCGCCAAACCTGTGGCATAATGGAACCAACACGCAAGGGGGGGATGTTCATGGAACGGCTGGAGCGCATTGGCCCCTACACCCTCCGGCAGGACGACGCCCTTCCCCTGCTGGGGACAGACTCGGTGCAGCTGGCCCGGTTCGCCACCCTCCGCCGGGGGGCGCGGGTGCTGGACCTGGGCTGTGGCGTGGGGGTGCTGGCCCTGCTGCTGGCGGCGCGGGAATCCGGCCTGACGCTGGACGGTATCGACATTGACCCCGTTGCTGCGTCTCTGGCCCGGCGCAACCTGGCGGAAAACGGCCTGGCCGGGGAAATTCTCACAGGCGACCTGCGGGAGCCGGGATGGTTCCCCCAGGGACATTACGACCTCATCGTTTCCAACCCGCCCTATTTCCCTCTGGGCACCGGCGAACTGGCCTCCCGGCGCAGCGCCTCCGCCCGCAGCGAGGTGACTTGTACGCTGACCGACCTGTGCCGGGCTGCGGCTCCCCGGCTGAAAACCGGCGGGCGGTTCGCCCTGGTTTGCCGGGCAGAGCGGCTGACCGACCTGCTGCTGGCCCTGCGGGAGAACGATTTGGAACCCAAGCGGCTCCAGCTGGTGCAGCACCGGCTGGACAAACCTCCTAAGCTGGCGCTGGTGGAGGCGGTGCGGCAGGGCGGGCCGGGGCTGCGCATCGAGCCGGTTTTGGTTTTAAGCTGTTAGCTCATAATACGAAAGGTGATTACATGGCAGGCACACTCTATCTCGTCCCTACCCCCATTGGCAACCTGGGGGACCTGTCCCCGCGGGCGGCGGAGACGTTGGCGGCGGTAGACTTTATCGCCGCAGAGGATACACGGGTATCCGTCAAAATTTTGAACCATCTGGGACTGAAAAAGCCCATGGTCAGCTACTACCGCCACAACACGGAGACCAGCGGCCCCCAGATCCTCCAGCGGCTGCTGGCGGGGGAGAATTGTGCCCTGGTCACGGACGCGGGTACCCCCGCCATCAGTGACCCCGGCGAGGAGCTGGTAGCCCTGTGCGTAGAGGCGGGGGTAACGGTGGTGTCCCTGCCCGGCCCCTGCGCCCTGGTGACGGCGCTGGCGGCCTCCGGCCTGCCCACTGGCCGGTTCACCTTTGAGGGGTTTCTCGCCATGAACAAAAAGAACCGGCGGGAACATCTGGATTCCCTCCGGGGCGAGACGCGGACAATGATTTTTTACGAGGCCCCCCACAAGCTGGTGGCCACCCTGACTGACCTAGTGGAGACCTTCGGCCCGGACCGGCGGGTGGCCCTGTGCCGGGAACTGACCAAGCTCCACGAGGAGGTCATCCGCACCACCCTGGGCCAGGCGCTGGCGCGCTATCGGGAGCAGCCCCCCAGGGGGGAGTTCGTGCTGGTGGTGGAGGGCGCCGCCCCCATGGAGGACGTCCCCGCCCTGACCCTGGAGCAGGCGGTGGAGCGGGTCTGTACCCTCTATCAGGAGCAGAACCTCCCCATGAAGGAGGCCGCCCGGCAGGTGGCGGCGGAAACTGGCTTCCAGAAGAAGGAGTTGTATCGGCTGGCAGTGCGGCGGTGAGTAACAATTTTCCGCACAATGGCTTCAGGAGGATTTTCGATACTGTCCAGGGGTGCAGTTATATTTTAACCGGAACAGTTTTGTAAAATAACTGGTATCGTTAAACCCGCAGTCCAGTGCAATGTCCTTTGCGGATTTATTCGTTGTACGAAGCAGCGCCGCCGCCTTTTTCAGCCGCGTTTCCATGACATACTGCATGGGCGTTGTGTTCAGCATTTCATGGAAGCAGCGCAGACACGCGCTGTTGCTGACAGACACGCTTTTTGCGATTTGCTCCACCGTCAGCTCCTCGCTGTAGTGAAACTCAATAAACTCCATCATGGAGCGAATCCGGTTGATTTTTGTCAGTTCCCGCTCTGAAAGATTGGATTTTGAAAAATCCGTATTCCGCAGGATACCCCGAACCGCTTTGGATAAGGAATACCGGGCGAGGTTTTCAAAATCATCCTGTTCCCCGGCGATCGCTTCCCAGGCAGTTTCAAAACAGCGAAGCACCTCCTGCTGCCAGGGGATTTCCTGCTTCAAGAGGAGGAACCGTGTTGCAGCATTAGAATAGAAGGGCTGCACCAGGGTTTGCCAAAACACACTGTCCATGCTGCCTCCAATGAGCCGGGGATGGAACACGGCAGAGTGAAGCTTTCCGGGCGTTTGGGAGCCGTTTTGAATGGCGTGCATGGCCCTGGAATTGATGAAAACGCCGTCCCCGCAGTCCAGCGTCATCCGGGCATTTTCCAGGTCAAAGCGCGGGCAACCTTCCGTGACCAGCACCAGCTCCCACTCCTCATGCCAGTGCCAGGGAACGTTTTCCCGGCTCAAATCGTCGGCGTAACAGGCGATGGGGAACGCCGTATCGCCATGCTTGGCAAGTTCCTGGTCGTGCAGGTCGGTGACAGTGTTGCAGACAGAAAGCCCCATACCATTCGCCTCCGCATAAATGAATGTTTTCTCCTATTTTTACGGATGTATCCTCACACATTCAATTTATATTTGATGGTATTATCATACCATCAAAGGAGGAAGAACACAAGATGACACATTTGCTTTTGTTTATCATTTACGTTGCTTTTATCAGTTTGGGCCTGCCTGACGCGCTGCTTGGCTCCGCCTGGCCGACTATCTATCCAGAGTTCTCAGTTCCGGTCTCCTATGCGGGGATTGTTTCCATGATTATCGCTCTGGGAACCGTCCTTTCCAGCCTGCAAAGCGACCGGCTGACCGTCAGATTCGGGACCGGTAAGGTCACGGCGGCCAGCGTAGGGATGACAGCAGTTGCCCTGTTTGGCTTTTCTGTTTCCCATTCCTTTGTTGCTCTCTGTCTGTGGGCCATTCCCTATGGCCTGGGCGCAGGCAGTGTGGACGCCAGCCTGAACAACTATGTGGCGCTTCATTATAAGAGCAGACATATGAGTTGGCTCCATTGCATGTGGGGAATCGGCGCCAGCACTGGGCCTTATATGATGGGGTTTGTCCTGACGAGGGGCTTGCGCTGGAACAGCGGCTACCGTATCATTTCGGTTTTACAAATCGTCTTGACGATCCTTCTGGTGCTGAGCCTGCCGCTCTGGAATTCCCACAAAGGACATGATGAAGCCGTTCCGTCAGAACCGACGCGGAAGGCAATGAGTTTTTCGGAAATTCTTTCTATCCCCGGTGCAAAAGCCATCATGGTGTCTTTTTTCTGTTACTGTGCCATTGAACAGACCGCGGGCCTGTGGGCTGCCAGCTACCTGACGTTGCAAGAAGGTCTTTCGGCGGAGCAGGCCGCCAGCTTTGTATCCATGTTTTACCTTGGCATCACCATCGGCAGAGCATTCAGCGGGTTTTTGACCATGCGGTGGAATGACCGGCAGATGGTGCGCATCGGACAGGGAATCATTGCTTTGGGCTGTTTTGTCCTACTGTTCCCCTTTTCAAGTGGGCTTGCTCTTGCCGGGTTCATTTTCATAGGGTTAGGCTGTGCGCCTGTTTATCCCTGTATGCTTCACGCCACGCCGGAGTTGTTTGGCGCAGAGCGCTCACAGGCAGTCATCGGTGTAGAAATGGCCAGTGCTTATGTGGGGACCTGTCTTATGCCGCCTTTGTTCGGCGTGATTGCCAATTCTGTCAGCATTGGTCTTTTGCCGCTGTATCTCCTGGTCATTTTGCTTTTGATGACAGTGCTGTTCGGAACGTTGAAGGGAGGCCACAGATAATGTTTGCAGATTATCACGTACATTCCGAGTTCAGCGATGACTCGGACTATCCAATGGAAGAGATTGTAGAAGAAGCCCTAAAAATGGGGATGAACGAGCTTTGCTTCACGGACCATGTGGACTATGGGGTCAAGCGGGATTGGGATGACCCGAGAGGGATCCTCTATCGAAAAGACGGCGCCGGAGAACCGACAAACATAGCCCTTGCCAATGTGGATTATCCCCGTTATGTGGAGAAAATCCGTATGCTGCAAGAGCGGTATCAGGATCGGCTCACGATTCGGCTGGGCATGGAGTTTGGGATGCAGCGACACACCATCCCGCAATTTGAAGCGCTGTTCCGGCGCTATCCCTTTGATTTTATTCTGCTTTCCGTCCACCAGGTCGAGGACAAGGAGTTTTGGACGGGCGACTTCCAGCGCGGCCATATCCAGCGTGAGCTTTATATGCAATATTATGGGGAACTGCTGTCTCTGGTCGAGAACTACCACGACTACAGTGTTCTGGCCCACCTGGATTTGATTTCACGGTACGACCCCATTGGCGGTTTCCTGTTCTCTGAAGTAGAGGATATCATTGAACAGATTTTAAAAAGGGTGATTGCAGACGGCAAGGGCATCGAGGTCAACACGTCCTGTTTTCGGTATGGTCTGGACATGACGCCGTGCAGAGAAATCCTGAACCTGTATCGTGACCTCGGAGGCGAAATTCTGACGATTGGCAGCGACAGCCATAAACGGGAACACTTGGGCGCTTCTATACCGGAAACGATGAACGAACTAAAAAGCATGGGATTCAAACAAATTTGCACGTTTGAGCGCATGAAACCAAAATTCCATTCGTTGTAAGCTCTCCCGCGGCGGGAAATTGTCAAGAGGCTGCGCCGCGCTTGCATAGTGCAGCGATAAGCGTCATTTTCTGTTGCAATCTGTCAAAATCTATGGTATTCTGTTGATGGTTCTTTTCGGAGAACCAGGGTGTTGCCCAATACGGTGCGGTTGGCCCCTCTGCGGGGGCAGCTTCTTTTGCCCCCGTTCTTAAGGAAAGGGGGGCTGCCCAATGACGACTTCGGAATTTTATCAGTTCTGCTTGGTTATCATCGGCCTGTGTGGATTGTTTCTGACGATCTACTACAATAAAAAGAAGTAACCGCCCCAGCTCAATAGTGCGGTTACTTCTTTGTAACTCCATAGGGGGCTGACCGTTGCCGGGTAGCGCCCTTTTTCTGATTTTCAGTATACCCCAGCGGCGGGAAATTGTCAAGGGGCTGCGGGGCGTTTGCGGCACCGCTGGCACAGACATATACTAGGAGTATTGTTAGGATTCATTTTCTTTAGCCAAAAAGCGCAAGAATTTGCCAAAAAACGCAAAAATCCGCACCGAATCCCAGAGGAATCCGGTGCAGATTTTTTAGACTGACTTTTACAGCCCGCGCAGCTGCTGCAAGCAGGACTGGCAGACAGGTTTGTCCTTAAAGCTGGTGACGCCATCGGTTTCACCGCAGAACACGCAGGATGTCTGATACTTTTTCAGCACGATGGAAGCGCCCTCTACGTAAATCTCCAGCTCATCTTTCTCTGCAATGTCCAGAGTACGGCGCAGCTCGATGGGAAGGACGATCCGTCCCAGTTCATCGACTTTGCGCACAATGCCTGTTGACTTCATCTCTCAAATACCTCCTTATCAAAATGGTTACTTGCCCCAAGCAGTTTCATTATAACAGTTTGTAATAAAAACGTCAAATCAAAAAAGGAAAAATTTTTTAGTCTTTTGGCGTTTTCACAGAAGATTTACGGAATGGACATATTTGGAATACTCAAATCCCGGCCGCATAGACTAGCGGCGAGGTGATGGAATGGCAATGTCGGTGATTTGGACCGGACTGGTGCTGTGCAGCGTCCTCTACGGCGCAGCCACGGGACAGCTGGCGGCGGTCTCCGCCGGGGCGCTGGAGGGGGCGCAGGCGGCGGTGGAGCTGTGCGTGGGCATGGCGGGGGCGCTGTGCCTGTGG
>JAJBVG010000021.1 GCA_020859945.1 Clostridiales bacterium | reverse complement strand
GCACGGATTTCATTTTATTTTGTTGCTTGCGCAACAAAACTCCTGCGGAGGGCTTCTGTAACTATTCGCGTTGGTTTATTTCTTTGAAAGCGACTTTTTTGACAAACTGTCGCCCTCCGGCAAACGCCGGAGGGCGGGAATTGCGTTGGGGAATTTTGCTCACTTTGCGTTCTGTGCGTTCTGTCCGCTTTCCTCCAGCGTCCAGCGCTTGAAGGTGCCGGGAGAGACGTGTAACATCTGAGACGCTGCCCGGGCGCTGATTTCCCCGGCCTGATACATGGCATAAACTGACTGGAACTTGCGGGGGCGTTTCGCTGGCGGACGGCCCAGGCGCACGCCACGCTCCCGGGCGTTTTTCAGGCCCTCACTTTGGCGGCGGACCAGGTCGGCGTGACGCATGGCCTCATCTTCTCGGATGACGGCGAGGACCTGTTCGCTCAAAGCGTCGTCGCCCAGCAGAGTGCGGAGCTTGGCTTCGTTTTCGGATAACATGAAAATCCTCCAATCCAGCGGTATCTTGGCGACACCGCGGTAACATCATTATGATGATTATATGGAATCATGCAGAAAAAGTCAACATAACGAACTATCAAAAAACGTGCGATTTTGGAATGTCTTTTCTGTGAAAAACGATTAAACGGTCTCCCTTTCCTATCGCGTGAAATTCATGTTGTTTTTCACGGGTTTCACGTGAAAATACGCAGAAATTTCCCACCGGAGCCGTCGTCACGCCTTCGACCACTGGACCCCCTGCTTGGAATCTTTCAGGACGATTCCCCGCTCTTTCAGCTGGTCCCGGATTTCATCCGATCTGGCCCAGTTTTTGTTTTTCCGGGCCTCGGCCCGCTCCAGCAGCAGGGCGCGGACCTGTTCGGCCTCCTCCGGGGCGGCGTCGGCAGGGCCGGTGATGGTGTAATCCGCGGTTTCGGCATGGTTTTCGGTCTTGGCGGCGGCCCGGACCTTGGCGGCCCCGGCCAGCAGGTCCAGAGACAGCACCCGGTCGAAGTCATCCAGCAGATAGAGCTTGGTGGCGTCGTCCAGCCCCTTGCCTTTCAGCACGTCGTAGACGCTGGTGATGGCGAGAGAGGTGTTCAGGTCGTTGTCCAGCGCCTTCTGGAACTTCGCCTGATAGGGCTTGGCGGCCTCCTTGTCCGGCTCCGCGCCGGTGTCCGGGTTCAGAGCGGCGATGCGGCTCAGCAGCTTGTTGTAGGTGACGGCGGCGTTGTCCAGGTTCTCCCAGGTGAACACCAGCCCCTTGCGGTAGTGGGACTGGAGGCAGAACAGCCGGTAGACCAGCGGGTCATACCCCTTCTGCTCCAGAAGGGAGACGGTGAGGAACTCGCCCTTGGACTTGCTCATCTTGCCGCTGGTGGTGTTCAGGTGGTGGACGTGGAACCAGTAATGGCACCACTCATGGCCCAGATAGGATTCGCTCTGGGCGATCTCGTTGGTGTGGTGGGGAAACATGTTGTCGATGCCGCCACAGTGGAGGTCCAGGTACTCGCCCAGGTGCTTTTTGCTGATGCAGGAGCACTCAATGTGCCAGCCGGGATACCCCACGCCCCAGGGGGAGTCCCATTTCAGGGCCTGGTCCTCAAACTTGGACTTGGTGAACCACAGCACGAAGTCCGCCTTGTGGCGCTTGTTGGTGTCCTCCTCCACGTCCTCCCGGACGCCCACGGCAAGGTCCTCTTCCTCGTGGTCGTTAAAGACGTAATACTTTTCCAACTTGGAGGTGTCGAAGTAGATGTTGCCGCCTGCGGCGTAGGCGTAGCCCTTGTCCAGCAGAACGGTGATCATGTCGATATAGTCGTCGATGCAGTTGGTGGCCGGTTCCACCACGTCAGGGGTCTTGATGTTCAGCTTGGCGCAGTCGGCAAAGAAGGCGTCGGTGTAGAACTGGGCGATCTCCATCACGGTCTTGTGCTCCCGGCGGGCGCCCTTGAGCATTTTGTCCTCTCCGGTGTCGGCGTCGCTGGCCAGGTGGCCCACGTCGGTGATGTTCATCACCCGCTTCACGTCGTAGCCCTCATACCGCAGGGCCTTCTCCAGCACATCCTCCATGATGTAGCTGCGCAGGTTGCCGATGTGGGCAAAGTGGTAGACGGTGGGACCGCAGGTGTACATGCTCACCTTGTTTTCAAACCGGGGGGTGAAGATCTCCTTCCGGCGGGTCAGGGAATTATACAGCTTCATATCATCGAACTCCTTGCATCGTTTGGGTCTTTTCTCGTTATTTATAATCCTCTCATCCCTGTTTTACACCAAACGTACTTGTAGGGGCGGCCCTCGGCCGCCCGGGAAAAGCTGTGCGTTGCTGAGGGCGGCCACGGGCCGCCCCTACAGGTCAAAAGGATACACAACACAGTTCACAAAGACTTATTTTTTCTCAAAATAATCCAGCAGCAGTTCCAGTGCCGCCTCCACCGCATTGCGGCGAATTTCCTCTCTGGCGCTGCCCAAATCAGTGGGCTGACGGACGGTGGTGGTTTCTCCGTCGGTCAGGGCCAGGTACACCAGCCCCACCGGGTTGTCCCGCTCGTCCCGGTCCGGCCCGGCCACGCCGGTGACGGAGAGGGCCAGGTCGCTGCCGGTCAGGGCGCGAACCCCCTCAGCCATCTCGCGGGCGGTCTGGGGGGACACCGCGCCGTAAGCGTCCAGCGTCTCCTGGGAGACGCCCAAAATTTTGTGCTTCAGTTCGGTCCAGTAGGACACCACGCCCCCCACGAACACGGCGGAGGAACCGCCCAAATCGGTCAGGGCGGCGGCGATCATGCCGCCGGTACAGCTCTCCGCAGTGGAGACGGTCTTGTGGTGCGCTTTTAAGGTGCGCAGCACCTGCTCCCGCCGGTCCACCGTCAGCTCCTGGCCCGGATGTGGACCTGCTCGATGCCGTCAAACGCCTGCTGGCACAGCCCGGCAAAGTCGTAGCCCTGCTCGATTTCGTCCAGTTCCTCCGGCTTGGGGTTGGTCTTGGGATGCCGGGGAGTGAACACGGTACAGCAGTCCTCGTAGGGGAGGATGGAAGTCTCGAAGGTGCCGATTTTCCGGGCGATGGAGATGATCTCCTCCTTGTCCATGCCCACCACCGGGCGGAACACGGGCATATGCACCGCCGCCTCGGTGCAGGCGATGGCCCCCATGGTCTGGCTGGCCACCTGGCCCAGGCTCTCGCCGGTGACAAGGGCCTGCGCCCCCACGTCATTGGCCACCATCTCAGAAATGCGCATCATGAACCGGCGCATGGCCAGGGTGAAGTATGGCTCCGGGCAGCTCCGGCGCAGTTCCTCCTGAATGTGGGTGAAGGGGACAATATGCACCGTCACCCGCCCGCAGTAGGGGGCAATCAGCGTAGCCAGCTCCAGCACCTTGTCCTTGGCCTCGTTGGAGGTGTAGGGGTAGGAGAAAAAGTGAACCATTTCCAGCGCCACCCCCCGCTTTGCCATCATGTAACAGGCCACGGGGGAGTCGATGCCGCCGGAGAGCAGGGCCACCGCCTTGCCCCCCACGCCCACGGGCAGACCACCGGGGCCAGGCTCCGACGCCGCGTGAACGTAGCCGGAGAAGTCCCGCACCTCCAGCCGAACCGTCAGTTCGGGATTGTGGACGTCCACCGTCAGGTGGGGGTACAGCTGGTGCAGCTTGCTGCCCACGTACTGGCTCAGCTGAATGGAGGTCATGGGGAAGGATTTGTCCGCCCGCTTGGACTCCACCTTGAAGGATTTTGCCGCCAGCAGCTGGTCGCCCAGATACGCCTGAGCCGCCTCCACAAAGGCGTCCGGCTCCTTGGCGCAGCCTCTGGCCCGGCTCATGGCAACAATGCCGAACACCTTTTTCAGCGCGTCCCAGGCCCCGTCCAGGTCACATTCCTCGTTCATCGGCTCCACATAGACGGTGGATTGCCGGGCGTAGACCCGGAATCTGCCGTAGGGGTGCAGGCGGCGGGTGACGTTTGCCATCAGCCGGTCCTCAAATCGGCGGCGGTTCAGCCCTTTTAGCACGATTTCTCCCATTTTTAGGAGGAAAATTTCGTTTTCCATGTCTCTCTCCTCAACTGCCTGTCCACTCACAGAGCGGCGGCCTCGGCCAGGGAGGTGTCTCCCTGGGCCGCGGTGTTCTCGCTGTCGGTGTTATTGGTGTCATCGGTGTCATCGCCAGTGGTGTCGTTGTGGCTGTCGCCGCCGGTGGTGTTGTCAGCGGTGGTATCGCCGCCAGTGGTGTCGTCGTCGGTGGCATCGCCGTCCGTGGTGTCGTCCCCGGTGGTGTCGTCGCCTGCGGTGGTGTCGCCGCCGGTGGTATTCGTATCAGTGGTGGCATCTCCGGTGGTATCTCCATTCGTGGTGCCGTTGTCAGCGGTGGTATCTCCGGTGGTCGTAGTTCCGTTGGTGTTGTTCTCCGTTGCTGTGTTGCCGGTGGTATTGCTGTTGTTGTCGGCGTTGCCGGTGGTGGTGTTGCCGGTGACAGTGTTGTCGGTGGTGGTGTCAGTCTCGGCGTCTGCGTCGCCGGTGGTCTCGGTGTCCGCGTCCTCCACCTGAGAGGTGGAACTGTTCACCTGTCCCGTGGTGGTGTTGCCGTTCCCGGCGCTGCCCACGGCGAAGGCCACAGCCAGCACCACGATGACCGCCGCTACCACAGCCACGATCACTTTGGGATTCACGCTGCCCTTCTTCGGCGCAGCGGCTTTCTCCGGCGCGGGTGCGTCGGACTTTTCTTCCGCAGGAGACACAGGTTCCGCCTGGGTCGTTGTTTTCTCTGTCGTTACAGGCGTTTCTGCCGCTGCGGTTTTCTCCACAGTCGGCTCTTCCACCTGAACAGTGGGTTCCTCCACAGCCGGAGCGGTCTCCTGGGGCCGGGCGGCGGCGCTGTCCACCTTGGGCAGGACGATGGTCTCCTCCATGTCCGGCGCGACAGGCTTCGCCTTCTTTTTCCCGCCGAAGAGCTTCTTCCGCTTGAGCGCGGCGCTTTCCGCGGCGGCTTTCTCAGCAGCGGCTTTTTCCGCCTGCTCCGCCATCCGCTTGCGGGCGCAGACGGGACACTCCCCCAGGCTCACGTCATAGGGCTTGCCGCACACCGGGCAATAGGTCGTTTTTAACATATTCTCAATCCTCCGTTGGCTCTTTGCCATGCAAACGATTGTGGTTTTCTTTTTATTCTATGTACCGTCCCCGCGGTTATTTCCCTACGCAGAACCGGGAAAAAATGCGGTCCGTAATGTCCTCGGACACCTGGCGACCTGTCACCTGGCCCAGGGCATCCAGCGCGTCCTCCACGTCGGCCAACACTGCGTCCGGCGGCATCCCCGCGTCCAGGGCGCTTTGCACACCCCGGAGCCGCTGGGCAGCCCGGCCTACCGCCTCGGCTTGGCGGGCGTTGGTCAACAGCTGACCGCTGGGGGCGCCATTCTGGGCGAACAGCTGGCCCACCCGCCGCTCTAATTCGGGCAGCCCGGCCTGGGTCTTTGCGCTGACGGACAGGCACTCATACTCACTCAGCGCTGACAGGTCGATTTTTTGTGGCAAGTCGGCCTTGTTCACCAGCACCAGCACCCGTTCGGCGGCGCTGGCGGCGGCGAGGACTGCCCGGTCCTGGTCATTAAACGGCCTGCTGCCGTCGAGGACCACCAGCGCCAGCTCCGCCCGCTCCAGGGCGGCCCGGCTCCGGGCCACGCCCAGCCGCTCCACCGCGTCGGCGGTGTCCCGCAGGCCCGCCGTGTCGATGAGCCGCAGGAGGACGCCGCCCAGTTGGGCTTTTTCCTCCACGGTGTCCCTTGTGGTGCCGGGGATGTCGGTGACGATTGCCCGCTCGTAGCCCAGCAGGGCGTTGAGCAGGGAGCTTTTCCCCGCGTTGGGCGCGCCCACAATGGCGGTGGCTACGCCTTCGGTCAACTGCCGTCCCCGGCGATAGGTGGCCTCCAGCGCCGCCAAATCTCCGGCGGCAGAGGCGGCGTATTGGGAAATCTCCCGGCTCTCAAAGGGGTCGATGTCCTCGTCCGGGTAGTCCAGTACCGCGTGGAAGTGGGCCATCAGGTCCACCAGCTGGTCGTAAATCTCGTTGATGCGGCGGCTCATGGCCCCAGTGAGTTGTCCGGCAGCGTTTTTCGCCGCCTGGTCGGTCTCCGCGTCAATTAAGTCGATGACCGCCTCGGCCTGCACCAGGTCCAGCTTGCCATTCAGGAAGGCCCGCCGGGTGAACTCCCCCGGCCCGGCCTGCCGCGCCCCCGCCTGAAACAGGGCCTCCAGCCCCGCCCGCAGCGCGGCGGCGGAGCCGTGGCATTGCAGCTCGGCGGTGTCCTCCCCGGTGTAGCTGTGGGGGGCGATGGAAAAGGTGGCCAGGCACCGGTCGATCAGCGCCCCCGACCCGTCCCGCAGGTCGCCGTAAATCAGCGTCCCCGGCTGACGGTCCCGGAGGGGCGTTTTGCCCCGTGGGGTGAACACCCGGTCCAGCACGTCCACCGCCGACGGGCCGGAAATGCGCAGGATACCAATGGCTCCCCGGCCCGGAGCCGTGGCGATGGCGGCGATGGTGTCCATAAACGGCCCCCTCCTTTTTATCGTTTGATGTTCCCTTTTGCGCAACTATATGCCAGAAACCCCACTGCCGTCAAGCGGCACTTCCGAAGTTACGCTTCTCCCTGCGCCACCGCCTAAAGGCGGCGGCCCTCCTCCCCTTTGCGACTCGCATGGCCCAAAAGGGCCATAGCTCCCTGCATTTGCGCGAAAGAGGAATTGGCCATTGCCGTCAAGGGCACTTCCGGGGCTTCGCCCCTCCCTGTCGGCCCGCGCTTCACAGGGGAGGCAAGAGGGGATAATGCTTGTCATTTGGCGTCAGTATTGTTCGACAGATGTATAATTTTGGCAGAAATATCCTCTTTCTAGCCACTAATCACTAACCACTAGCCACTCAAATAACGCGGCTTATTGAAAGGAATAACCATAATTGCTAATTGCACATTGCAAATTTATTGTTGGGTCATCAGCCGCACCGCGCCGGGGTACGCGCCGATGCGCACCAGACAGTGCCGTCCGCCGTTTTCCCCGTCCAGGGTCCAGGGGATCTCATCGGCGGACTGGATCTCCATCTCTCCGGTCTGGAAGGCGATGACGTTGTCGTTGGGCTGGCCCTTCAGCAGGGCGGCGACAATGGCGTTGAGCTGGGGCAGAGAGGTGGGCTTTTTCACCAGCATGACCTCAAACAGACCGTCATCCAGCACAACCTGATCGGACAGCATCCCCCGGAAGCCGCCCACCCGCGTGGAGTTGGACACCGCGCCATAGATAAAGGTGTCCTCCAGCTCGCCGCCGTCCCAGCGCAGACGCAGGCGGTAGGGGGTAACGTCCGTCAGACTGCGGATACCTGCCAGCACATAGGCGGTGTGGCCGAAGAGGTTTTTGAACTCCTGGGGGGTCTCGTAAGAGACAGCGGTGAACAGGCCGAAGGCCGCCACATAGACGAAGCGGCTGTTGTTGAACCGCCCCACGTCACAGGGGACCGGCTGGCCGGTGACGGCCACCTTTGCCGCCTCCACCGGGTCGGTGGGCAGGTGCAGTGTCCGGGAGAAATCGTTGGTGCTGCCGGCGGGCAGGTAGCCCAGTGCCCCCTGATAGCTCCCGTCCATCAGGCCGGTGACCACCTCGTTCAGAGTGCCGTCGCCCCCGGCGCAGACCACGTGGTCGTAGCTGTTTGCCAGCTCTCTGGCGGCGCGGGTGGCGTCCTGGGGGCCGGTGGTGGCGTAGGACGTTACCAAATAGCCCTCGTTTTGGAATACCTCGGTGATTTCGTGGAGGCGGGCGGCCATCTTCGCCTTTCCGGAGTGGGGGTTGTAGATAAAAAGCAGGGTTTTCAATGGATGTTCCTCCGGTATGTGCCTGCGTGGGTCGTTGGCCGGGCGCGAGGGTATTTAGAATTTGCAATTAGCGATGAGCAATGTGCAATTATGGAGAAAATCAAACGCTGGCGATTTTCCACTGAACGCATTGCTTTTCGGCTGCGTTCCGGTCATACAGCTGCGGCTGAAAACCCGACCATTGCAAATTGCTAACTGCACATTGCTAATTGTTATTATACCGCCTGTTTCCAAAAGCCGCAAGCGGCGCATGTGGGTCGTGTAAAGTTTCTCTTTCAGTAGAGAATATTATAATGAAGCGAAGGGAAAAAACAACTGGAAAAACGTAAATTTATAAAAATTTCTTTTTTTCGCCGCTTTTCGCCCTCTGCCCCGGCCCGTCCTTTGGTGATTTTTTCGTTGCGCTTTGCGCTGGCGTTCCCGCAGCGTTTCTCTTTTGTGTGAAAAAGCAGCGCATCCATCTTCTTCCGGCTTCAATTATGCCACGGCTTTGTCATTTCCGCAACTGTTTTCACCTGTTTTTGCAGGATTTGTTGCATTCATCCCGCGGAAAAATGAAAAAATCCCGCCTTTGTTCCCCTTTGCCCCTTGCAGTTGGGGAATCAGGTTGCTATAATAACTGTGAAGCGATTTTTTGACAGACGCTGAATGAGAATCTTTTTTGGGAGGGAATCCTATGTTGAACATCAAAGTCGAACTGACCAAGACCCCGAAGGCCAAACCTGCCGACGAGAGCAAGCTGGGCTTCGGCAAACTCTTTTCCGATCATATGTTTGTGATGGACTTTACCGAGGGTGAGGGCTGGCATGACCCCCGCATCATCCCCTATCAGCCCTTTGTGCTGGACCCGGCCTGTGTGGTTTTCCACTACGCCCAGGAGATTTTTGAGGGCATGAAAGCCTATCGCACCGCCGAGGGCAAAATTCAGCTCTTCCGCCCGGACTGCAACGCCCAGCGGATGAACGACTCCGCAGACCGGCTGTGCATCCCCCGCATCCCCACCGAGGACTATATCCAGGCGGTCAAGGCGCTGGTAGAGGTGGAGAAGGATTGGGTTCCCCATACGGACGGCGCTTCCCTCTATATCCGCCCCTATATCTTCGCCACTGACGTGGGCCTGGGCGTCCACGCCTCCAAGCACTACACCTTCGCCATCATCTGCTCCCCCTCCGGCGCTTACTACGCCGAGGGCATCGACCCCGTCCGCATCTACGTGGAGGACGAGTTCATTCGCGCCGCGCCCGGTCTGACCGGCTTTACCAAGTGCGGCGGCAACTACGCCGCCTCCATCAAGGCCGGCGAGATGGCCGAGGAGCAGGGCTTCGCCCAGGTGCTGTGGCTGGACGGCGTCGAGAAGAAGTACGTGGAGGAAGTCGGCTCCATGAACATCATGTTCAAGATTTCCGGCAAAATCTACAC
Organism: Clostridiales bacterium; assembly: GCA_020859945.1. Lineage (GTDB taxonomy): Bacteria > Bacillota > Clostridia > Oscillospirales > Oscillospiraceae > Onthomonas. The sequence continues at coordinate 2,877 of JAJBVG010000021.1, read as the reverse complement.
CGCCGCCTGCGTGGGCACCGTCCTCCCCGGTGTCACCCGCCGCAGCTGCATTGAGCTGTGCAAGGACTGGGGCTATGAGGTCATCGAGGGCAAGCTGCCCATCGCCGATGTGATGAAGGCCGCCAAAGAGGGCAAGCTGGAAGAGGTCTTTGGCACCGGCACCGCCGCCGTGGTCTCCCCCGTCAAGGAGCTGCGCTGGAAGGACGAGGTGGCCTATATCTCCGACGGCAAGATCGGCCCCCTGACCCAGAAGCTCTACGACACCCTGACCGGCATCCAGTGGGGCAAGATCGAGGACACCAAGGGCTGGACTGTGCCCGTCTGCTGAGGCGTTCTATTCCCGTTTTCCCCGCGCTGCGGGGACGGGAAATGTAAATGAATCAAACCGCCTGCGTCTCAGGGAAGGGACGTGGGCGGTTTTTTGGGTAAGGGCTGCGGCGCGCTTGACTTACTAAAGAAATTATGCTATTATTTCTTTAGAAACGAGTGAAGGAGGCGCTGTTATGCCCACCATCAAGTCCAGCACTGATTTGCGCAACAACTACAACGAAATCTCGACCTTTTGCCACACCAACCGGGAGCCAGTGTTTATCACCAAAAACGGCCGGGGCGACCTGGCGGTCATGAGCATTGAAACCTATGAACGGCTTACCGGACGGCTGGAGCTGTACGGTCTGCTCCAGGATGGGATGGACGACGTGGCCGCAGGGCGCACCCGACCCTTTCATGAGGCGATGGATGAGCTTACAGAAAAGTACCACATATGAAGTACAACGTCCTCATCACTGGGCAGGCGGAACGCGACATGGACAGCGCCGCCAACTATATCCGCGCTACGCTTCTGAACCCCACCGCCGCTCATGCTCTGCTTGTGCAGGCGAGGGAGGAAATAGCCTCTCTCGCCGCCTTTCCCCTGCGCTATGGGTTGGTGGATGACCCTATCCTTGCCTCGTGGGGCGTTCGCTTTCTAACAATCAACCACTATCTTGCGTTTTACACTGTTTCTGAGTCTACCCAAACCGTCTACATCCTCCGCTTTTTGCACAGCAGACGGGACTGGGCCGCCCTCTTAAAACAGGATGATTTCCCCTGATTCACCCTTTCCTTTCCCCCTCCAACGTGGTATACTATTCCCAGCGAAAAATTGCGCCCCACCGCGCATTGAGGAGGACATACGCCATGTTAAACGAAAAAATGATCGGCCTGGGCACCGCCCGCTCCGTCATCCGGGAGCTGTTCGAGTACGGCAACCAGCGGGCCGCCATCGTGGGCCGGGAAAACGTCTTTGACTTCTCTCTGGGCAACCCCAGCGTCCCCGCCCCGCCCAAGGTCAACGACACCATTATTGATTTGTGCAAGACCTCGGACCCGGTGCAGCTCCACGGTTACACCAGCGCGCCCGGCGCGCCCGCCGTGCGGGAGACCATCGCCCAGTCTATCAACCGCCGCCAGGGGACCCACTTCACCGGGGAAAACCTGTACATGACCTGCGGCGCGGCCGCCTCCCTGACCAGCGCTCTGAATGGTCTGTGCAACCCCGGCGACGAGGTGGTGGTGTTCGCTCCCTACTTCCCGGAGTACAAGGTGTTCATCGAGCACACCGGCGCGGAGATGGTGCTGGTCCCCGCCGACGTGGAGGCGTTCCAAATCCCCTTCGACGAGCTGGAGGCCCGGCTGACCCCCAAGACCAAGGCCCTCATCGTCAACTCCCCCAACAACCCCTCCGGCGCGGTGTACTCCGAGGCCACGGTGGAAAAGCTGGCCGACCTGCTGCGGCTGAAAGAGGCGGAGTACGGGCACCCCATCTACCTTATCGCCGATGAGCCTTACCGGGAGATCGTCTTTGACGGCGTCACCGTCCCCTACCTGACCAAATATTACGATGATACCCTGGTCTGCTACTCCTATTCCAAGTCCCTGTCCCTGCCCGGCGAGCGCATCGGTTACATCGTCGTCCCCGATGAGTGCGCCGACAGCAAGCTGGTCTTTGCCGCCTGCGCCGGAGCCGCCCGCGCCCTGGGCTATGTCTGCGCTCCCAGCATGTTGCAGTTGGTCGCTGCCGCCGGCTGTGAGGAAACGGCGGATATGTCCGTTTACGCCGAGAACCGCCGCCTGCTGCTGGAGGGCTTTAAGGAAATGGGCATCCCCTGCGTGGCCCCCGGCGGCACCTTCTACATCTTCCCCCAGTCCCTGGAGCCGGACGATGTGGCGTTCTCCGAAAAGGCCAAGTCCCTGGACCTGCTGGTGGTGCCCGGCAGCGGCTTCGGCTGCCCCGGCCATGTGCGCATCGCCCACTGCGTCCCCACTGAGCGTATTCAAAAGGCCCTGCCGGTGTTCCAGAAGCTGGTGGACTTGTACCGGAAGTGAGAACAACCCCTCCACCATGCTTCGCATGGTCCCCCTCCCCTTTGCGACTCGCATGGCCTAAAGGCCATAGCTCCGCCGTCAAGCGGCACTTCCGCTGCGCTCCCTGCCTGCATTTGCGCTAAAGAGGAATTGGCCATTGCCGTCAAGGGCACTTCCGGGGCTTCGCCCCTCCCTGTCGGCCAGCGCTTCACAGGGGAGGCAAGAGGGGTGGTCTATTATGGAAACGTAAGTTGTAGAGTTATAGATTTTTTTAAGAAACGCGTTATAAAATACAAAAAGCACCGGGCAGAAAACCCGGTGCTTTTTTCTGGTCGGAACGCGGGGATTCGAACCCCGGGCCTCTTGGACCCGAACCAAGCGCGATACCAAACTTCGCCACGTCCCGATAACAACACAGTATTATATAAGCTGAGCGACGGTTTGTCAAGGAATTTTTCCACAGTCGCAGATTTTTAAGTGTAGCTTTACAATAGATGTGAGACCAGGGTATAGAAAAAGGCGATTGAGTTT
>JAJBVG010000087.1:6342-12179 GCA_020859945.1 Clostridiales bacterium | reverse complement strand
CATGCCGGTGACGCCGCAGTAGGAGGCGGGCTGGCGGATGGAGCCGCCGGTGTCGGAGCCGAGGGCGTACCAGCATTCCCGGTTGGCCACCGCCGCCGCCGCGCCGCCGGAGGACCCGCCTGGGACGTGGCACAAATTCCAAGGGTTCTTCGTGGGACCGTAGTAGGAGGTCTCAGTGGTGGACCCCATGGCGAACTCGTCCATGTTCAGCTTGCCCAGGTTGACGGAACCGGCCCTTTGCAGCCGCTCCATCACCGTGGCCTGATAGGGGGGCTTGAAGTCCCCCAGAATTTTGGAAGCGCAGGAGGTTTTGACTCCCAGGGTGCAGATGTTGTCCTTAATGGCGGCGGGGACCCCGGCCAGAGGGCCGGACAGCTCCCCGGCCCGGAGTTTGGCCTGCACCTGCTCCGCCTCCCGCAGGGCTTCCTCCTCCAAAACGGTGATAAAGGCGTTGTTGTCCGGGTTGGCGGCGGCGATGGCATCCAGCGCCGTCCGGGTGGCCTCCTTGACGCTGACCTCCCCGGCGGCGATGAGCCGCCCCAGCTCCAGGGCGGAATAGTCCAATAAACTCATGTGGCGCTCCTCCTCAGTCTACGGTTTTGGGGACCAAAAAGGCCGTGTCGTCGTGGGCGGGGGCGTTGCTCAGCAGGGCGGCGCGGCCGCCGAAGTCCTCCACCACGTCCTCCCGCAGCACGTTCTTCACCGGGAAGGTGTGGCTCATCGGCTCGATGTCGCTGGTGTCCAGCCGGTTGAGGATGTCCATATAGCCGATGATTTGCTCCAGCTCCCCGGCCATTTTGACCTTCTCATCCTCCGGCAGCTTGAGCCGGGAGAGAACGGAGACATAATCCACCAGTTCTGTGGTAATTTTCATAAAAACGGCTCCTTTCCGTTACGGCTCCAGCCGGGACAGGTCTCTGGGGAACAGGCTGGCATAGCGGACGTTGTCCAGCCCGCAGAGCTTCATGGTCAGCCGCTCCAGACCGATGCCCAGGCCGCCGTGGGGCGGCATACCGTGCTTGTGGATCATCAGGTAGCTCTGGAACTCGTCGGGGTTCATCCGCTTGGCCTTCATCTTGGCCACTTGCTGGTCGTAGTCGTGGATGCGCTGGCCGCCGGTTGTGACCTCCATGCCCCGGAACAGCAGGTCGAAGGAGAGGGTGTACCGGGGGTCGTCGGGGTCGTCCATGGCGTAGAAGGGGCGCTTCTTCGTCGGATAGTGGGTGACAAAGACGAAGTCCGCGTCGAACTCCTCCTTGAAGTAGCGGCCAATGTTGACCTCCTCCTCCGGCTCCAGGTCGTAGGGGTCCCGGATGGGCCGGTGGTACTTTTCTGCCGCCAGCCGCTTGGCCTCGTCGAACCGGCAGACGGGGATCTGGTCTACCTGGGGCAGCTCTACCCCCAGCCGGTCCAGGTCGGCGCTGTACTCCTCTGCCAGCAGTTTCACTGCCCGTTTCAGGAATCCGGCCTCCATCTCCATCACGTCCTGGAAGGATTCGATATACCCCATCTCCAGGTCCAGACCGATATACTCGTTCAGGTGGCGGGTGGTGTTGTGCTTCTCCGCCCGGAACACCGGGCCGATTTCGTAGACCCGCTCAAACACGCCCACCATCATCTGCTTGTAGAACTGGGGGGACTGGGCCAAAAACGCCTTGCGGTTGAAGTATTCCATGCGGAAAATGTTGGAGCCGCCCTCCGCTCCGGCGTGGACGATTTTGGGGGTGTGAATTTCGGTGAAGCCGTGCTCGGTCAGGTGGTCCCGGAAGGCCCGGCACAGCCCCTCCTCGATTTTGAACACGCTGCGGCGTTTCAGGTTCCGCAGCACCACCGGGCGCAGGGGCAGCTCAGTGTCCATGTTCAGCTTGAGCTTGTATTTGTTTACCGGGACGGGCATGGGGGCCGCCGGGGTGGTCAAAATCCGAAAAGACTCCACCGCCAGCTCGTACCCGCCGGGGGCGCGCTCGTCGGCGCGCACCAGACCGATGAGCACCACGGTACACTCCTCCTGGAGGCCGCTCAGGTCCAGGTCGCCGTCGCAGACACATTGCAGCGCCCCGTCCCGCATCCGCAGGGTCAGGAAAGTCATGCCGCCCATAGGCCGCAGGGCGTGGACCGCGCCGTGGACGGTCACGTTCTCCCCCAGGTGACTGCCGTCCAGCACCTGGGCACAGGTCAGATCGCTTCGCTCCAGCTTGCCGCTGAGAAAATCCATAATCACACACATCCTTTTTCGGTTCCGGGGAGGTACGCTCCCGGTTTGGCTGGTTATCAGGCAGCAAAAACGCCCCGGACCATCGAAAAAACGATAGTCCGGGGCGGAATCAGTTCACATTCCGCGGTACCACCCGCGTTTGCATCTCCCCATTGAGCTGCCTCTCTCATTCCCTTAACGCGGGAAAACGGACGGCCCTACCCTTCCCGGTGGAAGCTCGAACCGTCAGCTCCAGAGCGTTGCGCGGTCCCTCTGCCAGCTGACCAGGCTTTCAGCCAGTGACCCGGTCTCTCTGCTGCGGCGCCAGGGCGCGGTCTCCTTCACAGCGTTTGAACAGTATTTATTCTAGCGGCTTTTTCCCGCCCTGTCAAGGTCATTTTGCATAATTTCAAGTTCAAACTTGCATGATAATTGTACAGACAGGGGCGCGGGGCAGGGGAGAGGTGTCGAAAAGGGCCGGTCAGGTGGCTGTTTTTATCCTTGGTCAGCCGCTCCGACAATGCCGCGAATTTTCGCCATGGTGCTCATGGTGGTCTCCAAATCCGCCTGGGGAATGGTGCGGACCACCTTTTCATAGGCGTCGGACAGCCACTGGCGCTGGCTGTCCATCAGCCCTTTGGCCCGGCTGGTCAGGCTGACATAGGTGCGCTCCCGCTTCTCGTCGGTCTCCCAGAGGACAAAGCCCTTTTCCGCCAGAGCGCGGATGGATTTGGAGGCCACGGAGACGGTCACGTTCATCTCCGCCGCCAGGTCTGAGAGGTAAACTCTGCCGCTGTCGTCCTCCGCGCCGCAGCGCTGGATGTGGTAGAGCCAGAAGGAATCCGTCTGGTCGAGGAAGGCAAAGACCTGCTCCACGCTGAGCCGGTTCAGAAAAAAATCTTCTCCCAAATTGATTTGATATTCAGCCATTTCACCGCTCCTCTCTGGGGATATACTCTTTATAGGTCACAAGGCTCTTGTAGGCCGGGCGGATGATCTTGTCCGCGCTGACCAGCTCCTCGATGCGGTGGGCGCTCCAGCCCACAATGCGGGCGGTGGCGAACAGGGGGGTATACAGCTCCCGCGGGATGCCCAGCATATCGTAAACGAAACCGCTGTAGAAGTCCACGTTGGGGCTGACGCCTTTGTAAATGCGACGCTCCTGGGCGATGACCTGGGGGGCCAGCCGCTCGATGTTGTTGTAGAGCTGCAAATCGGTCTCCCGGCCCTTTGCCACAGCCAGCTTCTCTACGAAGCCCTTGAAAATGCGTTCTCTGGGGTCGGAGAGGGAGTAGACGGCGTGGCCCATGCCGTAAATCAGCCCTTTGCGGTCAAACGCCTCCTTGTGGAGCAGCTTGCGCAGGTAGGCGGTGATTTCCTCGTCGTCCCCGAAGTCGGAGATGTGCTGGCGGGCGTCGTCCATCATGTTCATCACCATCAGGTTGGCCCCACCATGCTTGGGGCCTTTCAGGGAGGACATGGCCGCGGCGATGGCGGAGTAGGTGTCCGCGCCGGAGGAGGTCACCACGCGGGTGGTGAAGGTGGAGTTGTTGCCGCCGCCGTGTTCCATGTGCAGCAGCAGCGCCACGTCCAACACCTGGGCCTCCAGGGTGGTGAAGTTCATGTCGGGCCGGAGCATCCGCAAAAAGTTCTCCGCGATGGAGAGGGAGTCGTCCGCCCGGTGGATGTACATGCTCTCGTCGTTGTCGTAGTGGTTGTGGGCGTGGTAACCATACACCGCCATCATGGGGAAGGTGGCGATGAGCTGGAGGCACTGGCGCAGCACGTTGTCGATGGAGAGGTCGTCTTTCCGCTCGTCGTAGGAGGCCAGGGTCAGGATGCTCCGGGTCATGGAGTTCATGATGTCCGGGCCGGGGGCCTTCATGATAACGTCGCGGGTGAAGTTGGTGGGCAGGCGCATACAGTCCGCCAGCACCTGCTGGAAGTCCAGCAGCTCCTGTTTGTCCGGCAGCTGGCCGAACAACAGCAGATAAGCCGCCTCCTCAAAGAGATACCGCTTGCCGATGCCGCCGTTGACCAGGTCCCGCACGTCGTAGCCCCGGTAGAGCAGCTGCCCGTCGCAGGGGACCTGCACCCCGTCCACGTTGTCGAAGGCTTTCACCTCGGAGATGTTGGTCAGGCCGGTGAGCACGCCCTTGCCGTTTTCGTCCCGCAGACCCTTTTTCACGCTGTATTCCGTGTATAGGTCCTTGTGAATGTAGCCGCTCTGCTGGCAGAGGGACTGCTTCTGGTGGGTGTAATCATAAATGCTGTGTATCATATTCCATTCCTCATTTCTTTCGTCCTGCCCTGCCCAACACTTCCTTTGCAAACTGCCTGGCCCGGTCCAGGTCGGCGGCGTCGGGGTGGCCCACAGATTGCTGCTGCTGGGCCTCCATCGCCTCTACCATTTGCGGCGAGACAGATGCCTCCTGCTCCCGCAGTTCCTTCAGGAACGCCGGGGCGATGGCCCCCTGGCAGCAGAAAAAGCCCAGGTCGATGTAGACGTCCGGCATCCACACGTCGATGTTGTGCCGGATGCGCTGCTGATACGTCTCGTCTCCCATGCCGCAGGTGGCGAAGATTGCCAGCCGCTTGCCCTCCAGCTTCTCCAGCGCGTCGACCACGTCCATGGGGCAGTTACCCCGGTTCACCGGGAAACCCAAAAAGACCAGGCCGGGGTTTTCTGTGCCGTCGTAGTCCTCCACCGACTCGATGAGCTTGGAGCGGCCGGGGAGAGCGTCAAAAATTGCCTCCGCCACCTTTTCCGTGTTTCCGGTCCTGCTGGAATACAAAACAAGAAATTCCATGATTCATGCCTCCTGGCGCGTTGCGCGAGATGAAGTTGCTGCCGGGGACGAACTGTTTCGCCCTTCGATTCATAGTTGGTTCACATTGTTCACAAGTAAACTATTTGTAAAAAGGAAAACGCCCAGGCGTAAAGCGGGGCTTATCCCTCCGCCAGGGCGAGGCTGATGTTGTCCGACATCTTCTGGGCCACCCGGAGCAGAACGCTGACCTCCTCCGGGGAGATGTTTCGGACCGCCAGCGCCCAGCACTCTGCGTAGACGGTCTGCATCTCCAGGGCAGCGTCGATGGCGCTCTGCCGCAGCTGGATGTGGAACACCCGCCGGTCCTGGGGGTCCTCCCACAGCGAGATGAAGCCGCCGCTTTTCAAGTGGTCCAGAGACTGGGAGACGTGGGCCTTGGAGACGTGGAGCCGGTTCATGATGTCCTTCGCGGTGTCCATATGGGGGTCGGCGTGGAGCAGCAGCAGAATGTTCAGCTCCACCGGGCGCAGGCGGTATTTGCGCTGAGCCGGTTCCGATTTTTTGGAAATCAGCTTTTTCAGCTGCGTTCCAGATGCAATGATGCCGGTGGTATCCATCGAATCCCTCTTTGTTTACTCGTGAACTGTGTAAAATATATTTTATCGGCCCCGCAGAGGCAAGTCAAGGCAGATTTTGTGAACATTCCGCGCAAAATCATTTTTTAAACCGTTTTTTTCGACGATTTTACCCCCATTTGATGGGAGAAGCGCCGTTTTCTGTCAAAAAGGCGTTGACCTGGCTGAAGGGACGGCTGCCGAAAAAGCCGCGGCTGGCGGAGAGGGGGGAGGGGCGGTTGCTGCGCAGCACCAGCC
>JAJBVG010000087.1:0-6332 GCA_020859945.1 Clostridiales bacterium | reverse complement strand
CCCCCCCCCCAACCCCCCCGGCTTGGCTGCTTTGCTGTTTTGGCTGTTGCTTCGCCCCACCCGCCGCGTTTTGCGTTATCGCTCCGGCGCGATGAGCGCCCCCTTGCTCTGGGCCTCCCGGCCCCAGAGGACAAAGGCGATGGGCCGGGGCTGGTCCTCCAGCGCCTGGAGCAGCCGGGTGGTGAAGGTCTGCCAGCCCCATTTTTTGTGGCTGTTGGGGGCACTGTCGTAGACGGTGAGGACGTTGTTCAGCAGCAGCACCCCCTCCTCCGCCCAAGGGGTCAAATCGTTCCCCGGCAGGTCCACCCCCAGGTCGGCGCGCAGCTCCTTGCCGATGTTCCGCAGAGAGGGGGGCGTTTTGGTCCCCGGCAGCACGGAAAAGGCCAGACCATGGGCCTGACCCGGCTGGTGGTAGGGGTCCTGCCCCACGATGACGCACTTCACCCGGTCAGGCGGCGTCAGTCGCAGGGCGGTGAACAGCTGTGCCTGGGGCGGGTAGACCGCCGGTTCCCCTTGGGCATAGGCCGCCTCCATCTGCTGGAACAGGGCGCGGCACCAGGGTTCCTCCGCCATGGCCTCCACGGTCTCCCGCCAGGCTCCCAAATCGCAGTCCAATACGCGCATAGAAATCTTTCCTTTCGGTTCGTTTTATGCTATCATTGTACCATGAGGTGAGACAGATGGCAAAGCTGACGCGGGATTTTTTTGACCGGGACACGGTGACGGTGGCCCGCGACCTGGTGGGGACCTATCTGGTGCGGGTCTGGCAGGGGGAGCGGCTGGTCTGCCGCCTGACGGAGACGGAGGCGTATGTGGGACCCATTGACAAGGGCTGCCACGCCTATCAGTACCGGCGCACCGCTCGGACGGAGCCGCTGTTCGCCGCTCCCGGCCACACCTATGTCTATCTGATTTACGGGATGTACCACTGCCTGAACCTGGTCACGGAGCCGGAGGGGGAGCCCTGCGCCGTGTTGCTGCGGGGTGGCAGTCCCCGGCTGGGCGGAGAGACCATTTCCCGCCTGCGCTATGGGAAACCTCTCCGGGAGCTGACCGCCTACCAGCGGAAAAACTTCCTCAATGGCCCCGGCAAGCTGTGCAAGGGCCTGGCCCTGACACGGGAACACAACCTGATTGACGTGACGGCCAGCGAGGAACTGTACGTCGTCTCGTCCCTGGCCGACCTGGGCCTGGAGGAAGAACCCGATTCCGGTCCCATTCACACAGGCAAGCGCATCGGCATCGACTACGCGGAGGAAGCGGCGGACTTCCCCTGGCGGTTCTGGACAGAGGACAGGCCGATTTGAACGCGAAAGAAACGACAACACGCCCGGACGGAGAATTGATCTTCATCCGGGCGTGTTTTAACTTATATACGCTATTTTTTCTTGATGGTAATGTAAGTGGATTTACTGCCCGCCTTCACCGTGATCTTGCTGTTTTTCTTAGCGGTCAGCGTAATGCCGGAGACGGTGTACTTGGTGGAGCTGGTGGTAGTCACCGTGACGCCCTTGGAGAGGTAGGTGGGGTAGACCTTCACCGCGAATTTCAGGGTGCTGCCCTTGGAGAGTTTGACGGTGGACTTGTTGCGGCTGGTGTAGCCATTGGCCGTGACGATGGTGACGGAGGACACCTTGCTGGTGGGTGCTTTGGCGTACCCCAGGGCGTAACAGATATTGTCCGCCGCGTCCATGCCCAGCTCGTTATAGGCCAGTTGGGTGTAGTGGATGGTGCTGTGTACCTGGCTGATTTTCGTTGGCATACTGATGGTGCCCGATTTGTTGGGATTCGCGGCCCGGTACTTGGCCTGGGTGCCATATTTGTTCTTAAAGTAGGACTTTACGTTGGCGTTGGAGGTCCACTGCTCCGCCGCCTGGCTCGCCAGGTAGATGGTGGAGTAAGCGGATTTCGAGGATGTGGTCATGTAATACTGGGCCAGCCGAGGGCCGGTCAGGGCAAAGTCGCTGGTGGAGGCCGGTTTGCTGGCGGCGGCCCGGACCATGATAATACCGGTGAATGCAATGGACTTTTTCATGCCGGAAATGCCGGAGCCGTTCAGCTGGGTGCGCAGGGCTTTGTTCATTTTGGTGAAGTAGCTCAGATATTTGCTGGCGGACATGCTCTTATCCTGCTCGCCCTGGAGCCAGAAGATGCCCTTGTGGGAGAGGGTGTAGTGACCGGCGGCGATCTCCTTGCTCAGCAGCTTCTCCGCCGCCACGTACAGGTCCACCGCCTGCCAGAAGTTGTTGTTGCTCTTGGAGCTGCCCGGCTGCCAGGAGGTGATGGAGCTGCCGTGGTGGGCGGCGTTGATGACCCAAACCTTTTCACCGGTGAGTTTGTTCCACTCGTAGGCCAGGGCGCTGTCGATGCCGCTTTTGCCGTTGCCGGCGGTGGTCAGGTTGTTGGTCCATTTGTAATCCTTGGAGGCGGAGTTGTTGGTCAGACTGGAGGGAATAAAGGCGCTCTCATTGCTGGTGGTCAGGCCGTTGGCGCCTGTTGAGCTGTACCAGCCAATTTTCGAGTACATTGAGGTGTCAGAGGGAGCGTAGGTGCTGTAGACCTGACCCTCCTCGCTGGGGATCCACTGTTTTTTATAGGTGGCAAGGCTGCTGCTGGAGGAGGAACTGGGGCGTCCCTCCGCGTTGCTCTGCCCGATAATGAGCAGCAGGCTGATGGGAGCGGCGGTAACTTTGATACCATAAGTTTTGCCGTTTGACAGGGTGACGACGGCGGTGCCGCAGCCGCAGGCGATGATCTTCTTGCTGCTGGAGCTGTCCACCTTGACCACGGCGGTGTCCGCCTTGGAGCTGCCAGTACGTTTGGAGGTGATGGTCAGGGAGACGATGGAGGTCACCTTGTAAGAGAAGGTATACCGGTCATCGTATTCCAGGCTGATTTTTTTGCTGCTGCTGTAGAGGTCCTGATAGGAGACCAGAGCGTCTATGGCGCTGGTCAGGTCGGTCAACGCGGCGTCCACCTCGGTCTGGCTGACGCCATTTGTGGCCAGCACGGTCTGGGCGGCGGTCAGGGCGGTTTGCAGGGCAGTCCAGGTAGCGGCGGTGTAGTCGCTCTCGCTCAGGGTCTCCGCCTCGGTAATTTTGCTCTCCAGGGCGGTGGTGTCGGCGATGGTGTCCGTCTCGGAGGATGCGTTGGAATTGGTCTTCGAGGACGTGCCAGAGTCTGTCTCGCTGCTGTTCTCCGCGGCGGTCACGGTTTCGTCGGCTTCGGACAACGTTTCCTCCACCGTGTCGGTTTCAGAAGGTGTTTCCTCTACCTCCTCGGCAGATGTGTCGGCTTCTGATGTGTCAGCGTCGGCATCCGTCGCTTCTTCGGCGTTTTCTTCCTCGGCGGTTTCCTCGTCCTCGGTCTCTTCCAGATAGCTGCTCAGCATCTCTTCGTACTCAGAGGAAGCGGCGGCCTCTTCCGCCGCTATTGCGACAAAGGAGGTGCTGACCACGCCGCACGTCAGGCTCAGGGCCAGGAGCAGGGAAAGGAGTTTTTTGAGTGCGTTCATAAATCACCAGAGCCTTTCTGTTGGGGGGCGGTTTTAAGGGGCAGAACGGTGAGCTTTGTGGCCAGCCAGTCAAAGGGCTTTGTGGCGAACAGCAGCACGATCAATAGAGAGACAATGGCGTATGCCGGGCCGTAGAGGTCGGGCCAGTTGGTCAGAATCCAGTCCTTCATCACAAAGCCCGTGTAAAAATAGAGCACCAGGGGATAGTGGAACATGTAAATGGAAAGCGTCCGCTGTCCCACGGTGGAGACCACGGGGATATGGAAGTTGGGAATGACCGCGATCAGGCAGAAGGTCAGCAGGAACGACACCGCGTAGAGCGCCAGACGAAACAGTCCGCCGTAGGGCGCCAGTTCCTCAAGGGCGCTGAAATCGGTTTTTCCCTTCAAGAATTCGGAGTAAGGCGTCAATTCCTCCCGGTATTGCAGGCACAGCCAGCAGGTGACGGCCAGCACAGCCACGGACAACGCCCTGCTGTACCAATGCTCCGTCACGTGGAGGATCTGCTTTGGTTCCAGAGCGTACCCTGCCAGAAAGTAGGGGTAAAAGACCAAAATTCGGCTCATAGAGCCGACGGCGCCCACATCCTTGCAGTACCCCACCAGGCAGCCCAACGCGATGGATACGACCATCAGGTTGGGGATGCGATAACGCTCCAGGAACATGGTCATCAGCAGGAACACGCACATGGCAAGGCCGTACCAGGCCACGCCGGTTTCCCGGAAGAGGTTGGTGTAGGGCATGTCGCTGACGAAATCTTCTTTCAGCAGCAGCTGCACAAACCAAATCAAAAACTTGGTGATGAGATAGACCAGAAAGAAGGAAAACACCCGGTCATAGTTGCGCTTTTTCACCGCGTTTTTGCTGAACAGGCCGGAGACAAAGATGAAAGCCGGCATATGGAACAGGTAAATAAAAAAGAACACGCCCGCCATGATGGGACGCTCACCGTTGACGCGCCGGAACAGGTGGGCGAAAACCACCAGAAAAATCAGCACCGCTTTCAGGTTGTCCCATTTGGCGAGCCGCCCCTGAGGGCGGACGGGAGAGCTTACGACTGGCATGGTAACGGCATCCTTTCTTTTCGTTGGAAAAATAAACACGGAACCATTCTTTTCTGTATTTTAACACAAAGGAGATGGGAAAGCAACCGCAAGTTCCCGCAGGGGAAGGGAGGCTGGGGATCGTTCGCACCCTTCGACAGGCGTAGAGGTTTTTTCGCTTTTTTCTTGCGTGGAGTGGAAATTATGATATACTATGAGTAGAAGTGAAATTTTCGCGGTGCGGGGAGGTGTTTGTATGGCTGAGCTTTTCAAATGGATTCAGGAAAACGTACCTGGGAAATTAGGAATAATTTGCCTTGCGGTTGTTGCTGTTTTTGGTATTTTGGGCTGGTTATCCGATCATAAGGAGATATTCAAACCTGTTTCTAAGAGATTCACCGCTGCAAAAACTCACAAAACCGAATACCTGACCGACCCGCCACCCAGAGCAAAGGAGATTTTTCTATTCCGAAAGCGGACAGTGGAGTATTTGTATCAACAAATCGTAGCGGCAGAGAAAACGGGAGGAAAAAACAAATTCTTCCTCTCCGGCTTTTCTGGAGTGGGAAAGACCGCTATAGCCCGCATACTGTTTCACAAACTGAAGAATCAATGCAAGCAAATCGGCTGGGTGGAGTGCCAGGAAAATGGTTCTCTGCGGGGCAGTCTGTTGGCAGCTATTGACACGGACGAGAAGGAAAATGACGAGAAGCGTTTTGCAGAAATCAAACGCCGCTTACGCAGCGTCACGGGGGAAACCATTCTGTTTCTGGACAACGTAGACCAACCGGATGAAATGTTGCGAAAACTGACGGGCTACGACATTACTCTGGTTGTAACTACCCGGATGGAACAGGAAGTAGCGGGCTACACTTCTATTTCAATTCCTCGTCTTGACATGAGGTGGTTAGACAAGGAACAGACCCGCGTTATGCAGAACTTGGCACTGATGGCGGATAGCCGTACCGTGCCCTTTGTGGTGCGGGAGTGGATCGGCTGCGAAGAAAACACCTTGGTTGGGCTGGTACGCACTGGCTGGCTGACCCGGACGGAGGAAGGGTACGAAGTCCATCCCATTATCCGGGAAATTGTCTTGCTGGACGAGATTCCGGTAGAGGCTGTTAAGTGCTTCCTCCATTTTGTGGCATACGAGACGTATTTTCAGGCTGGTGAGAACTATCAGGTGGTGAAGTTCAAGCTGAATATCATAAGCTCAGTGCTAGATATAGTGTTGAAAAGGACAGAGGAAAGCTTGGATGCTGCTGTGCTTTTAGATACTGCCGTGCGTCTCGCCAGATTAGGAAATGTTACTTATGCGAATGAGTGTCAAAAAAACGAGAACATTGACTGGGGAAAGGGAATAGATTCCGTAATAGAAGAATTTCAAGAGTGTGCTATTTTGCAGAGCATCTCGGGGAGATATCATAAAGATGCGCTGGACATACGGCTAAAGGTACTGGGGGAGAATCACCCTGACACGGCCAACAGTTACAACGACCTGGGCGTTGTCTATGTACGTCAGGGAAAATACGATGAGGCAGTAGAACTATTCCTGAAAGCTTGGAAGATATGGCAGGAGAAACTCGGCCCAGAGCATCCACATACCCAAAAAGCCAAAAACAACCTCCGCAGAATCTTCCCCCACATCGACCACGGCGACCAGGACTTCGACACCTGGCTCAGCCAACAATAGAGAGGAGACCCCCCAATGCCCGTTGCACCCACCCACTGGACGCCCTTCGCCACGCCGGAGGAGCGCCTGGACTACTTAAAGG